>DDNV01000006.1:21024-32615 GCA_002341315.1 Cellvibrionales bacterium UBA2511
CTGCCTTTTCGAACCAGCGTCCTTGGAGGTATCCGGCTCTCAAGAATCGCAGCAAGCTGCTCACCATGTTGGCTGTATTTTAAACTTAGCCCATAACCATAAGTACACACCCAAGCTGCTCTGTCCGTACCCGGAGCCTCGATCGCACACTCGAAGGAGTGTGGGTTTTCAACTAATACTACTACGCAAGGATCGGGTGGGCCTGCCACCATCACATACCCGGGGAAGGTTGGGAAACGACTGACATCAATGCCGAACTGTCGCAAAGACGCGGTTGGCAAAGAGTCCAGCAACTTGGATGAGCCGAGTAGATACCGGGCACTGACCTCAAACCTAGGCGTATTGTGCAGACGCTCTTGGTCTTGCTTCAATGAGATGAGACCACTCAACAGCCTCGACATCTCGGATGCATGGAACCCCTCCATGACTTCAGCCAAAGGCTCCAATGTCGCGAATTCGCCCTGCATTTTGGCGGCCTGTTCCAGAACACCATGCCAGATATCTGCAGTCGGATTGGATTCCTCCCGAAGATTGATGGTTACCTTGCTGAGGGGTTCGTCCCGTAGCCAATCATCGCATACAAGGATTCCTTCTGTGCGCAGTTCCCGGAACACCCGGAGTACATCCGTGCGATCGCATTGGAGATCACGCACGAGTCGCTCAACCAATCCATTCCCACGTAATGACGAACTCGTCCGGGCTCTCTTGCGGAGATGATTGGTAATGCGGTCACGCAACAGCATGTAGCTCATCCATCAATCACAGCTGGCCGTGTCTCCTTGCGGATCTCCGCCACCTGCACCGTGTCAGCCAACGACGTACTGGTCACTTCGTTCTGCTCGTCGACACGGACCCACCCTCCGGAACCATTGCGACCAGTGAATACCTTCCCCAAGAGCAGTACGGGAAACACATCGAAGTCATTCGTGTATTTCGTGTTGTGTATCAAACCGATCAACTGGAAGCGCCCTCGGGTATTACGAATGCCGCTCATGGCTTCCCGGATAAGCTGCTCATCAGATAGGTCAGAGAACAGCCCATCAATAAAGAGAATGCTCTGGGCACGCTCTCTGGCGCGCCGGCGTGCGGAAACTCGTGAGATAGATCCTTGTAGTTCTCTAGATATAGCAAACTCCGCCAGCCGGATAATCCATTGCAAGGTCATGGCCGTGCGCTGCCCGCTACTGAGGCTCTGAGTTAAGGGTCGTGGACGTTCGTCATTTCGAATATGAGGACTCACATACTTAACCGAAGGCGATCTAAAAATACGGCGATAGGTATTTTGTCGGATGAGATCACGCAGCCGCCCTCGATACTGATCATCACTCTCGCTATTTTCCATCCCTCGTTTTTGTCGCTTCTTGCGTGCCGCCTCCTCTTCATCCAGCGTGGCGATTATATTTTCTATCAATGCTTCCGATTCCTCACGCGAGATCATATCCGCTGATACTTGGAAATGTGCCGGCTCATCGCCGTGCTTTGCCCTGGCCACACGTTTAAATAAATCCAGATTGTCCTGTGCCGATTCAATAAAGTAACCGATCCGCTTTGTCACTAGTGAGCGGCTCACGCTTTCTGCCTCCGCGGCCTGCTCATATAGAGATCGCTCTCGCTCATAGATCTCACGGATATCCCGTGCCATAGCAATAACTAGTTGCGTACCGCTAAGATATAGAACCGTCTGCAGTCTCTCTCGTTCGACGTCACTTAACCCTTCATGCTTGCTCGCTTGCTGCACTGACTCAAGAAATGCATTCCTGTGACTGTCACTCTGATTTTTCAGGCTACGCAACTCTTGTAGGTCCCTTTCAATCTCCATCTGACTTAGTAAATCCTGGAGTGCCTCCGCCTCTCGAACCACCTCCGCCAGGTCATCCCTTCTCTCGACAGCCACGCGTAGCACTTCGGCTTGTTGGAAAATCTCATTGGATTCCAATTGCTCGCGATCAATATTCCTCCCCGACAGATCGAGAGCCACCCTCGACGCTGGTTGAAAATGCTGCTGAGCCAACTGAGCCACCTGATCGACAGCCTTCATTGCGTCGTCCAAGGGCTTGCGGCGCGAAATTAATTCGTTCCGCTTCTCGGACACACGTTCAACCTCTGTCTTCACCTGCTTGAGTTCACCTTTCTTTTTGGCGATCAGCCCGTTGATGTCCTCTCCCTCTCGTGCCCGTTGCATTGCGGTCAGATATGCTGCCGCCCGAACTAGGCTCAGACGGTACTCCTTGCGGGCATTCGCCCGCCTCAACTCTTCTTCCAGTTCCTGCTCGCGGCGTGGTGCGGACTTGAGGAACTCGACACCTCCTTGAATCGAGAACTGCTTCGCCTGTTCCAGTAACACCATAAGATCAGCAGGGTACGCTTCCTCCAAACGCCGCCGTGCCCCAGTCACGTTCTGAACCAATGTTTCGCGATGAATTCGATTCTTTTCCACTGCGCGCCTGAGGTCATCCAGCAGTCGTTCTTGTTCCTCTAGGTTCTGGGTTACCTCATCACGTTTCCTTTGACCACCGAGCCGGTCAAACTCCTGAGCTGCCCGAATGGCATTCAGTGATTCGTCCGATGCGCGCTGTTTCAAGATAGGTAGACGATCTTCGAGAATCTTCAGATGCTCGCGCTGTTGCGTTAGCTCTGATTCAGCACTGGCCTCGACTGCGAGTTGCGCCTTACGGGCCAGTACAATCAAGGGTGCGCCTTCGGCCGTTTCCTTTAACCTGCGCTCGATCTCACCTGCCTCTTGAACCAAATTGCCAATGAGACTATCCAGACGTTCCTTCTCGCGTTCCACGAGGCCTGGATCTAGTAGGCACGCGACAGCCCGGGTGGTGACACCGGCAATCAGCCCGTAGTAAAACTCCTGGTCCTTATCGGCCTTCAAATCCCCGTCCCGTGCGAAGGACTCCAAGCCAGCGGCCATAAATACAGGGATCTGGAGATCGTATTGAGCAAGACATGCTGCTGCTGCGAGAGCTGCTTCATCCGTTGCCGCCACCGGTGCAAATAGGACTGCAGAGAAACAGGAAAGCACTTCACGCCGCCGATCATCATCCAAGCTCATCGCTTCGATTGAACGATGTAGCGGAGTAAAATGGACGTTTTCTGCTTCAAGATAGTCCAGCGCCTGTCTGGCGGAAGGGCTGGCCGCAACCTGTTCCTCCTCGAGGTCCTGACGTTGACGTGTTAGTTCGGACTTTTCCCGCGCTACTACTGGCTTACGCGCCTGTAGCTTGGCTCGCTCTTCCTCACACGCTGACAACCAATCGGTTGGAGAGGAGGCCCCCGTTTCGCTGCAAAACCGCGTCAGATCGTCCATCATTGATTCGAACACCACGATCTTCTCGCACGTTGCGTTAATATCAGCTTCCGTATGCACCTTTTCCTGAACCACCTTGTTATCCAGCCGGATGGGTGATTCATCGCCGAACACCCTGGCATAGATCCCGAGACCTGTGTCCAGTCGAGCGAATTGTTCCACCAGGCTCCGGTATCGGGAGACCGCTGACTCTCCTTCTAATGCCTTCTCATGTAGAGTTCGTCCTTCGTCTTCTGCCTGATCCTTCTGCCGGCTGACCTCATCTAGGCGCTGAACGGCACTTTGCTTCGCTTCCTCGTGTTGCTGGTGAACTATTTCCGGATCGGCCGACTCTGGGAATCGACGGATAAAGTCATCCCATTGTGGCTTCCGTGCATCGATACTCGCCTTCTCGGCAAGAAATTCCATCCGAGCCTGATCAGCCTCTTGATACTCAACCACTACCTGTTCTGCTGTACGACCCGGGTCACTCCATTCGTCTTCAGTGAATTCTCCGCTGGCCTGTACATCTCTGTACGCAGCCTCATCGTCTTTCATACGCGTTTGTTGATCGCGCAGGCCATCGAGTTCGTGTGCGACCGTATTGCTGCGTTCCTGCTGGGTCTTCAAATCCCGTCCCAACTGCTCGATATCGTATTCAAGCTCATTTCGCTCAGTGCGATACCGATTACGATGCGCTGCCTGACCCAAGAACCACGTCTCAAGATCATCGAGCAGCTCCAACGCCATCTGTCGAGTGAGACCATTAGCCCACTTACTACTCGATTCAACCAGTTCACGCGCCGCCGCTGGAGTGTAGGAACTAGGTTTTGAGCCCGAGCGCTCTCCAGATGAACTATCACAAGGTATTACAATAACTTGCGGAATTTTACGCCCTTCTGACTGGACCCGACGAGCACGCTGATTAAGAGCTCCGACTGATTCCCCTGTCAAACTAGCAATGCCGACATCAAGAACCCGATAGTCCCGATCTCCCGGTTCAATAATAATGCTGGCCTTTAGCCTATCGATAAAATCCTTCCCGGTTGGTGACTCAGGAATCCCCGGCAGCGGCTGTTCCTGAATCAAATTCCGAAGCAGCGCAACGTCTTGAGCCATGCGCGTTCGTTGCTGCTCATATTGTTTCTGCGCCTGTTCAGCCTCCGCCGCTTTCTGTGCGTTTTCGTCCAGAACACCTAGCACCTCTTCCACCTTTTCCAACTCGATCTTCTTTCGAAGGGTGTTGTGGCGTGTGCGAATCACATCCATCACAGCGTTGAGGATGGTATCCTCGAACTCGTGTTCGCCTTCTTCTCCTTCTCGATCCATGAGCCCGGACAGCAATTCTGGGGCGATGACTTCATAGAAGAAAGTAACGTCATAATTCTCACCTTTGCGACTCTTAAGAGCAAACAGCTCTGCACTCTTGTCGCCGCCTCCTCGCTTTTGATATTCCGCTTGGCGTCGCATGCTGATGGGGGAAACATGTAAGCTCAACTCGGCAATCCAGTCCTCTCGGACAGGATTATGCCTATTGCGCTCTGCGGCCTTTAGCACTGCGCGAAATTCTTTGTTAGGCAACAAAGTTACAGCCCCGCCAGTTGTATCGGCCACCGGCACTTGTTCCAAACTGCCGCGGTAGTAGTAGAAGTTGATGCTCCCTGCCGACCGATAGCCATACATACCAAACACCCAGGTTTCCTTGCCGGCTACCGGCGATCCCTGCTGGACGAAAAAATCATCTTGTGCTGCCGTACCCCGCTCGGGGACGACGAATTCAATACGAATGTGCGAGTAGTAACCGTCACGCTCCGGCGCCATCTTTTCGCGGGTTCGAGAAATCAGCTGCGGATCTCGAGTGAGAAGAGCAAGCCACGCCTCAACATTGCTAGTCTTGCCTACGCCGTTTGTCATGTTCAATGCCGTGGACTGACCATGGAAGTTGAAGGTGACAACGCGATAACGCGGATCCCATGCCTCCGACTCTCCCTCACCATTGAGGTTAAGGAAATTGGCGATTTCTATGCGATTGATCGTTGACATGGTTACTCCGTTTCCTCCGGCCAGGCTTCTTCCTCTTCGCCCTTCTCAGCTACCGGTGCGGAGAGATTGACAATATTGGACAGTGCATCTTCGTCCGGAAGGATGTGCTGCAGGGTCCGACTAAAGCTTTGACTGATCTCCACAGCACCTAGTAAGGTTTGTTCGTAAACACCGCTGTCGGCACACCCAAGCAATCCAGAGTCCACCATCAGTCCTAGAAATGCCCGGACCCGTTTGGCAATATCCGTGCCCCTTTCATCTGTTAGGATCTCATAGACACGTTTTTCTGCCCCAGCATCAAGGCCAATGCTTCGAACCCGTTCAATGTGATCCCGTACTCCCTGGATTAAGGTCTCCTCTTCAAAGGCACTATCCAGATACCCAGAGACCGCCGACACCGCCCGCCCCTTGTGGGTGTACAGAAGCGCCAGATGGATAAGCCAGATATGCAGATACCAGACTGCCGCTATCTCCCGGGTATCATCCCGCAACTTCATGCGCGTCATCACTTGGTCAATCGAAAAGAATGCTGGAGGCGTGGCTTCCGGACTGCGTGCAAGTACCCACACCCTGCCACCCGTGGTGATACCCGGCATGTCCGTATCCGTAAACTCGATCAGATCCAATCCTTGGCCCGCGAGAAAATGATTCATCTTCTCAAGGCCTTCAGCGCCAGCCTCGATTAAGATGCCCGCCAATTCACTTTCGTTGCGCCGCAACTTCCGGCTACGCGGGCGTGATTCAATACAGCGGTACCGCATGAGAAAGGCGTGTAGCTGTCCCATATCATTCAGGTTCATTGTTCCCACCCTGTTCTTGAATCAACTGCATTTCGATATCGTCTCCAGCCAGCCAAGTACGCCCGTCAACACGAGCGTCAAGGCTGCCTGGTTTGAGTGTAAGCTGGATGGAGTCTGTACCATGGCCCAGCCATGAAGGGGCGCTATAGACGCCAACGAGTTCGGTCAAATGACACTGGTCACCGATCTTTGCCCAGCCCATTGTGAGTGCTGTACCGAGCCGAACTGGGCCTGCTTTCAAGGCAGAAAACATTGCATCACGGTGTTCATGAACAAACAGCTCCATGACAGTGCGTTCGCGCGTAGCACCAGCGTCTTCCCCAAAAACCTTCGGCTGACTGGCCTGATGCCGATCAATTTCCGCTCGGAGAATGCCCTGCATGTCCTCCGGGGCACCGAAACACATTTCTAGCAGCCACGCCCCGAGATTACCGGTCAACATATCCATTACTGCAAGCGAAGGCGGCTGAAACACGAACGCCAGCGCTGCCTTCTCGAACGGAATGGCACCAACCACTTCACGTTGTGTATCAGTGACCTGATGAAGAAATGCGGAGAAACGACGGCTCAAGCGTTCAACCGTCTGCATAAGCTCATCCAGCGTACGGCGTATCATCCCGAGATCAAGTCCCACCCCTTCATTCTGTTCGAACCATTGGTTAAAGCGCTCTCGCACATCCGCGGTCCCCAGTTGTTCACGGGCATTCTGTACAGCGGTCTGAACCTTCCGGATGGAATCAAGATACTGATTGCCGCGATCAAGAAAATGTGCAATGACCTCATTCTGTCCGGGTTGCTCCATAGTCCGGGTGATTTCATGCGCGAACGCTCGAATCGACTGTCCAAGAGAAGCACATTGCTTTGGAATATCGTGGAATTCTCCATACAATAGCGCCGTCATGAGCTTGTCAGCATCATGATGAGTGTAGAGCCAATTATGAGAAGCCTTTGCCAGGGTGATAGCCAAGCGGCCGCGCTGGGTCAAACGACACAAATCCGTCTGCCCTCGAATCGATCGACGTTCAATCAGAGCTGTGTCTTTTGTACTGGCTACGCGCAGTTGATCCTTGGTCAGCTCGTCTTTTATGAAATAGACCTCAGTCGGCGTGGACAGATAGCTAATGACCAGTTGGACATCGTCGTCATTCAGGCTTCCATGTCGCCCACACATGTCTTTGACAAATGGACCAATAGGATTCCAGCCTTCATTTGTTTCCAGGTCACATTCATCAAGGTAGGAAAGTAAATGGCAAGCCAGATGGAGCCATACCCCATCACTCCGACCTGTCCGCTCTTCCTTAAGGGAAGTGGGCGCAGATCCGAAACTCCGCGCGCTGTCATGGAGGTCGACGAGTCGAAACGCTGCTGTAAGATAGCTGATCCAATCTTTAGTCACTGACTATCTCGTTTTATTAAAGCTCATGCACTTGGATTTGGGTCGAGTTTCGCAATGTCCTTGCCTGCTCAACAACCCGAGAATGATGAGTAAACAGAATGACTTGTGTCCTCTCAGATAATTCAGCGAGTGCATGCAATGCAGCTTGTGAACGAGCATCATCAAAGTCCACAAGTATGTCATCCACAATGAAAGGCATCGGTTCGGACGATTCCATGTATTTTTCCAAAGACGCGAGACGCAACGCCAGGTAGAGCTGGTCCCGCGTCCCTGAGCTCATGCCTTCCACAGTCACACGCTCTCCCTCTGGACGAATGCCAGCGAGGATGGGTTCATCCCTTTCATTGAAATCGGTCATGAGGCCATTGAACGACCCAAGTGTCAGTGCAGAGAAATGTTCGCTGGCGCGCTTGACCAGTGGTCCCTGATTTTCCTGACGATAACGTTCGATCTGGTTACGCAATATCTTGCCGGCTAATTTCACATGAATATAACGCTCAGCGTCTGAACGAATACCTGCAAGTGTGGCCTGGGCCTGGTCAGCCAGCACCGCTGCTTGATCACTGCCGTCCATAAGTTCTAATTCTTTTTCCTCACGCCCTTTCGCCTCTGCAAGTGCAGTACGCTTGGGCTCGAGCTCATCCTCGATCTTATTGTTCAATTCTGTGATTCGTCCCGGTAAACTATCTGGATCAATGCCCTCCGCTTGTGCCTCCAACTCCGCAATGGTACTGCCCTCACCTGTATCCAGGATCTCCTGCTCTATCGAATCAATGGCACCCTTGATTCGAAGATAATCAGCGGACTGACGTTCCGCCGCCTCAAGTTGGGAATGGCCATCACATTCTGCTTCCACACATAACACATCCAGGCGATCTGTCATCGTCTGAATGGAAGCGTTCGAATCCTGTATCTCCTGCGTTGCCTGTTCGATCTGTTCTACAATCTGTTGCCGCTTGGTCTGTCTTGACCGGTTTTCTGACAATAGTGCGTTAAGGCGAACGACGGCATCGTCTGCGGGTAAATCTCCAAGATCCGGAGCAATTGCGACGACCATAGCTTCGGCCTCGCCGCGGAACGCCGCTGCATCTTCGTCGATGGCGTTGATACGTATGCGAAGTTTTTCTACTTCACCCAGTTTTGAAAACAATGCTCTGAGGTTTTCAAAGAAATCATCAACCTCCGATGGTTCGGTCTCGCTTCGCAAGCCAACACTCTGCATCTGCGCTGCCCACCGTGCCTTCCATGCTTCGAGCGCCTCTGTTGCCAATCGATGCTCTTCATTCAATGATTCAACGTCAGATTCTCGATCCTTAACTTCCTTACTCAATGAATCCCGTTTGCGTTTTGCTTCATCAAGCTGACCGGTTAACGCCTCGCACTCTAGGAGCGAAATTTCAAGCTCGTTTGATGTGGACGCAGCTCTTCCCAGTTGTATCAGTTGTGCATTAAGTCTCTGGAGGTGCGTGCTACGATTCTGCTCAAGCTCAGTCTCTTTTTGGCGAAACAGGTTAAGCTGCGTCACCTGATCACGAAGTTTTTCAAAGGCATCCAGCCAGGCTCTCATCTCTCGCGGAGTGCGTGGATCAATTTCACTGGGTGCCCACAATTCCTGCCAATCCGAATCCAGTTGAGCTTTTTCAGCGCTTGTTGCCTCAAGCTGCTCGGCTAACTTCTGAGCTTGCTGTTGCCCTCCCTCCTGCTTGGCCTGAAGGCTTGCCAGCGCATGAACCCGGTCTGCTTCACGGCGCAGCCGATCGGATACCTCATCGGCACTTGCAAGGCGATTTTCGAAGGCTTCAGGCAATGTGCCTTCAGCCTGGTATTCACTCGCTTCGACTAATACGTCTTCACTACCTATCCACTGGCGACGCAGCAACTGCCAGACTGCATCGCGTTCTGATCGGGCTTGTTTGAGAGAAACCTCCGTCGGCACCTCCCCGACTCGCTCGATTTCATCGAGCCTCTGCGATGTATCCTGCAAAGCATCGATTAGCTCGTCCTTTTTCTCCTCTAGCCGTTGAATACGTTTTGAGAGATCAGCGTAGCTCTCTTCAAATTGATGGATACTTTCCCGGCTTGGTAACGCCAAGCGAGCCACTTCATCCAGCTCACCTTGCCAAAGCGTGAGTCTTGAGAAGTTGTCATCACATTCTGCTTTCTGGCTTGCAAGTAGACTCTGAGTAGACTGGATGGATGCGTCCAACTCCCCTTGCTTCCTGGCGGCGGTTATTGCCCGCTGCAGTGCATCCGTAGAACCTGATTCGGCGATTTCGTCACGTTCCTTGCGGGCGGCCTGCAGGCGCTTTTCTGTTTCACGCAGGCTGGTCTCGGCCTGTTCTGCCCGAGCATTCAGGACGACTTCTTTATTGCCCAAATTGGCAATAGGCTGCCGCTTTACCACTACGGGACGTAATTGCTCAATATCCTTGAATTCGAAATCAGGGCGATTCTCTTTAAGTATTGACTCGGCATCTGCCAATAATTGCTTGGTTTCTGCTTCAAGATGCGGTCGATCTTGCTGTGCCTTTCGATGGCCACCCAGGCGCGCGTGAAGATCTTCAATATTCTCTGCCTGTTCCAGCAAGGCGTCATTGGTGGATAACGCTGCAAGTTGTTGTTGTAAGCCTTCAAGACGAGGGGTTGCCTTGTCCACGATGGCTTGAGCGGTCTCCAACGCATTGACTGCCTTCCGGCGACGGCCAGAAAAATCATCGTGAAGGATGACAACGTCGCCCAGCGATTCCAACTCCTGAAAAAGCTCGCGTCGCTTTGAGAGTTTCGGTAAAACGCGCTTGATGCGCTGTAAACGATTTATCTCCGTCCGGTTGTCCGCCAGCTCAGTCTGAATTCGCTTCAGCTCTTCCTCTGCACGTGCCAATGCACGGCGATGTTCATCCCACTCTCTGGACGAGAGCGAGCACTTTCTAATCTCAGCCCTCAGATCCGAATGTGTTCGAATGGCTGAGTTGATCAGCGGCTTTGAACCAGCGGGTAGAAAAAGATTTTTCGCCGAATCATCCAGGTCCCCAAGTACGGCGTGCAGTGCGTGACTACCAAGCGACGCGGAGAACAGTGCCTGACCGACCTCCCCTTTTTGCTCAAGGATCTCATTCCCACCCTGCACCAATGCCTGATGATCGATCCCGAAAAGCGATTCGAAGAGTTCTGGTGTCACGCCCTGGAGAAACGGCGCCAGTGCCTGTTCATCAAGCGCTTCACCATCGGGTGACAGCAAGGTATTTTTCCGGCCTTTGCGCCGGCCGAAAGCGAGCTCACGATCATCATTATTCTGTAATTGACCGTAGATACGGAGTTTATCATTGGCGTGAATGAAGTTATCAAGCGTACGCTCATCGATACCATAAAGCAGAGCCTTTAAACCGCGCAGAGCCGAGCTCTTTCCCGCCTCGTTAGGGCCATAGACGAGATGTAACCCCACCTCGTTAAACGCCAACTCCCGCTCAGTAAAAGGCCCGAATGCTGCCAGATTCAATGTCCGAATCTTCATGACCTGTTCTCCGTGGTCAGCAAGCGGTTGACGAGAAGCTCCTTGATATCCTCCAGCGTCTCTTTGAGGAATTCCGGATTAGCTGGATCAAAGGGGTCATCGCCAGTCAGCAGTTCGGCGGGGAGTTTCTGACGAAGCACGGACATTTCATCTGCCAGTTCGTCCAGAACCGAGGAATCCAGTTCCATGTCGTGGATGGCACGTAGCAGGCCACTCAACGCATCATCACGCTCAAGTACATCATCCGTGGAAATGGCGGGCCTCGTCTTGATGGAAATTTTCTCTAACCAAATGCCAGCACCGCCGAGCCCGGTTGCCAAGGCTCGATACTCCTGAATCCAGTGTTCACGATCAGCATGCAACTTCAGGTGTGCAGAGCAAGCCCCGTACAGAACCAGGCGCACAGCCACTGGCCTCCCCTCAGCGGCATCCAATGCCAACTGCAGCCCCTCACGCACTTGCTCATAGATGTCATCGACCGTCTCTGTAGCAGAAACATCAAGTTCGCAAATGGACCAACGCATCACATCAAGGTCGCGGTGTTCT
>DDNV01000006.1:32786-39671 GCA_002341315.1 Cellvibrionales bacterium UBA2511
CCAATCTCTCCACCATCCACCGTGACCAAAGTACAGCCTTTTGGGCCTGTCTCACGAATATGCCTTCCCTGGATATTGCCCGGAAATACAATCCACGGGGCTTGGCTAACTTCCTCCCGTTTATGCACATGGCCCAATGCCCAATACTGGTATCCTTTGGAGCGCAGCCCATCAACCGTGCAAGGAGCATAGGGCTCATGGCCTGGCTTACCGTCCAGACAGGTATGCAGTAAGCCGATATTCAGGAGGTGCGGATCACCTTGCGGATAGCCTTGTGAAATATCGTCCGTGACTGCCCGTGTTGCAAAACCCTGCCCGCAAATGCTCACACCCAGGTCGTCCAGGACAACCCGCTCAGGTTTTCTGGTTGAAAATAGAGTAACGTTGTCAGGCAAGCGAAGGTGCTTTGTAAGCTGGCTGGCTGCGTCATGGTTGCCAGCCACGATAAAGACACGGATACTGGCGTCGCGTAGCCTTCCCATGCGCTCAACAAAATAGAGGCCAGTGTTGTAGTCCTTCCAGTCCCCGTCATACAGATCCCCGACCAGTAACACGAATGCCACTTGCTCATCGATCGCCATCTCAATCAAGTTGTCGAAAGCACGGCGCGTGGCACTGCGGATTTCCTCTACGGGTGCGCCCTCGTATCGTTCTAATCCGTGAAGAGCACTGTCGAGATGAATGTCTGCTGCGTGGATAAATTTCACAAGCTCTTTTCCTTATGTCCTGCATTCCATTTATTAAATAATGTCCTATACGCCAATCCAGAAGCACTCCGAACACAACAATGTGTTCTCTGCAGCGTGAACCTGACCTATGCGCTCATCGGGAATCAGGGAAACTTTCATATGTAACCACCAATAATTGCTTTCAATTGATTGCCGCCATACCAACAATCTCCATCAGCTTTCCATAGCTTGTCACCACGTCATACTTAACATGTTCTGGATCAATCTTGCGATTGATCTCCTCGAAGAACTTGCGGGCACATTCAATTTTCGTATGCTCGATGGCGCGCAGTTCCATGCTGGACATGGAGCCTTTGGTCTCTGCCACGAAATAAATGTGCTTGACCGAGCCTTCCTTGAAGGAAATGGCCCAGTCCGGGTTGTAATCACCGACAGGAGTGGGAATCAGAAATCCGCGGGGCAGTTTTGCGTAAACCACCACCTCGGCGCTGGTATCCAGCTCCTTCACGAACTCCCTTTCCACTTTGGAGTCGGTGATCACATAGTCGTAAATGTGGTTCCGGAGCTTTTCGCTGGCTTTGGTGAAATCCTGGCTACTCTGCCCGGCGGTGAAGATGTCTATATCGTGAGTCTCGGCGATACCGTCATAGGTCAGCCGCTCGATGATGATAGTCGCCTTTTGCTCGTTGACCAGACGAGTCGCCTCTGCTAGAAAATGTTCAGGATTCTGCTTGAACTGCTTGAATACAGCCGGTTGAATGCCACTCAGAATTTCGGCTATGGTTTTGCGAGTCAGCTGCGTGCTCTCTGCAAGCTTGCCCAGAAGATCGTAGGCAACCGAGGAATGAATCGACGCTTTGTGCTCTTCCGTAACGGTTTCACGAATCTCAAATCCTTGCCCGGCCTTAACCTGATCATGCGTTACTTGTCCGACTTGCTCACCGCCCTGAATGGTGTATTGCAAAGGCGTCACCCTCAGCTCATTGTCCATTACCTTGATGCTGTTATGGACAAGCTCTTTAGAATCGAATTCCACACGATATACCGCTTTCCGATTTATACGGTTCCAGAGCTCCTTAAACTCTCTCTTCTCGAAATTGGTGTTCAGCGGATTGGTCTTTGGCTTGCGATCGTCACCTACATCTGGCAACTGGGATTCACTAAATACACTGTCGATCAGCCCAAAGATATGCTCGGCATGTGGTGCTAGCTCGGGTGGCAAAGCAGCCATAGTGCCGCTGGCTTTCGCAGCATGATAGGCTTCGGCAACCTGATCCTCGTCGTCCGTGTAATCGTTTTTCAGCAGATATTTGTAAATCTGCTTGGCCATCACCGGGGTGATCTCCAGCGGCCCGGTTTCGGTCGAGATCACCTTACCAGTGAAATAGGCCTCATCGGCTTTTCTCGGCCTTGCCGATAGCGCGTCACTGATCTCGCGCTGCAGGTTCGCCACAAAATCCTTGTAGCTCTCGCTGGCGACGACGGTCAGCACGTTTATGTCATGCACCGTGGCCGCATGGTCCATACGGTCACCATGCTGATTGACGGACAATCGCAGGCCGCGACCTACCTCCTGGCGGCGCGAGATCGTGTTATCACTGTGCTTGAGCATGCACATGACGAAAACGTTGGGATTGTCCCAGCCTTCGCGCAGGGCAGAATGCGAAAAGATAAAGCGGACTGGCTCTTCAAATGAGAGCAGGCGCTCTTTTTTCTTCAGGATCAGGTCATAGGCGTCCACGTCATCGGATAAGCCTGCTTCATCCCCTCTGGTTTTGAAACTGGGATCAACCAACTTTTTAGATTTCTTATCAATAGAAAAGTAGCCTTCGTGGATTTTAGAGACCTTATCCCGCGCCAGATATTTGCGGTAGTGCTCGTTGTCGAGCGCCAGCTCCCCCAGGTACTCGGCCTTGAGCTGCTCATATTCCTCTTCAAAGATTCGGCCATACTCCCCCTGTTCATCAGGCTGACTGTAGTCCCGGTATTTGACCACCTCGTCGATAAAGAACAGCGAAAGGACTTTGATACCCTGAGCAAAGAGCCGCTGCTCCTTTTCCAGGTGAGCTCTTATGGCTTCGCGGATTTGAATTCTCCGCATGGTGGCTTCGGTCACATCACCGGTTGCATCCCCTGCCGTCAGCACCTGACCATTGGTAAACTCAACCGTGTCCTTATTGGCGTCGATCTGGGCGATGACGAAACCGCGATACTGGTCGAGCTCGTTTGATTCGACAAAGAGGTCCTTGCCTTTCTCCAGACGCTTCACGATACGCTTGATGCCGTTGCCATGGCGCACTTCCATCTCGATGCGGGCGACCGGGGCTTTTTTGGAAATCTCGATGGATTCCAGATAGAGGTAGGCATTGGTTCCGGCCAGGCCTTTCACGGCGATGCCGCGCACCGCAATCTTCTTCACCAGCTTCTGGTTATAGGCATCCAGGGCGTCGAGGCGATGGATCTTGTTGTGCGTGGTGCGATGCGTGGCCGAGTAGCGCAGGATCATCAACGGCTTGAACTTGGAAAGCGCATCCAATGTCTTTGCGCCTTCCATTTTCTGCGGCTCATCCAGAATCACGATGGGGCGGTTACTGCTGATGACGTCGATGGGCCGGCGCGACTGGAAATCATCCAGTTCATCATAGATGCGACGATTATCTTTGCCCGTGGCATTAAACGCCTGAATATTGATGACCATGACGTTGATGCCCGCATCCGACGAAAAGCTCTCCAGATGGTGTAGCTGCCTGGAGTTGTAGATAAAGAAGCGGACCTTCTTTCCGTAGCTTTCGGTGAAATGGTCGGCGGTAATTTCCAGCGATTTGTACACGCCCTCACGGATGGCAATGCTGGGCACCACGACGATGAACTTGCTCCAACCGTAGCGCTTGTTCATCTCAAAGATGCTCTTGATGTAGCAGTAGGTCTTGCCGGTGCCGGTTTCCATTTCGATATCGAGGTTAACCTTGCACCCTGCGCTGGTCACCAGCGTGTCTGACAGCGGCAGATTCTGCCGTCTCTGGACGGCATGGATATTTTCGATGAGTTGAGTATCGGTCAGTTGGATATCGGCATTTTTAAAACCCGTATCGGTCTCTACTGTACTGCCGATGGTTTTGCCCTTGACTACCCGACCTGGGTCTATCCGATACGTAATGCCAGAGGTGTTAACCTGACCGGCAAAGCAATCGACGACGGACTCAACCGCGCTGGTCTGATAGGGCTGGACTTTGAACTTTAGTTTCATTGCACACCTCCATGTGCACAACCCTGCGGGCAGCCTGAGGCTGTGCAAAACGGTTGTCCTGCCGTTTTGTCATGGACACCTCCCTGTGTCCATCCCTTCGGGCGCACTGTTGTGCGTGCAAATTTGTATCCGGTCAAATTTGTCATACCAAGCACCCCTTATATCGACTTCACGTCGGTGCCCGGAGACATCTGTTTGAAGATCTGTTCGACGTTGATTTTAACAGCGTCAGACACAAAGCCGTTGTCACGGAAAACGGCACGCAGCGGCTCGAAGCCGGCCAGTTGCTTGACCAACTCTTCATTAACACCAGCATCAAAGCAGGCCACCAGCGCGTTTTCATCAACAAAAAATACTGACTTGCCCTGGAGGGTTTCTTTGCGGATAGGCAGCGACAGATCCACGCCCCAGTCCAGCAATACCTGGAAGAGCAGGTCTTCGGGCTTGCGATCCGATTTGATGTTGTCAGTGAAAATCTTCAGCTGTCCTTGCTCAATGGCGTCCGGCGTGTAGTAGACGTCGGCCATGTTGGACGAATCGATCTTGAGGACGCGAAAGCCGGTGTCCTTGTTCCATCCCTCGTGGCATTCGCCTTCCAGAATCTTTTCAGTTGATTTTTTTATTCGAGTTTTGCAGAGATCACTAATGGTATCGAACATACACGTGCCTGATTTTGATACTGCAGGTTCTGATATTTGTATTAAAACGTATTTCCTATTTCCTCCATCTTCTGAATTTTGTTGCATAACCGCATGAGCAGTCGTGCCTGATCCACCAAAAAAATCCATAACGACATGCTCATCTGTAACAGCTGTGCATGATTGAATAAGTGTCTTGATAATCTGAACAGGCTTTACAGTATCAAAACCATGCTGATTTCCTAGTAGGGTATTCAGTTGCGACTTACCTGCCTCCGAAGTTGAAGACCAGTCAACCTCCATAAAGCAATAAAACGGGTCGTGTTCAGCGCCCTCTTCATCCTCAAAATAACGCTTAAATGGCGTACCATCACGAAACTCAATATACCCATCCTCATTCAACTGGTTGATTACATCTTCACCAGCCTGCCAGCGCTGGCCTTCTGGTGGAGTGTAGTCTCCAAGGGAAAAGGACATTGTAGAGCGATAATTTGCACCACGATTGGATTTAAGAATTGTGGTAAGCCTATACTTTCTACCATTGACCTCCTGTGGATAAGATCGCTCTCCACCCGTATACAATGGGTAAAATGACCCAGGAACGTAACTCTTTTGATAGATCAGCACGTACTCCACTTCTTTTTGAGGGCGATATTTTGCATCACCGATATTTACCGGCTTGACTCTTGCCTTCCATGTTATTTGGCCCACAAAATTCTCAACACCAAAAACTTCTTCACAAATCTTTTTAAGATTGGCTGCCTCTACATCATGGATAGATATAAAGATGACGCCATCATCTCGCAGAAGATTCCTCGCCAGCTTCAGCCTTGAATACATCATTGAAAGCCAATCGGAATGGAACCTACCGTTTGCCTCGGTATTCGCCACCAGTCGATTTCCTTCCTCATCCTTCTGATTGGAGCGCTTCAAAAATTCGTCGGAATTTTCGGCAAAATCGTCTTCATAAATAAAGTCGTTACCCGTGTTATATGGTGGGTCGATATAGATCATCTTGACCTTACCTAAATAGGTCTCCTGAAGCAGCTTCAACGCCTCCAAGTTGTCGCCTTCGATGAATAGATTCTTGGTGGTATCAAAATCCACGCTTTCTTCCCCGCAAGGACGCAGGGTCTTGGCGATAGGCGCATTGGCAGTCAGCAGCGCCTCCCGCTTGCCAGGCCAGTTGAGGTGGTAGCGTTCCTGCGGACCTTCCACGATGGACTCGGACAACTCCTGCTTGAGCTGATCAAAATCTACCGCCAACTTTACTTGGCCGTCGTCGCCCTGGGCCTCCGTTACACAGCCAGGAAACAGCTCGCGAATGCGGGCGATATTATCTTGTGTAAGATTAGGTGAATGCATTTTCAGCTTTTTCATCGTCTGTTTCCTTGGGGCGTGCTGCGGTTTCGGAACAGCGGTGGATTCGCTACTCTACCCATAACCGCTAATAAATAGGCTGACTCATTCTGCATCAGAGGAATCATAACTCCTGAGTTCGGCAGACTTGGTCGCAATCGGGGGATTTCTTCACAGTCCAGACAGACAACTTCATGCATAACTATTCTCCCTTTGCCCTGGACAATATTTGCAGAAGAGCTTCAGGAACACTACCCTCTGCTTTTAGTGTTGCCATGCGATAAGCAATCTGATTTTTCGAAAGATTTATTCCTGTATCAGCCTCCAAATTTTGGCAAGCTGCACTCCACTCACCCCAGTTCTGGGAAAGAAATTCTTCTAGATTATCTTCGAGGATTGCCACGCTGTCTGTAGCTACGGCAGAGGGATAATCTTCCTCAGTAAGTCCAAAATATTGAAGTATTCTGCGGTTCTCTGCTGCATGCTGACTCCGTTCAGCATCGATCTTTTGCTGTGCTTTCCCGTTGGCTTTTGCTCGCTCCTCGCATCCGACATCAGCATCGAAAAGCGCGTAAACGGGTACGCCCATTGAATCCAAGATCGCATGTGCAAGTGGAATTGAGGTTTTACCGCCTACATAGACAATAGAGATGCCGGCGGCCTCTAGCGAGCCGGGAAAAGACCTATCACCAATACCGTAGAACACGGATGATTCCGTAGGGCCCTCCACAAGGAAGGCCCGGTTAGCAAAGAGGGCGATGGCTAGCTGGTCAGCTACGTTGTGATCAAGTCGACGGTCTACTACTTCACCATCCACTATCCCCTGAAGCTTGGTCTTCACATCTGCAACTGTTGCATAGTGAACAGAAACTACAGGCGTCTCATCAACTGATCTAGTAAGCCGTCTGACTTGGTCAAAATGGCGAGCCTCAAGAAAGTATGGGCTATGTGC
>DDNV01000006.1:39735-43175 GCA_002341315.1 Cellvibrionales bacterium UBA2511
CACTTGTATGCGTTTACCAGCATCTTCGGCAAGTGACCTGAGCACTTTTGCAAAGGCTTGCGCTTGGATCGGGTGCTGAAAGAGCTCTGGCTCCTCAATTGCCAAGCAGATAACGCCATCTGTCGATGCCGATCCAGACTGCGCCAAGAGTTGGAGCGCTGAAATCAGAATCGTGCGCTGAAAACCATGCCCTTGCCGCTCTACAGCGGTTTCTGTTGTGCCATCAAGCACTGCCACCTCGAATATGGTTCGGGGGGCCTTGAGTTCTACCTCTGCGGGAGCAACGGTGATTGCCCGGCCCGGCGAGTAAGACGTGACGACCTGGTTAAGCTGCATTGTGATGTCATCTAGCTGTTCCTTAAACTTCTCTTCATAGACCTGCTGTTGCTTCGCACGCGACTCCTCGACAATTTTCGCAATTTCCTCATCGGCAGCAGCACGATCAACCGACCGCTCAAGAATTCTGCCAATGATGCTCGACTTGCCGTCGATTGACTCCTCGCTCGCGCGAAGATCGGCAGTAACCAGGACGAAGTCAAAGAGACCACTCATTTTGCCGCCGCTGTTGAAACCAAAAAAATTGGTCTGCAGTGCTTCGGGGGCGTCTACAAGTTGATCTGTGTGATCAGCCTCCCATGTGGTCATCGCCTGCTCAACGGCTGCGCCAGAAGTGGCTGCAGTAAGATTCAGATCTGAGCGGTTACGCCGGAGTTCGGCATACAGCTCCTTCTTTGCAGTCGCTGTGCTTGCTGCCTTGATTGCATTGAAATCCGGAAAGCCCTTTGCATTGGCGGAGAGCACATCGGAGCCGTCAGGCGACCGGCGCTTCCATGCAGTAAATGTGGCAACCCCTTCCGGCGCGTACTTGCCAAGTGCCTCACGATCCGTTTCAGTAAGGTCAGAAAATGTTACCTGAACCTCGATGTCTTCATCACTCGCTCCAAAAGAGCAGTCTTTCTCTGTTAGCGAGCCCGGTTTGCCGTTAAAGAACCAGTCGAGTGCACGAAGTACGGTTGACTTGCCAGCGCCATTTGGCCCAATGAAGGTCGTAATGAAATCAAATGGGATTGTCACATCTTTCAAAGCGCGAAAATTTTTTATGCGAACAGATTGGATGTTCATTTCAATTCCTTGAGCCTGCTATCTGTAATTGTTTGAGATTTTCAAGTTCATTTTTCAGTTGCCGCAACTTGGCGTTAATCGCCACTTTGCGATTGAACTGCTTTTCTTTGCGCAGGAGAGTTTCGCACTTATCCAGCTCACGCTGCTTAGTACGTATTTGCTCCGTTCTCTCCACACAGGCTTGCAAGCCTTCACCTGGGCGAACCGGGAATGGCAGCAAGGGCGCCAGCAAGCGCGCATACAAAGCTTCAAGATCAAATACCATCGGCAGGGGGGTCCGAGGTGCCTCACTCGACTGCCAGGCACTTTCAAAGTAGTCGCTAATCACCCATTTAGATTTGTCCGCATCTCTGGGGCGCTTGAAGGCCGCAGCGGATCGAACCTTTCCCTCGTACCGCAGCTCGAAGAGGATCGGAAACGAGATTGCCTGGTCAATGCAATGTAGTACGTCGTATTTCAGCTCACCCGTTTTGAGGGCTATGCTGAAAATCTGGATCTCCGGAACCGACGGCGTTCCCTTGAGGTTTACGGTTTCCAGAGCAAGTTTGAATTGCCATGTGATCTGTTCCACCTGGCGGACAAACAGATTTTTGACGGCCGTGCTCGGGCTTGCATGCTCATATATTTTGCTCTTGGGCAGAACGCGTCCGAAGGCAGCACTCTTTGGATAGGCGAAGAGCACGGCCGTCATCCTTCCTCCTGACTACTTTCCTGAACAACCAGAAAGGCGACGAGTTCGAAGTCATCGAGCCCGGCGATCGTATTTACCAACGCGGTAGTCTTGCCTCCCGAGAACAGACTGTCGAGGTCCTTTTCCTCCTTGACGTCGATCATCGAGCGAATCGCGGTACTGAGCAGGTCGGAGCAGGCTTTCATGTCGCGACCTTCATCGGTTAGTTGATTGAACAATCGACATACGGCTTGGATGGGTTCTACCTGCCCTTTGCAACTGGAGCGCACCAGATCGAGCAGTGATTTGACTTCGGTATGGTTGGCGATAACCTGCCCATCGCCTGCGATATAGATCAAATAGTAGGGATGCAGCCGGTTCTGCTGGTTGATGTTGACGCCATGGTTTAGGTTGCGCAGTGCGAAGATGACGCCGGAGTGCAAACCCACTTCAGGCCTGGCAGGGACAACCGCGTGCATGCCATTGGGGACGCTGGCCAGGTCGCCATTGGTTTTGACATAGTTCAGCAGGTCCATACGGAAGTCGTTCAGGCCTAGATCGGTAATGGAGACACCAGTCTTCAGGTCCTCCAGTTCAATCACTTCTTCCTGCAGACGCCGGAGTTGCTCTTTCCGGTAGGATATATCGCTGCTTTTGGCCGTGAGAACGTTGTCGTCTCCGGTGGCCGTTACGTCGGCAATCACCATTCGGTTTTCAACCCGTTCTTTTAGGTTGATGTATTCATCGAGAGAGATATCGGGCCAATAGTTGGCCAGCTGGATGGTTTTGTTGATGGAGCCGATACGGTCAATACGACCGAAGCGCTGAATGATGCGAACCGGGTTCCAGTGAATGTCGTAGTTGATCAGGAAGTCGCAATCCTGCAGGTTCTGGCCTTCGGAAATACAGTCAGTGCCAATAAGCAGATCCAGCTCTGCTGACTCATTAGGCAACACTTGGGCCTTCTCTTTGGAGCGAGGTGAAAACAGCGTCAGCAATGATTGGAAATCATAGTTTCTCCTTTCTTTTGCAGCCTTCAACGTCGATTGAGGTGAATCCTTGCCGGTGACCTTGCCTGTGTGCAGCCCCTCTGTTGCCAAAATATCTTCGGCCAGGTTGTTGTACAGGTAGTTGGCCGTGTCGGCAAAAGCAGTAAAAATCAGGATCTTTTTATTGCCGTCATTGATGGGCTTTTCAATCTTGTCCAGGACCAGGGCCTTGAGGTGTTGCAACTTGGCATCGTCCTCGGGCGTGACTTTTGCCATGGAGTCCAGCAAGGCACTTATGACTTCCAGATCAACCTTCAGGTCGTGCTCCCATGAGGGCAAATCCATGTCGGTGAGATTAATTTTGACCTTGCCGCCTATTTCGTCGTCCACCCCTCCGTTACCAGCAAAAACATCATCATCCTCTGCTTCGAGGGTTTCGAGTCTATCCGTCCAGTCAGAAACACTCTCTGTGCTACCTGCGACCTTGTACGAATCGATCTTGCTCAATGTGCGGGTGTGGTTGTCATGCAGGCTTTGCAGGGTGAGGCGAAAGGCCTCAACCGAGCTTTCAAGGCGCTTGAGTAAATTGGTCGTCATCAGCGCTTGCAGGCTCCGCTCGCGGTCTGCTTGCCTGAGCTTTCCTTTACCGCCTTCCACGG
>DDNV01000006.1:43269-48966 GCA_002341315.1 Cellvibrionales bacterium UBA2511
TCGTACAAGTCTTCATACTTTTTGAGCCGACTGGGCAGGATGTAGCTGATCGGGGCATAGACGGCGAGCTTGAGCAGCGAGAGCTGTTCAAAAATCTCGTTGAAGCTCATGACATCCGTGCGCCCGGTCAGCGGCGAATGGAATGACAAGGGTTTACGGCGCTCTGGAAACTGGCCTATGTCACTGGTGTCGTAGAAGGTCTGGATGTGCTTGCGCGAACGGGCAATGGTGACGCTGTCAAGCAGTTCAAAGAAGTCAAAATCAAGGGAGTCCAGAATAGCTCGCGCCGTGCGATCCTCCGGCGGTAATTTAGACCACTGGTTAAACACCGTTTGGGCATTACGAAAGATTTCTTCTACCGATCTGCCCGTGCGCAGCTTCTTGCTGAGATTTTCGGACTCGCCTTCGTAAGCCAGCGCGAGTTGATTGCGCAGATCATTAAAGCGGTTATTGACCGGGGTGGCGGACAGCATCAGAACTTTGGTTTTAACGCCCTGGCGGACAACCTGATTCATCAGCTTCTGATAGCGGGTTTCACGGCCTTTAACGGCATCGTTGTTGCGAAAATTATGCGACTCATCTATGACAACCAGGTCATAGTTACCCCAGTTGATGCGATTCAGTGGAATACCGAACGACTCACCCGATGTGCGGGAGAGGTCTGTGTGGCACAAGACGTCGTAATTGAAGCGATCCTTGGCGAAGATATTAGTCGTCAGGTTGCTGTTGTAGTTTAGCCAGTTGTCTGCGAGCTTCTTGGGACACAGCACAAGCACCGACCGGTTTCGCAATTCGTAATACTTAACGACGGCCAGGGCTGTGAAGGTTTTGCCAAGCCCGACACTGTCGGCCAGGATGCAGCCGTTGTAGGTTTCCAGCTTGTTGATAATGCCTATGGCAGCATCGCGCTGGAAGTTGAAAAGCTTGTTCCATACCAGCGTATCCTGGTAGCCCGTGCGGTCGTTGGGCAGCACGTCCTCGTCGATATCGTCCAGGAAGTCGCTGAAAATGTTGTAGAGCATCAGGAAATAGATGCGCTCGGGCGAATTTTCCTGGTAGACCGATTCGATATGATTACAGATCGCCGCCGTCACATCTTCGAGTTTGCCAGGGTCGCTCCAAATTTGGTCAAAAAGCTGAAGATATGTGGATGTAAAGGCCGTCTCATCAACACGGTTGACGATATTGGAAACGGCGTTACCTTGCTGATATCCCAAATCCACTGCGGTGAAACCATGCAGGGGCATGTACGCTACTTCCTGCTCTGCTCCTTGGACACAAGCAAATTGCTGCATTGGCGACTTGGTCTTGTTAGAACGGAATTTAGCCTTGCGACGCATCCACTCTGCACATTCGCGTGCGATGGCACGCTGGGTGAGTTTGTTGCGAAGCTGGATCTCAAATTCGGAGCCGTACAGGCTGCGTTCGCGGTTAGCCTTGGGAATAAAAAATTCTCGACGCTCTTTTTTGAGCTTGTCGGTGACCTCATTGGGAACAAAGGTTGGTGCCGTGAAAATGAACTCCAACGAATCAATCTTTGCGAGCTCAGCCTTTAAGGCTTCATAGGCGTAGATCGAAAAGCACGATGCCGCGATTTTCAGTTTAGCCCTGGGGTGGATGGAAGCCTTGATATCGTCTCCCAGCAAAGAATTGATGTTGTCGATAATTTTCATTTACCAGAACCCTTATCGTTAGGTTCTGCCGCTCCGCCGACCTCGACCCAGGCGTCCACCTGCTCTTTCTTGAATTTCCAGAGGCGGCCGACGCGGTGAGCGGGCATATCGTGTTTTTCAATCCACCTGTAGACGGTGTCATTGCTCACGCCGAGGTAGGTGCAAATATCCCCTACGGACAGCCAGCGATCTTCCAGCTCAGCCATTTCTCGATTTCCTCATAAAAGCTCCGGCTGAAGCGCCACACATCCGCCGACCAGAAAAGGCCTCGACTACCTGACGCACGTTTGACAACTTACGGTATGAGTCGAATATATTGATGCAAAGGCCTGCTGTCTACCGTTTTTTGCCGCTTTGACCCGCATTTTGCGATGAGGGCACCTTCGTCCGGCCAGACGACAAGGGGCCACGGCCACCCTACCCGCATAATGGTAACTACGCTTCTGCTGCGTAGGATTTATAGAGATAGGCTTGCGAAGTACCGTGCGCAAAACGCCGCCTCACACAACCCATCCAGCACGATGCCTTATAGCCAACCTGGCACCTATAATTACCTTTATTTAATATTTTGGTAATTATAATGATCACAACAGTTGAAAAAACTGCGGTGGGCACTATAATTACCATTTCCAGACTATTTGGTAGTTATTGTGATCATAAAAAAACAGGAAAAGGGCCGATCTGCTGTCGTCTTTCCCAAAAATCGACGCTTATTGGAGCAGCTTGGCGAGAACATCAAGCTGGCATGTAAGCGCAGAGGTTATACCCAGGTTTTGATTTCTGAGCGAACCGGGCTCAGCCGCCTGACCATTCGCAAGATTGAGAAGGGCGATCCCAGTGTTTCAATCGGCCACTATCTTGCCGTGCTCAGCGTCCTCGGGCTGGCGGGTGACGTCGCCAAAGTCGCGTTGGACGATGAACTGGGTCATAAGCTGCAGGACATTAAACTGATGGGCAGGAAACCTGGAGCCTCATCATGAATACAGAAGCCTTTGTTTTTGCAGACTGGGAAGAGTTCCAGAAGCCCATATTCGTTGGAACACTTCGCTCTTCTTCCGCTCGCCAAAAAGAGCACTTCAGCTTCAGTTATGACACTGACTGGCTGCAGTCTCCTTATGCACAACAAATCGACCCTGAGCTAAACCTCTATTCCGGCGAGCAGCACGGTGAAGACGACAAAAATTTCCGCGTGTTTCTGGATTCCTGTCCAGATCGCTGGGGTCGCTTATTGATGAAACGGCGCGAGGCCATTCATGCCCGCCAGGAAGAGCGTCGCCCACGCGTTCTGAATGAAATCGACTATCTACTGGGCGTACACGACCTTCACCGGGCCGGCGCACTGAGGTTCAAGCGCGAGCTGGATGGCCCTTTTCTCGACAACGATGAACGCCTTGCTGCACCACCACTCTCATCGTTGAGAGAACTCGAGCACGCCGCCAGGCAGGTGGAAGAAAACACCGATAGTGATGACCCCGAATACGTGAAATGGTTAACCATGCTGATGTCACCGGGCTCTTCGCTGGGCGGAGCCCGACCCAAGGCCAGCGTGACCGACGAGGATGGACACCTATGGATCGCCAAGTTTCCCAGCCGGCAAGATGGTTACGATATCGCCGCCTGGGAATACGTCGCCTATCAACTGGCGCTGAACGCAGGGGTAACCATGCCGGAGAGCCGGATCGAGCAGTTCGGTAGTCATCACCACACTTTTCTGACCAAACGCTTTGACCGCACCAGGGAGAGTCGCCTTCACTTTACCTCGGCGATGACACAACTCGGCTATTACGACGGCGACTATGACGCCAGCTATCTGGAGCTTGCGCAATTCGTGACCGAGCACGGCGCCAATACCAAAGAAGATCTCGCGCAATTATGGCGCCGCATCGTGTTTTACATCGCCATATCCAATACCGATGACCACCTCCGCAACCACGGATTTATTTACCATCAGGGAGGCTGGCTGCTATCTCCGGCGTACGACATCAACCCGGTCACGCCTGCCAATGGCTTGCATCTCAATATCACCGACAGCGATAACAGCCTGGACTATGAGCTGGCCATGGACGTTATCGAATTCTTTCAACTCGACCGTAGTCAGGCGCTAAAGATTAAAGATGAAGTACTCGCCAGTGTTGCCAACTGGAAGGCTAAAGCAAGCGCCATTGGACTCGGCAGGGGTGAGCAAAAAACTATGGCGCCGGCATTTAATCTCTAACCTGAATTTTCGGTCATTTCACATCGTGGAACGTAGGTGGAACGCAAACCAGAAAAAATTCTGTATTCGACTGATATTAAAAGGGTTTATTTGTAGCCACTAACTAATAGCTCAAGTCCTCTCCTGGGCACCATTTTAAAAAACGTCGAAAGACCACGAGAGACCATTTAAGAAACTGATTCTTAAATGGGTTTTTTCAGCATCCCCCATTTCCGGATACCAGCAACAACAGACTGCCTGCAGTCCACCCCTTCAGCTCCCTCGACTTTCGTGCGCTTGCTTATAAATATTGCAAAGCTATAATCGATCTGAACGCACAGACTGCTTTGAACAGGAAGCTGTGAAGAAAATGCATTTTTCCCCAAGAACACACCACGTAGCCTTTCCCTCCTAACCGAGCGTGATTGATTAGTCACGCTCGGCCCCCTGTTCCATCCAAAAATCTAACCGTTATGCCCTGATCAAAAACCCAGGGCACCTAAGCTATTGGTGTGCAAAATGAATATTAAGTACTTTTCAGACATCCGTAATTTTATCGGAAAACTGATGGATCCGGTGGAGCGGAATAAAACATTCTACCCCTTGACGCTAAGCCCGGTTGAAATTGCCAACGTGATTGATAAATTGGAGGGCATCTATGACTCACCTCCCGACACACCCCGCGATGGCAACATCGTCGCAATAGAATCAAGCATTAACCTCATCGATATGCTCGACGGCAGTCAAACGACTATCACCGTTGTGCTGCCTGGTGATAGCGATCCATCACAAGGAAAAATCTCCGTCCTTTCCCCTTTGGGCTCTGCCCTGCTGGGTAAAAAACACGGCGAAGCCATAACCTTCTTCGTCGGAAACCGTATGAATCGTTTTCGAATTCTGGCTGTAGCGTAAAAATTTTCACAGATATGGAGGGAAATAATCATGCAGTCTTTTACAGGCCGCTGATAGTTGAGAATAAACAGCCAGGCTGAGTTTTTATTTTCCTCTATCACCCTATGCGGCAGTCACTTTTTGCTTAATATTCGATCAACAGAACAATGGAGACTGACATGAGTAAGAACAAAGTGAGTAAGAGCAAAATTCACGCGGGTAGCAAAAAACCGCCCCAAAAAACGCTGAAAGAAAAACGTAAAGAAAAGAAAGAAAAGAGAACCATCTCCAGTATTTAACGTTAGCGAGCAGGGGTGTCAAGCACCCCTGCTCTATCTTTTCCTGTCTCAGCCAAAAAAAGTGCCCGCAATACTCCCTTGTTATTTTCCAAAGTTAACAGCAATCGTCAAAATTGCTTGTAACAAAACCGTTCATTGCCCATCTTATTGGTATCGCTGAATCACAAGTTTGTGTCAGTCCAGCGACTGGCCGAAAACTAACATGAACTTAAACACTGAAAGGAATGCCCTGTGCATAGAACCACCAAGAAGCTGATGATTGTCGCCGCTGTGGTTATCGCGATGGCAGCGTATTTCTTCCTCGATCTCGGGCGATATCTGAGTCTGGCTTACTTGCAACAACAGCTGGACATCATTCACAGCTTCTATGCGGAAAACCGGCTGTTGAGCTGGCTGATTTTTCTGGTGGTGTATGTGGTCGTGACCGCGCTGTCGATCCCCGGCGCTGCTGTCATGACGTTGGCGGGCGGCGCTATTTTCGGGTTTGTCACCGGGTTGGTCCTTGTCTCCTTCGCTTCGGCCATCGGTGCCACCCTGGCCTTTCTGGTGGCCCGTTACCTGTTGCGGGAATGGGTCCAACAGCGTTTTGGCGACCGCCTGAAAACCATCAATCAGGGCATCGAAAAAAGATCGGAAGACG
>DDNV01000097.1:0-2988 GCA_002341315.1 Cellvibrionales bacterium UBA2511
TATGGCTGTGGTCAGTCTGCATTTGCCGCTGGCGATCTGGATAACGATACCGATATCGATATCGTAAGCGTAGACCAGACCGTTCTACGTGTTTTTATGAATGATGGCACTGATAGTGCCGGTACGTTCATGTTTAATGAGCAGGTAGGGGTTTCAAATCCCCTGCTGGAAGCCAGTTCGCTGACGTCGCCCTATTACGGCGCCCCGGCTGTCCTTCACGATGTGGATGCCGACGGTGATCTGGATCTGGTGATGGGCACTGTTTCCGCTGCACCACTACGCCTTTTCATCAACGAGGGCACGGCCTCCACGGCAGATTTTGTCGAGGTCGAAGATACGTCCGGCAGTCTGGATGTGACCTCCACCGGTTGGGCTGCGCCCACCTTTGCCGACATGGATGGTGACGGCAAGGATGATCTGATTGTCGTAGAGTTGAATATGTCTGAGCCAGAACTCCAGCCTAGACAGTCTGAGAGACGGATTTCTTTGGAAGGCTCGCAAAGCATTCGTTATTTCCGCAATACTAGCGCGGATGACAGTGTTGCTGCGGAAGAGTCTTCTTCTAACGGCGGTTCCCTGGGTATCGCTGCTGTGTTGATGGGCATGCTGTTTGGGCTGCGTCGCCGCCGTCGCTAAGCCTTGGTCCCTCAAATAGAAGCGCCCGGGTTTTGCCCGGGCGCTTTTTTTTCGTCTCAGGCATGATGAAGCAAACGCTAATAGGTTGAGTGATCCATGTCTTTTATTGCTATTTGCGGCACTGGCTTTATCGGAGTCGGCCTGGCTTTGGCCTTGGAACGGCATCCCCGGCTGAAGGTCAGCCAAGTATATACGCGCCGCCCGGTGCGCGAGGTAGAGCATCCATTCCCGGATGTTCTTACTAATGACCGTGAAAAGCTTCTTTCAGGCTGCGACTTGCTGGTGGAATGCAGTGGCGATGTCTTGCTTGCCAGTGAGATTGTCGCTGCCGCGCATCAACGCGGGATTCCTGTTGTCACCATGAATTCGGAATTTCACGTTACTGTTGGCAGTGCCTTTGTGGACACGGGCTATCTCACGGAAGCGGAAGGGGACCAGCCGGGCAGTTTGGCAGCACTGAATGAAAAAGTGACGGCCATGGGATTTCGGCCGGTGGTCTTCGGAAATATCAAAGGGTTTCTCAACACGAAACCATCCCGTGAGGATATGGTTTTCTGGTCAGAAAAGCAGGGGATCAGCCTTCCTCAGGTCACCGCCTTTACCGATGGCACCAAGATTCAGATTGAACAGGCTCTGGTGGCCAATGGGCTGGGCGCAAATCTGCTCCGTTCGGGCATGATGGGGCCGGATTCCCCCGACCTGGAGGCGGCGGCAAAGCAGCTGGCGGAGATGGCAGAAGAGCACGAAGCCGGGCCAGTGAGTGACTATGTGCTTAATGCCGGTGGTCCTGCCGGGGTGTTTGTTGTTGCACGCCATGATGCGGAACAACAGCGCTTTCTCAAATATCTCAAGTTGGGTGAGGGGCCTTACTACTTTTTGCTGCAACCCTTTCACCTTTGTCACCTGGAAATGGTGGGAACGATAGAGGCCGTTCTGAATGGCAGGCAACCCCTGTTGAATAATGGAAGAAAACCCTCTGTCGGAGTGTGTGCGATCGCAAAGGCCGACATGGAAGCTGGAGACATTGTGACGCGAGCCTTGGGGAGTTTTGCGTTCCGGGGCGAGACCTTTCCCTTTGAGCAACATCGTGATTTTGTGCCGATAGGGTTGCTGCAGGATTGCCAGCTGATCGATACCATTCGCGAAGGCGACAGGGTTCGCTGGGATCATGTAACGGTGCCAGATTCACTGGCGCTGCGCCTTTTCAATACCTTGCTGGAAGAGTGATAAAAGATGGCGCATCTGGTCGTTGGCTGGGAGCTGGGGCATGGCATGGGCCATATCATGCCACTGCGCATGCTTGCTGAAGTTTTACTGGAAAAAGGACATCAACTGACATTCATCGTGCGAGATGTCTCTGCGGCACAGCGCGCGTTGGAAGGTCTGGATGTTGTCTGGTTGCAAACTCCTCAAGTGACCTACCGCCCCTGGGAAATGACTCGCACCGATTGCTACTCTCAATTGCTGGGTAATATCGGATTTCGGGATCCCGAAAAACTGATGTCTACGGTTACCGGGTGGCGCAGCCTTCTCAGCGCGTTGCAGCCGGATGCCGCACTATTGGAATTCGCGCCATCAGCAATGATTGCCTGTTATATGGAACGTATTCCGTTTGCCTTGCAGGGCAATGGATTTTTTTGTCCTCCTGCCGAGGAGGAGCCCTTCGGGGTTATCAGCAACAAGTTGTCTGAAAAACAGCGAAGACATCAGGATGTCATGTTGCTGGACAGCATAAACACCGTTATTGGTGATAGTCGACCTGCGCTTGAGCATGTTTCTGAACTCTATCGGCTATCTTGCCTGAACGTACTGACCAGTTTTCGCGAGCTGGATCATTTCTGCCGTGACAATGATGATATTTTCCGTGGCGCCTGGGTACCGTCGATTCCAATTTCACCGCGCTGGCCAAAAGGGGAGGGGAAGCGGATTTTTGCCTATCTGACTGCCCGCCCCGGGGTCGACAAAGTCCTTGCGATGCTAAGTCGAACCGGTTTGCCGACCCTGGTGTATTGCCCTGGTGTTGAGGGTAAATTCCGAGCTCCGTTCGAAAACCAAAAGTGTCGTTTTCTTGATGGGTTGGTAGATATCAAGAAGCTGGCTGAGCAGTCCTCTCTGGGTGTGTTTCATGGCAATCATTCCTCCACCGCCATGTTCATGCTTGCAGGTACTCCGACTATGCAGATACCTCTGTATATGGAGCAGTTGATGTTTGCCCGCCGAATCAAAGCCATGGGAGCCGGGGAGATCGCTACTCTCGACCAGCCTCAACGCATTGCTGCGGGGATCAATGCCATCATGTCGAATCCTGGCTATGGCGAAAGCGCGAGACGTTTTGCGGATCAGTATCGTGAT
>DDNV01000097.1:3095-3421 GCA_002341315.1 Cellvibrionales bacterium UBA2511
GTTTGCGGATCAGTATCGTGATTACGATCAGAATTGCGCCATTCGGCAGGCAGCGGCGGACCTGGAAGTGGCGCTTGGATTAAGCGCGTAGAAGCGTTTTTCGCCGCCACTATTCTGCGTTGTTGCTCATTGACCGGAAAGATTTCACTGTGCATCAGGGCAATGAGCCTGACTTTATTCAGCATTATTTTTTCTGATAACTCACCTTTATAAAATGTTCTCCGAGTTGTCGGGTTTTCGTCGCAGTCCGCCGCCGATAAGCAGGATCAGGAAGGGCAGTAGTGCGCCGATCCCGAAGGCGCCGCCACTCCCGCCCCCGCCGCCGG
>DDNV01000097.1:3544-4718 GCA_002341315.1 Cellvibrionales bacterium UBA2511
CCGAAGGCGCCGCCACTCCCGGCCACGCCGCCGCTGTAGGAAGGCTGGTTACTGGTGTACATGGGCTGTGCCTTGTCCACCCGGTTGCTGGTGGGCGCCTTGGTCTGGCGTTGGGCCTTGGCCAGTTTTTCGATGTCCCGACGTTTGGCATTGCGACGCTCAATACCGTATTCCGCGAACACCTCATCGCGCAGCACCACCATGGAGGTGTAGTTAGTGACCAGTCCGTATTCCAGGCCCAGGTCTACGATGCCTTGCTGCAGGTCCTTTTCTTCGCCGAAATAATTGATCTCCCGCTGCATGCCCTGAATGGTGGCGTAGGCCCACAGGCGATCCAGCTCCGGGTTATCGCCGCCGGTGGCGGGGAAGTCGAAACGGGTTTTGTATTGCTTGTCCTGGCCACCCACGTTGGCACGCAGGGTGACTTTCGCCGGGCCGTCACCCCAGTAGTGGCCGAGCAACACGATCTGACGGCCATGGTAGATGCTACCGATACGTTGCGGTTGCAGGTTGGCGGTGCGCACGCCGTCGATATCGATCTCCACGTCGTTCATGGCCTGGTGGGTGAGCTTGGCGGTGGCGTTGAGAATCTGCCCGGCGATGTCATCGCTGTTGGAGACGCTGATAGCAAAGCCGTTGCTGGCATCGGTCATGGCGGTGAGCATGGGCCTATTGCTGCTGTTGCCCATGACAAAGGTGAATAACCGAACGTCGTGGCTTTCCAGCAAGTCGATAAAATCTTTCTGCTGGGTCTTGCCCACGTTGGCTACGCCATCGGTGACCAAAACGATGCCGGTGGGACGATCTGCGTCGAGCGGTTTCAGGGCCAGGCTCAGGCCGCCGAACAGATTGGTACCGCCACGGGATTTGAGCTGCATGACTTTGTCCGTGTAGCGACGAATGCTGTCCGGTGTGGCATCTACAAAGCCGTTGGTAAGTTCTTCGGCGCGGTCATCAAACAGCACAATGCGAAAGCGGTCTCCGCCGCGCAGTTTGCCCAGGGCCTGGCTGACGCCGTCCGCCAGGGTGGCCAGCTTGGCATTCATGGAACCGGAAACATCCAGCACGAACACCCAGTCGCTGCCGGTGCTAATGGCTGGCAGATCATCACCAGGGGTGATGCTGAGCATGAAGGTGCCGCGGTCCTTGCCCGGTGCCTTGTGGGCTACCAGGT
>DDNV01000087.1:0-2977 GCA_002341315.1 Cellvibrionales bacterium UBA2511
TGACCACCGCTCCGTCGTTGGTGGTCTCTCCATTATTATTCCCATTATCACTGATATCCGCATTAGCAGTCGGATCAGGCAACGGCGGCGGTACATAGTCGGGGTCAATACCCGCCGTCGGGGTCACTTCTCCGCCGAGCAAGGAGAACTGCAGGCCCTGACCGATTTCATCACCCGTTCCAGAAGCACCGTCCTCAGCGCCAGCTGCTGTTGCTTCCTGATCTTCCGCTATATCCTCACCGGCGGCGAGTGTGGCCAGCAAATCCTGGAATTCGGGATTTTCCTCTTCAGCAGACTCGATAGCCGCCAGCTGTTGATGACTGTCCAGGCCGACAACAAAAGAATCGCCACTATTTAACTGGCGAACAGAGCCGTCGGCAAAACTGATCGCGACATGGCTACCATCAGTTACCTGGAGGACATCACCCTCATGAATGGGATCACCCATTTTGAGCTCACGGAGAGCACCGTCTGGAGAAACAACTACCACTGTGGCGCCTTCAGTCGATGCAACAAATCCGAGAATTTGCTGGTCTTGACCGGACTCGACGGTGTTTGCTTGTGAAGTTTGCTCGTTCATGATTTCAACCCTCCCGGCTCAATCCGGCTTAAACTTGGTCACATCTCTCACTTGACATGTGTCCTGCTATTAGAGTTCTACACCAACGGTGTAGAGCAGTTCTCCAATGGCGCGAAATATCCTATATTCATTGTAGAGAAGATCCTGCCTGGCAGTGACCAGAGACTGTTTGGCAGTGATCATTTCATTTTCAGTATTCAAAAGATCGAGGAGCGTGCGGCGACCAAGATCGAACTGCTGAATATACGCTGCTTTTGTTGATTCAGAATCCCGAACATAATCCTCAAGTACCGGGATTTGATCGCGCACTGCCTCATAGGCAACCCACGCCAAGTGCGTCTCCTGCTCGACCTGGCGATAGGTGTTGTTACGTACTTCTTTTGCCTTTTCCACCAGGTGGGCAAATTGCTGTTTCTTTGCTTCATCGGAACGACCTCGATAAAGGTTATAACGCATACGCAACATGACCGTCAGATCATCGACCTGCTCGTCTACGCCGTCGATATTCTTATTCAGGTCACGCTCCAGCTCGACATGAAACTGTGGGTAAAAGGTACTTTTTGTCTGTTCGTACTGAAAGTTCACAGCTTTGACATCCGATGCGGCGGATTTCAGCAACGGATGCGCCTCAATAGCCCTGGCAATGGCTTCATCGACTGTAGCAGGCAAATATTTACTGTAGGTGCCGGGTGCAACCAACTCACCTTCCTGGGGATAACGTCCAACTACTCGCTGAAAATTTGTTTTAGCATCCAGTAGATTTGCTGTCTGATTAATGACGTTCGTTTTTGCCAGGGCCAAACGACCGGATATCTGATCAAAATCAGCGGTACTGCCCACGCCGGAATCGGCACGTTTTTTCATCTTGTCATAAATATTTTCATGTGTAGCCAATGTTTGCTTGGCCAACGCAAGGATGTCTTGCTGCTTGATGACTTCCAGATAGGATCTGACTACCTCTAGAGCAATATTCTCGCCCACGGAATAGGCACGATGCTCAGCACTTTCGTGCCTGGCCATCTGATTTTTGTGTTCATTTGGAGTACTAAATCCGTCAAACACCAGTTGTTTGACGTTTAACTGAGCCTCGTGTCTCTCCAGCTCATTGCGTGTGCGGTCAGGATCAGAAAACTGGCGTGATGTGGGGTCTCTCTCCTGATAACCAAACCCGGCCAGTAGGTCAACAGAGGGATAATAGCCACCCAACGCTTCCCTTATTTGTCTTTCCCGTGCATCGACTTCACGAAGTTCCGCTTGAACCTCCGGATTGGATTGCAACGTTTCAGCAATAGCATCCCGCATATTTATTGTTTGTGCATTCAATTGCATCGAGAAGCAAGCAGCCCCGGCAATAGAAAAAAATGTCAGATATCGGTTAAAAAACATTATTACTTCCTGTCCTTCTTGTATTGCCTTCGGAATATAAAATCATAGTGATTATATATGGTTAGATTTATAACACAGAATTTGGGTGAACCAGTTACCGTTTGGATTGGTAAAATGACCACTTAAGTAGTGATCTATTTCAATTACGGCAACTAGCGTTCCCTGAACGCCAACTCTTTGGTTTTCAGGATGGGTTTGAGTAGATAGTCCAGAATGGTTTTCTGACCGGTCAGAATATCGACCTGAACAATCATCCCCGGAATAATTGGCAATGGATCGTCTTCGTTGCCCAAATGGCTGCTGTCCGTTCGCAACCTTACCTGGTAGTAGCTAACGCCCTCTTCGTCCACAATCGTGTCCGGGCTGATTCTGATCACCTTGGCCGGCAAACCACCGTGAATCGAAAAATCGTAAGCCGTAAACTTGACCGTTGCCTGCTGCCCGGGATGAATAAAAGCAATATCGGAAGGCGAGACACGGGCATCCACCAATAATGAATCATCAAACGGCACAATCTCAACCAGATCCTCCCCGGGCTGGATGACACCGCCGATCGTTTTAACTTTAATCTGCTTGACGATGCCTTTCATGGGCGAACGAACCAAGGTCCGGGTCACCCGATCTTCCAACGCCTGGTTACTTTGGCCGATACGGCCCAGTTCAGCCATCACCTCATTCAGTTCTGCACGGGACTCACTGGCAAAAGTTTGCGAATAGCTTTCGGCATTTTTAATTGCCTCCTGGTAAGCAGATTCCAGCTGGGGAATTGATATTGTCGCCCTGTCCAGCTCACCTTTAAGATCGTTAGCCTGACGCTCCAAGCGAAGTAATTCCACCTGGGAAACGGCACCCTGGGAAACCAGTGGACGGGTAAACTCGAGCTCTTGGCGAAGCAGACGGTAGCTGTCAGACAGGCTTTGCCGATTGACCCGCATTGAGGACAGTTCCTGCTTCTTTTGTGAAACCTTCTGATTGAGGCTGTCCAGCTGCGAGAGATGAGCCTGTTTGCGT
>DDNV01000087.1:3057-8100 GCA_002341315.1 Cellvibrionales bacterium UBA2511
GTATAATGCCCGCTCACTGGCAACCAATATTTCATTGTGAACATCGCCCAGCTTTTCCAGCTCTTCATCAAATCCGGTGCTATTGGCCTCAGCTCGCAACCGCGCAGCTTTGACCGTCAGCTGTTCGACTTGTAGCGAGCGCTCCCGGTAAGTCGATGCAAAAATGGTATCGTCAATCTGTAAAAGCGGTTGGCCGCGGTCGACCACCTCGCCTTCAGTGACAAACAGCACCTCCAGTATGCCGCCCTCCAGATTCTGCACTATCTGGATATTGCTGGAAGGGACAATTTTGCCCTCCCCACGGGCAAATTCATCAATTCTGGCCAGACTGGCCCAAATTATCATAATGACCAGAAATGCTGCGATCACCCATAACAACACCTGAGAAACAAACGGTGACTGCTTCAGTACCGCCTCTGAGGAGTACGACATGTACTTCAGGTCGACAGCAGAGGTCTTGTCCAGTTGACGGCGCAATTTTTCCAGTTGTTGCTTGGGCATCAGCCTTTCCCTCTGATTTTGCCTTCCTTGAGGGCCGCCAGCACTTCCGACTTTGGACCATCGCTAATGATCACACCCCTATCGACCACAATCAGGCGGTCAACCAGAGTCAACATACTCATCTTATGGGTAATGATCAGCAACGTACTGTTCGAAAAACGGGTTTTTATCTGCTGGGTCAAGCGCTCTTCTGTCCCCTGATCCATGGCCGATGTCGGTTCATCCATCACCAGCACACGGGGTTTGCGAAGAAATACCCGAGCCATCGCAATGGCGCTGCGCTGACCTCCGGAAAGTGTTTCTCCCCGCTCGCCCACCGGCATTTCAAAACCCAATGGATGGCTGTTGACCAACTCCAGTATACCAGCCTGCTCTGCGGCATCGACCACCTGCTGATCTGTAATACCATTCAGGCCAAACGTTATATTGTCTCTCAGCGTGCCAAAATACAGTTTTGCATCCTGTGCCACATAGGCCACGTTATGACGCAAATCTGCCGGATCGAGTTGATTGATATCGAAACCGTCCATCAGCACAGACCCACTGGTGGGCTCATACAAACGTATCAGAAGCTTGGCAAGGGTCGATTTACCTGAACCAATTCGACCGATAATCGCCACTTTTTCGCCGGAATTGATGGTGATATTGACATTTTCGAGTGCCGGCCTGGGCTGCTCCGGGTAACTAAACGTCACTTGCTTGATGCGGATATCCCCGTGAAAAACAGGGCGTGTCAGGTAACGTTTATCCGGTTCACGCTCAACCGGCAGGGCCATTACCTCATTCAGGGACTTCAGGGTCGCCTCCGCATGGTCATAACTGACCAGCAAATTAGCAATCTGACTTAGCGGCGCCAGTGCACGTCCATTCAAAATCACACAGGCAATCAGACCACCGAGCGTGAGGTTCTGATCGGCTATCAGATAAACACCCCACACTACGATGGCAACCATGGCTACCTGCTGCAGGAACTGAACAGCCTGAAGTGCGCTGTTGGAGGTCAAACGCGATTGCAGACTCCATTGCGAGACATAACCCACCGCCTGTTCCCAACCTCGCTGGATCTGACTTTCAGCACCCAGCGTCTTGATGGTTTCGATACCCACCAGGCTTTCGATTAATGTGGCATTTTTCTTGGCACTGCCCCGCATGACATTTTCAATGGTGGGACGAAGCTTTTTCTGGGCCCGAAATCCAAGGTAAAGCGCTATTGGGAACACCGTTAACGGGACAAACACCAACCAGCCGCCCAGGTACCAGATGAACACTATAAAGAGAACCACAAAGGGCAGATCGATCAGGGTCAGAATGGTGGAAGAGGTGACAAAATTTCGCAGCATATCGAAATCGTGTAGACGGGACGCAAAGGCACCGGTGGAATTGGGCCTGGCAGACATCTTCAGATTAAGCACCTTTTCGAGCAGTTGTGCAGAGAGCACCACATCTGAACGTTTTGCGGCCAGCTCTACCAGATAGGCACGCAGCAGTTTTAAGACCAGATCAAATGTGTAGACAATGAGCACACCGACAGCCAGCGCCCAGAGAGTCTCCACTGCGTTGTTAGGCACCACCCGGTCATAGACATTCATGACAAACAGGGGTTGGGCCAAAACAAAGAAATTAATCAGGAAAGACGCTAACAGGACATCGCGATAAATCTTCCAGGAGCTGCGCATGACGCCCCAGAACCAATGATCTCCGGTTTTCTGATAAATTTTTGGTGTGCGGGAATCAAATTGCTGCATTGGCCTGACATAAAAGACATGGCCACTGTGAAGCCCTTTCAGCGTTTCAAAATCCACTTGCTCGGAGGTATTGTTTTGAGGATCGGTTAATACAGCCAACTGCAACTCAGCATCCAGGCTGGACAAAACCACGGCCTGACCACTGTTAAGTAGCAGCACACAGGGTAAAACTTCCTGCGGAATATTATCCAGTTGTCGAGCAAGCAGAATCGAGGCCAGGCCCGCCCGGTTTGCCGCCCGGTTAAACAACTCCGGCGTCAGTTTTCCATCTACCAGCGGTAGGCCGGACGACAGAGCAGAAAGTGAGGTCGGGCGACCTTCCAGTCCAGCCAACAACAACAGGCAATCCATGAGCTCATGGGTGTTAATCTCTGCCGTATCCTGATGATATGCTGCTTTTTGCTCAGGCGTAGTCATAAATAGTATTCTTCATAAATGGTCAGTATCAGTGGCTGCGCAATGCTAACATGCCGGTGACTGAACACCCAGCGGGGTTATTTCGATGGTTTTTGCCGATATAATTCCAGCCAACACACTTACTTTACAGACAAATCAGTTGTACCCATGCCAACCAGCAGCAGTCTTTTAACCAACCCGGTAAACCGTCGGTTCTCTATCGCACCCATGATGGACTTAACCGATCAATACTGTCGTTATTTTCACCGGTTGCTGAGCAGGCAAAGTGTCCTCTATACAGAAATGGTCACCACCGGAGCATTGATTTACGGCGACCGGCCAAGACATTTACAGTTTCACTCAGCGGAACACCCCGTGGCTTTGCAGCTTGGCGGCAGTGATCCCACCGAGCTGGCCACGGCCGTTAATATTGCCAGTAGTTACTGTTACGATGAAATCAACCTGAACTGTGGCTGTCCCAGCGACCGGGTACAATCAGGCAAATTCGGCGCAATTTTAATGAAAGACCCCGGGCTGGTTGCACAGTGTTTTCAAGCCATGCAGGAAGTGAGTACCGTTCCTGTCACGATAAAACACCGCACCGGGATTGATGAACAGGACAGTTACGCCTTCTTATCTGACTTTATCGGCACTGTTGCAGAAGCAGGTTGTCAGACCTTTATCGTTCATGCGCGCAAAGCTTGGTTAAAGGGATTAAGTCCGAAGCAGAATCGTGATATTCCACCGCTGGAGTACGAGAAGGTTTATCGTCTGAAAAAGGACTTTCCACAACTGGAAATCATTCTAAATGGTGGTGTCACAACCTTAAATGATACCAAGGCACATCTGGATCACGTCGATGGCGTCATGATGGGCCGGGAGGCATACCAAAATCCTTATTTACTCGCTGAGGTCGATCGAGAGCTCTACCACGATCACCGTTTATCGCCTGACAGGGAGCAAATTCTGGAGAACTTCGCTGTTTTCATGACAGAGGAACTGTCTAAAGGCACCAGGCTCAGTCATATGACCAGACATATTCTTGGCCTCTATCAGGGTATGCCTGGCGCGAGAAAATTTCGGCGTTATATCAGTGAATATGCTCACCGGCCAGACGCCGGCATAGAGGTTCTTTACGGTGCCATGGCGGCAATGCAAAACACTCAAACCCACATACAACTAACCGAGCCTATTTAATATGATCAGCAAATTGGATCAATTGCGCGAAATGACTGTCGTTGTTGCGGATACTGGTGACCTCGACGCCATTAACCACTATCAGCCCATTGATGCCACCACCAACCCATCCCTGATCCTGAAAGCTGCCGAACTGGAACGTTATCGCCCCCTGCTGGAGCAATCAGTCAACAGATCCAGACAGTCACATTCGGACTGGTTGCCGGAATGTATGGACACGCTGGCGGTAGGCATTGGCCGTGAAATACTCCAGGTGATTCCCGGTCGGGTCTCAACAGAAATTGATGCCCGCCTCTCGTTCGATACGGAAGCAACCATCGCCCGGGGTATGAGCCTGGTGGAGAAATACCAGAATGCCGGTATTGCCAGCGACAGGATTTTGCTGAAGATAGCAGCAACCTGGGAGGGTATACGCGCCGCCGAACAACTGGAAAAATCCGGTATCCAATGTAATTTGACGCTCCTGTTCAGTTTTGAACAGGCAGCGGCAGCAGCAGATGCAGGCGCCTTTTTGATTTCCCCTTTTGTGGGTCGTATTCTCGACTGGCATAAACGCCACAGCGGTAAGACAGATTATCTCCCCGAAGAGGATCCCGGTGTTCTCTCGGTGAAATCAATCTACAACTTTTACAAGCAATACGGTTACAACACTATTGTCATGGGTGCCAGTTTTCGAAATACGGATCAAATCGAGGCACTTGCGGGCTGTGATCGCTTAACCATAAGCCCGCAACTGCTGGAAGCATTGAACAATGATAGCGGCCACCTGGCACGCCAGCTCCATCCAGACGACACTGGGAAACCAATTGATTGCGATCAGTTAAATGAAGCAAGCTTTCGTTATCAATTAAACAACAACGCAATGGCCACCGAAAAACTCGCCGAGGGAATACGCAATTTCATCGCTGATCAGGACAAACTGGAGAAACGGCTGATGGGAGAAATAACTCGATGATAGACCAGATCAAACAGTTTTTTTCTACCAGAATTGATCAACCCGACGGCGAACCTGTTCATCAGAGGCAGCTTGCGGCAGCCGCGCTAATGGTTGAAATCATGGTCATTGACAGGACTCTGAACGAAGACGAACAAAAGATTATCCGACAACTACTGGAAAACCAGTTTTCCCTGTCACACGAAGAAATCGAGACGTTGGTCCGTCTCGCTCACAGCGAAGTTAACGATGCCACATCACTGTTTCAGT
>DDNV01000087.1:8266-16945 GCA_002341315.1 Cellvibrionales bacterium UBA2511
CAATTGGACAAACACGAAGAAGCGCTGATTCGGCGAATTTCAGAGTTACTGTACGTCTCCCACACAGATTTCATTCAGGCAAAACACCGCGCCAACCAGAACTGCGGAAATTAACGAGTCTGCTCGAGAGAGCGTATCAGATCGATGAACTCCTGCTGATTTCTCTCATTTAACACAGACAACAACCGGTGTGCTTCGAGCACACGGTCCCGAACCTCTTCTACTTCCACATCCGGGCTAATATCAGGCAATTCCTGATAGTCCGCAGCCGATGACGATGATTCCTGGATAATATTGAATATCTCATCCAACCCCATCACAGCAAGCACCTGGTAAAGGCTTTCATCACTACAGAACACAGTAGGCTTGATACCAAAATGGTCATGGCTGTAGATAGCGAGCTTGGCCAACAAACCCAATGTCGTGCTATCGACGGCAATAGTATCAAGCATATCGATCACCACTTCAGCGACATTACCGGTCTGAAAAATGGCTTCAATATAATTGTTCAGCGAAGTGCAAAGGGTAACGCGCACGTCCCCAACCAGCTTGATAAGGTAAACATCATCGTCATGGGAAACCAGAATTTTACCCGGCTGCACTAATACCCCCTGCGCACGGTCAAAACAGTGACATCGTCGGGTGCGTCCGCCAACTGGTTGATACACAAACCTTCGCAGATTGCCTCGATGGATCCATCTGATTTAGCCACCGCATCAGCAATAAACTGCTGCTTTTCACTGTAGGATTTTCCCGGCAAAAATTCCAGTACACCATCTGACACCACGGTCAGAACAAACTTTTCCGGCAATTTGATTTCCTCTACCGCCCACTGGGCTTCAGGGAAAATACCAATCGGTTTACCTTTGCCCGGCAGCAGGGAAACCTGATCATCGGTAACCAGCACCGGCATCGGCATATGGGCAGCAACCGAATAACGCAAAATATTCTGCTCCATATCAATAGAAGCAGAAAACATGGTCAGGTGTTTGTCGAGCCCCAGCGCCATAATCTGTTTATTGATGTGTTCAATAAAGCCCTCTGGGGCTCTGGTCATGGCCCCATAATCATTGCGACTGATATGCCTTCGCAAAATACGATTAAGAATGAATTTCAACAGGACGGTTAGAAATGCAGAAGAGGCGCCGTGCCCGGACACATCGGCGACATAAAGCACCATATAACGATCAAAAATGACGTTGTAGCCGACAAAATCTCCGCTCAGAAACAGCGATGGGACAATCCGATGGGCAATCTCGTAGTCGCCATGATAGAGCGGGGTCACCGGCAACAGGCTGCTCTGCACCTGCCGACCTGCCATTTGATCAACTTCCAGTATCCGGAGACTCTCTTCCAGCTCACGGTTTGCTTTTTCCAGCTGCTCACGGTACTGGCGGTTTTGCACCATCAGGCTTTTACAATGTGACGCGCGTTCAACAGCCTCTCGAAATCGGTCGCCATCAAATGGTTTGATAACCACGTCCGCCGCATAGTTATGGAAAAGTGCAACCACGTCCCGGGGATCCGTTTCCGGGAGCACAACAACATAGGCAACATCCACATCCTGAGAGGGAAGACAGGCAAACTTTTCTCGAATCGCCGAGAGAGGGAGGTCGATCACCACGACACCGGGGTGGTCGATTTTGATTGCTGCGAGAGCATTTTCAGGATTAGCAAAAATTGAAACGCGCCAACTGGTATCGACCAGATGCGCGTTCAAGGCATGACATTTTTCCTGACTGTCGGCAACAATAAACAGTTTGCCGTTCTTATCCATAGGTTACTCGGAACTGATATCCAGTTGTTCAGGTATAAGCTCCATGCCCTCTTCGACAGTTGCTTTCCCGGGCAACTGTCGATTAGCAAAGAAAAATGAACTGGGGTTAAAAATCCTTATAGTCCCCGAAGTCATCTTCCACACCGCCATCCGTCAGCAAAAACTTACGACGCTGTAAGTATGCATCGCGGATAAAGCTGTAGCGCTCGCCGCGCACGAACTTTTCAGCCTCGAGAAGATCGGCACGGGTAGAAATCACCTCAGCGCCGTAGATCTGATTTCTGGTTGGGACATGGTCTATTTCATTAATAGGATTGATAAACCGATCGACGATCCGGGCCGGGCCGTCACGGACAGTACTGGGACCGATCAACGGCAACACCAGATAAGGGCCACTGTCTACGCCCCAAACACCCAGTGTCTGGCCAAAATCCTCCCCATCATTTTTTGGCAGGCCAAAACGGTCGGCCACATCAAAAAATCCCACCAGACCGATAGTAGTATTGATGACAAACCGTCCAGTATCATTCCCCGCCTGACGGAATTTCCCCTGCAACAGATCATTGAAAACATTCACCACTTCACCAACATTGGAGAACATCCTGCTAACTCCACGCTCAACAGGATCAGGCGTGACCGCTCGGTAACCCTTGGCGATAGGCTTCAGCGTATAAGTATCTACGGTATCATTGAAAGCAAACATCTTGCGGTTGAAGCCTTCCCAAGGATCGTCGGGGTTCCCCGCAGCAAATATATGGGTAGACAACATAACGCCAGCCAGCAACAGCACTATTTTTTTCATCTGGGGTGTTCTCCCTGCTTTTTATAATCTAATAACAACAAATTCTCGCAATTCTACACGCTGAACTTTTTCAGGTATACCGTAATCATCCAAAACTACCCGCCACAAGTCTCTCCACCCTACCACTCAGCAGATAATAACCTTGTGTCATAAAACTGACATATTAAGATACCGACACCCGTTGATGCCTGTTTCGGAAAAAACAGCAACGATAAAGCACGCATCGACGATATCGAGCTATCAAGTATTAAATAAACAAGATTGGAATCATAACTATGAAACGAACTGCCATTTTCCTAGCCGTTAGCGGATTTACTCTGTGCCCTACCCTGTTCGCAAATGCAGACGAAGCAACTCTGCAGGAATTGAGGGCTCAGGTTGCCGCCCTGACTGAGCGCCTTAATGAAATGGAGGCAAAAACCAAAGTAATGGAGGAAAAAACCAATCAGGTCGTTGCCACCGCAAAACCAGCCACCTCCTGGGCCGACAGAATCCAGTGGCACGGCGATGTCCGGTATCGCATCGAACAGACTGACAAAGACAGCGCCTATGATGATATCAACCGCAACCGGATACGTGCGCGTATTGGCCTAACCGCTCAGGTTTCCGATGACTTCAAAGCTGGCGTAGCACTGGCCAGCGGCAGCGAGTCGCCAACATCCGCCAACCAGACTCTCGGAGGTGGAGGCAGCTCGAAACAAATCAATCTGGACATGGCCTGGATTGACTGGAATTTTGCCGAAAACCTGAACCTGGTGGCCGGCAAGACCAAAAACCCTTTCTATGCCCCTGGTGGTAGCGGCTTGGTATGGGATAGTGATTATCGCCCTGAGGGCGGGCACCTGTCCTATGACAACGGCTCGGTCTGGGCCATCGCCGCCTATCACTTTCTGAATAGCTACGATGGCAGCAAAGGGACGGACGATATCGAGGAAATGTTTGGTGCCCAGCTAGGCTATAACGCAACGTTTTCCGAAAAAACATCCCTAAAGGTGGGTACCAGCTACCTTTATATACCCGTAGCCGGCAGTGCCGCTTTTTTTGAGGATAGTGATGATAATGCGGAGTTCTTTGGTAACACCGGGATTGGCGGAACCCATGCACTGGATTATGAAGTTGCCGAAGTCTTTGCTGAGTTGAATACCAAGCTCGCCGGGATATCAACCATGTTGTTTGCCGATTACGTCAAAAATACCGATAGCGACGCCGATGAAGACATGGGCTACTCAGCAGGATTCAAGCTTGGCAAGATCAAAGGCAGGGGCGACTTCGCCTTCAGCTACCTCTATCAGGACCTGGAGGCTGATGCAGTCTTCGCCGCTTTCTCTGACTCGAATTTCGCCGGTGGCGGCACCGACGTGAAAGGACACAAATACGGGGCCTACCTGGGCCTTAGCAAGAACACCACCGCAAGCCTGTCCTATTATGACACTGAAATCGGCAAAGTCAGGGGTGAAGGCAAAAAGAGTGACTACGACGCCATCAAGCTCAACGTAGAGACGAAATTCTAGCCCATCATCCGCCAAGCACCAGAAAAGTGGCTCCTTCCGGGCCATTTTTCTGGTTACCTCCAATAGCCTTCACACCCGCCAACTGGGCCAATCTCGCTCAGAGAACAAATTATCCGAAACCCTGACTGTCACCAAATTGTCACGAAACTATCACGGCGCTGAAACAATCGCGACATAAGGTTCTCCTGTCTGAAGCAATCAGGCTAAACGCGTTTAGTTATTTGAGGAGAACGATTCGATGAAATCAAAAACATCTGCAATTTTAATCACCGGCGCCATGCTGAGTGCCGCTGTTTTGCCTGTTCAGGCGGACCCCATGCTGGATCTTCTGAAAGTGTTGCGGGATAAAGGTGCTATCAGTGCGCAAGACTACAACACCATCGCAAATGCAGCCAAAGCCAAGGAAGAAAAAACACTTGCTGAAAAAGAAGAAATTGTAAGCATGGTTCAGGAGGCTGACAAAAAAGCGTCCATCGTCACATTAAGTGAAAAAGGACTTAATTTTCAATCAGTTGATAAGGCGTTCACCGCAAATATCGGCGGCAGAATTCATACTGATTACGTCAACATAGATGACGAATTCTTCGATCGGAACTCCGGTGCCGATGAATTTGGTAATGCAGCCAAGTTTCGTCGTGCTCGCATCGGCATGGAGGGGACCATGTTTACCGACTGGAGCTACGCGCTTGAAATCAACTACGGTCAGGATGAAAGCACTGAATTTACTGATGCGACCATTGGTTACACCGGATTTGACAATGTCAAGTTAAAACTTGGCCGCCACAAAATGCCAAGTGGCCTGGAAGAGTTGACCAGCTCGAACCGCATTTCGATGATGGAAAGAACCGCTGCCACCAACACTTTTGCCAAAGGCCGACGCAACGGGTTTACCGCAGAAACTAAGGGCTCCAACTGGACACTGACCGGTGGCGTCTATCTTGGCGAAGGTGTAAGCAAAGAAGATAACGAGGGCAAAGACACAGACTATGGATATGGCGGTCGTTTTACTTTTGCCCCTCTGCATGAAAAAACCCAGCTTGTTCACCTAGGTGTCTCTTATCAACGTGAAGAATTTGAAAAGACTTTTGATGGCAATGAACTCGCCACCAACAATGGTCGTTTGAGGGCAAGGCCCGGCGTACATTTCTTCAACGATCGACCAGTACAAGTGCGTTACCGGAATACTGAATATACCGATACCATTGGCCTGGAAGCAGCCACAGTCATGGGTCCCCTCTCACTGCAAGGTGAGTATTTTAGACAAGACCTAAGTCGTGAAGATGCGAAAGATGCAGATGTAGATGGCTGGTACGCTCAGGCAACTTACACACTAACTGGCGAATCTCGCGGCTATCGGGGCGGAAAGATGCGCACCATCTCGCCGAAAAATCGCTTGGGTATGGGTGGTTACGGCGCATGGGAATTGGTTGCCCGCTATGACACGCTTGATTTGTTCGATAGTAGCGCTGCCAATGAACTGACTGACAGCATTCGGGGTACCGAGATCAAAACACTGACCCTGGGCGTCAACTGGTACGTCAACGACACCATCAGATTCATGGCTAACTTCGTCGATGCCGAGATTGATTCCGATCACGTTAGTAACATGGAAGGCGATGTCAAAGCCTTTATGGTCCGCGGTCAAGTCGCCTTTTAATTTACAGGACCTCTTCTCCTGAAACCTTAAACCCCACCTCTAAACTGGTGGGGTTTTTTTTGATCAAAATGTAGCAGCAACTACAAACCTCTACGGAGCAACTACCATGAAGATAAAGTCGCGCTTTCTAGCATTAACAATAACTGCTGGGGGTTGGCTATTCAGCAGCATGTTGGCTGCAGAATTGCCGAAAAACCATAGCATTAATAGAGGTGATGTGATCGCAGTACACCTTCATCAGCTAAGGCCAACACAAGCAGCTGTCGGTTACGATCAGATTTTTTACAAGTTTGGTCGTTATCAACATGACAGAGAAAAGAAATTTGATGAAATCTGTGAAACTAATGGCCAAAAGTCAATCGTTACTGTTTCAGCCAAGTCCACAGCCTCTGTTGCCAGTTCATTTGAATGCACTGACCCCATTGGGACTCACAAAATGGATATGAAAACTGTGGTTATTGGCCCTGACCATCAATTGTATTTAACGGACGGACATCACACATTTAACGTATTTTGGCATATGGAGGATGGTGGAGCCGACTTCGAAGTCAATGTTGTTGTTGCCGACGACTATCGTGATACTCCCACAATGGAAGATTTCTGGCTAAAAATGGAAGCGGCAAATAATCTTTGGCTTTACGATGAAAAATTTAAAAAAATTGCACATAGAACACTGCCCGAATCACTGGGCTTGGAGAACTTTCATAACAACGTTTATCGTGCATTAATGTATTTCTCTAGAAAAATTGCCTGGGAAAAACCCAAGCCAGCGATTAACTTTGTGGAATTTTACTGGGGTAAAGAAATCCACGATAAAATCAATCTCAATAAATATGATTTGAACTCAATGAAGGGTTATCAAAAAGCCGTTAAAGATGTGAGTGAGCTGATTTTGTCCATTGATAGTAACAATATCGGAGGTATCGGAAAATCCGCAAAGCAAATGGGGCAGTACGATGGTTTTGATAAAAAGGAATTTGAGAAGCTCGCGAGAAAAGGCAAAAAACTGGATTATATGCTTCTCTACAAAAAGCAGGCCTCAGGCAAGGGGCTTAGCTTTGATAAAGCTGTAAATCATAGCGTTAATCTTATCTTTAGAGATCAGACGACCCTTTTTTCTACTACTGATTTGATGAAGATACCAGCTATGAACATCTCGAATGAAGTCAATGCGTTGATCGAAATACCCACAGGCACATCGGCAAAATGGGAACTGAATAGGCACAATACGCATCAAATTATTTGGGAACTCAAAAACGACAAACCTCGTATTGTTAATTACTTGGGCTATCCAGGTAATTACGGCACCATCCCTAGCACTGCAATGCCTAAAGAATTGGGTGGAGATGGTGACCCTCTTGATGTTTTGGTTCTGGGGCAATCAATTCCGCGCGGCGAGGTTATCTCAGTTCGCTTAATTGCTGTGCTAAAAATGCTTGATGGTGGTGAGCAAGATGACAAGCTGATTGCTGTTATCTCAGAAGACAGCCCATTCTCCGGTGTTGAGTCCATCTCGCAATTGAATAGCCAATTTCCCGGAGTATTGGATATCATCAGGATTTGGTTCGAGAGTTATAAGGGGCCAAACGGCGACATGGAAAGCCAAGGCTTTGGAGACCATATAGAAGCAATGGCAGTTTTGAAAAAATCCATTCAAGCCTATCAAAACCTTTGACAAGAACTTTAAATCACAAATTTTCAACAGCATGGCATGGAGTTTTTAAATACGGGGGAAGTGACTTAACTTGATAGCCGTCATTAGCCACTTCCTCTGTAGTCATGGTGAAATCAAAATATCCAGTTGATAAAGCCGCTCAAGCAATTGCGCACCGTGAGCGATAACGGCGTCGGGGTTGTCATGCCCCAACTCCGTGGCAATAGCTTGCAGCGCATCCAGGCCGGTGCAATGACGTGCCTCCAGCAACTGCAACAGCCGAATTGTCACCGCGTTGCTCTCAAGAAACTTCACGCTGTGTTCCCGGTTACGATACACCACCAGAAATGTCGGCTGCTCGGGCGGTTCTGCTGGCTGGTATTCCTGTCCAATCAAATGAACCGGATATTCATAGGATAGCCGCCACGCCAGTGGCGAAACCTGCAGCGACTCAGCCATCACGTCAACAGGAACATAGGGCAACTCCGGTAGATCGCCTTCGGCGACATCAAGTGCCAGTTCTACCCATTCATAATGGGCCAGTTCCAGCAGAAATGGAGGATCCGTTACCAGTGGCTGGCGCTCTTCCTGAAGGTACTTGAGAAACTCCTGACTGATCTCCAGAAAATAAGGTGAATGGCTACAATGCCGGCTGACAAAGTCGCGAACCAGGGCATGCCACTGCTGGTCAGCGATCAACTGCCTCAACACGGGGAAACCGGTTGCAATGAACGATTCTATGTTGTTGTAAACCAGCTCCCGATAGATCTTCATACGCCGGTCTTCAATATCCGGGGGAGCTGGGTTAGCATCCGGGTCCCGCAGGTGTGCAGCAAATGCATATTGGGTTTGCTGAAACATCGGCAGGGTTGATGATTCGAGGGATGATTCAGACATTGGCTACTCTTCCACGCTCCCCGGTCTGCAGGGCTGACTGCTGCGACTGTCGGATACGCGCCACCTCCTCCAGCAAGACAGGCACGGGTGGTATGTTGAAGTCCCGTTCCAGCAGGGTTGGCACAATGCCAAACTGTTGATAGGCCACATCGAGGAGATGCCATACAGGGTCAATAACATCCGCGCCGTGGGTATCGACTCGCAGATCGTCCGCCTCTTTGTAGTGGCCGGCAATATGGGCATAGACCACCCGCTCCCCGGGCAATTGCGCGAGGAACTCCTCTGCGTTGTAGCGATGATTGATACTGTTCACGTAGATGTTGTTCACATCCAGCAACAGATCGCAGTCGGCCTCTGCGATCACCGCATTGATAAAGTCAA
>DDNV01000019.1:0-14419 GCA_002341315.1 Cellvibrionales bacterium UBA2511
CGGCTGGTATTGGCAGATTTCCGACAACGCCTCCCGGGTTCTGACCTCCCGTTCCCTATGGGATCAGCGCTTACCTCTGACAGCAGGCCCGCAACTGCAATACAGCACAATTTCCGGCCCAAACGGGGAAACCCTGCGCAAGCTGGAGCGGGATGTGCGACTGCCAAGGCTCCCGGTCACTCTGCACGTTGCGGTGGCCGCTGACCTCAGCGAAGTGGATGCCGCACTGGTCCGCTTTGAGCAACTGCTCTGGCTCTCGTTAGTGTCCCTGGGAATCTTGCTGCTGCTGGGCATCTGGTGTCAGTTGCACTGGGGACTGGAGCCGTTAAGACGTATCCGAAGCAATCTGCAGGCGGTGGAAAAGGGTGACTGTGAGCGGCTCGACACCGACCTCCCCGAAGAGTTGAACAATCTGGCAACTGCCATCAATACTGTACTGGAGCGCGACCGGCAGTTGATGTCCCGCGCCCGTACCGCGGCGGGCAACCTGGCCCATGCCATCAAAACGCCCGTCAGTGTAATGATGACGACAACAGAGCAACTGCCTGCCAGTCAGCGCGAGACCATGGTATCCGAGCTGAAACGACTGAACGAGGCTGTGCGACACCACCTAGCCCGGGCTTCCGCTGCTGGCCCAGTGGTGCTGCGGCCGAGAGTGACACTATCGGTGGCACTTGAACCTGTCTTAAACGGTATTTCACGGTTGGCCGAACGAAAGAATATCGCTTTTCAAAAACCCGAAGTACCACCACTGCAGTTGCAAATCGATGCCCAGGACCTACAGGAAATTGTCGGCAATCTGCTGGAAAATGCACTGCACTGGGCCAAATCGACAGTGGTAATGGCAATCTTCAGTGAAGCGGACAACCTGCTCCTCAGCATTATGGACGACGGGCCGGGGATGTCTTCCCAGAGCCGGGATGAAGCGTTGCAACGCGGCGGTCGGCTGGATGAGCAGCGCTCTGGCTCGGGTCTTGGGCTCGCCATTGTCAGTGAGTTGATCCAACTGTATGACGGGCAATTGCAATTAAAACCGTCTCCCATGGGCGGCCTGCTGGTAACGGTATGCCTGCCCTGCCTGGCTGCTTGACGTTGACGACTGCTGCCGAGAAACCACCTCAAACATAGGCGGGGATTAAAAACGTTGTTTCAACTCAGTCGCCAGCGCCAATCCGCTCAGGTAAGCAGACTCCACCCTGCCACCCAACAGCCAGTCACCACAGACGCCCAACTGCAACTGTTCATCCATTAAACACTCCGCTTCCGGCGATACTTCAGGTGTTGCTTTGTCTGTTGCTTTGGGTGTTGACACGGTATTGGCGTAGCGCCAGCGATGCAGTCGAGAGTACTTTGGCTTCGGCAGCGTTTTAGCCATGAGCCGTTCCAGTTCGTGCCACAGGGCCCGCTGAACCTGCCGGGAATCATCATCCAGATGCTGTTCAGCCCAGGCATTGGTTGACTGCACCAGCAGGCCACAACCGCCAGCGCGACCAGGGCGGGATGACTCAAACGCCAGCCAGCCGATAGGGGAATGCTTCACCACCGCCGCCTGCCACAGGCTCTGAAGCGGTTCGGCAAAGCCCAGTGACAGGCTATAACAGCCAAGCATTGTAGTACTGCACACCTGCTCGTAACCGGTAAATGATGACGGCAGCAGTGCCGCAGACTGTGGCGCCGGCATGCTACAGACGACCCAGTCAAAAGGGCCGTGACTGGCACCGCTGTGATCCCGCAACCTCCAACCGGTGATCGTTTTTTCAAGTGACTCAATCGCAGTATCCAACATCAGATTTTTGCCCTCGGCGGCAAGCTGGCACAGGGTATTCATACCGGGAACCGCCACGTAATGGGGTTCAAACCAGTCGCGCCGGTAGGGTTTATCATCACCCCCCAATGTAGTAACCCGCGGGTGCCATTCGGCCACCCGGCCTGCGACAATCAGTGGTTTCAGGTAGTTCTGAAAGGCAACTGAGCGGGCAGTGAAGAATTGCGCACCGTAATCAAACTGGAAGTCCTCCCCGGTACGTGTGGCGATACGCCCACCGACGCGCGGAGACTTATCGAAAACCGTCACCTCGGCAAAACCATTCAGTTCACCCGCCAGGGTCAACCCGGACAGGCCGGCCCCGATAATCGCCAGACGGGGGAGCTCGGTTAGAGAAGGCATCATCCCGCGTCTTCTCCCGGCATCACAGTGCAATCACTGCATAGCTGACCAGGGATAACAGGGCCAGCGCACTGGCGTGAACTCTGAGCCGGTAAAACCAGGGTTCGAGCAGTTGCTGCCTGACCAGAACCGTATCAATCCACAACAGGTAGACGAAGCAAAACAGCAATATCACTACACTCCATAACAGGGTCGACAGGAGAGACACCCAGGACAGCAGGGCAATAATATTGCTGTGCAGCAACAGGTTCAGCGAGCATTGCCTGAACAAAAAAACGCCCCAATGAATACCGGCAACAAAAGCGACAATCACCGCGCCATAGCCCATCAGCAGGGTTTGGACATCAAAGGCGAAAAATGTGTTGCTCCCTGTGAGCAGCCGATAACAGGGGAAAAACAGGAATGGCAATATACCACTGTAGGTGAATAGCCTGGCCGGGATCCGCTTGCTTGTTGCGCTACTGCTCAATGATGCTCTCTCTGATAATTTTGTCGCTGCGGTTTTTTGCACCAAAGGGTTTGCCCCGGCTGCGCCGGCATTTTTCGGAACAATATTTCACATCCTGCCAGACGCGCCGCCACTTTTTGCGCCAATGGAAAGGCCGACGGCAGACCACACAGATTTTGCCGGGCAGATCAGCTTTTTCCGGCATGCAGCCAACCCGTTCGCTTCACCATTCCAATCACCAGGGGATTTCCTTGCCCTGCCAATCAAGGTATAGCGCGTGGCCGACCGGTGTCATATTTTCAACAATGGACAGTAACTGTTCGGCCACAAAATCGGCAGAAAACAGTTTGCCTGTCGGTACATTCCCCTGGAACGGTCTGGACAGTGCTGTGTCGGTGGTGCCTGGATGGAAGGCCACCAACTGCACATTTTTTGCCCGCCTGGCGTATTCGACTGAAGCAGTCTGAACCAGCATATTCAGGGCCGCCTTGGAGGCGCGATAGCTGTACCAGCCACCCAGCTTGTTATCACTGATACTGCCAACCCGGGCACTGAACAATGTCAGGGTGCAGACCTGTTCACCGCGCAGGGAACCCACGAGATGCTTCAACCACAACAGGGGGGTGAACGTATTGGCCCTGAACACCGCATCAATACTGGCCAAGTCAATTTCTTCAAGCCGCTTTTCGGGACGAATGCTGTCACCCTCGTGGAGCATGCCGTTACAGATAAATACCCGGGAGAATTCACCGGGTTCATTATTGAGCAATGCAACCGTCCCGGCGATACCCGCTTCTGAATAGTCACACGTCAGCCAGCTCACCCGCGCCGGCAAAGCGACCTCGGCGGGACTGCGACTGACAGCATAAATCCTCGCAATGCGCTGATCGCCACTGAGTCGGCAAATCAAACGCTGGGCAATGCCACTGGAGGCACCGATCACCAAGGCTGTTGAACTCATTGCTGGGACCCCCGTGACCGATATGACCGGTCATCAACTACCCGGCTGGACATCTTCCACATCGCCCGCCTGAGTCCCCTGTCGATCAACCGGCATGCGCCAGAGCTTGCCATCACATACGTAAAAATACGGACAATCCCGCATGCAGCCCCGGCAGGGCAACCTTTCAACGGTTTGTTCAGAAGGTGAAGGCATCGCTTGATCCTTGGTTAATGAGTCAGTGTACGCTGATATGTCCCGATCGGTTCAGCCTGACCCGATACACCGCCGGCAGGTGAATTTTTTATCGTGAAGCCATGGTTTTTGTCACTGTCTATGGCTTAGTCTTGACGGAAGTAAAAACCTGTCTGGCCATATTGCGCCAGAGGGGAACAACCGGCGAGGCCTTTTGAGCACGTGGAAACAGACAAACTGGAACAATTGAGATCCGGCGACCCGGTACTTTTTGCAGAGCTGGTTCGCGACCACCACCGCGCCCTCATCGCCCTTACGGTTCCCATTGTCGGTATCAGCGAAGCGGAAGAAGTGGTGCAAAACGCCTGGCTGAAGGCCTACCAGGCCATTGGCAGCTTTGCAGGGAAATCGGCGATCCGCACCTGGCTGGGCAGTATCGCCATCAATGAAGCAAAAATGCAGCGGCGCCAGAGGAAGCGGGAATTATTGTTCAGCGACCACGGCGACGAGAACCAGAATACAGAAGATGGTCTGGCACAGAGGTTTACCGAGCGCGGCCACTGGCAACACCCTCCGGCCCATTGGCATACAGATTCTCCCGAGAGCCTGCTGACCGGTGAGCAGCTGGCCGAATGTCTGGAACGACTGCTAGCCGCCATGCCAGACAACCAACGCTGTATTCTCGAAATGCGGGATGCCAGCGGACTGTCTTTTGAGGAAATCTGTAACGCACTGACGGTTTCTGCATCTAATGCGCGAGTGCTCCTGCACCGTGCGAGAACACAATTGTTCAAACTTGTTGACCATTATGAGGAGACTGGCGAGTGCTGAGCTGTCGCGAACTTGTCAATCATGCGGACCGCTTGCTCGAGGATGATTTGAGTTTTTCAGCCCGCATTGCCATCAAATTTCATCTGCTGCTCTGCCGGCACTGCCGCCGCTATGTCAAACAACTGCGCAGGCTGGTCGCGGCCATTCCCTTTATGCACAACAAAGCCACAGACGAGGAAGTGCACAAAATAATGGACTGCATTCATTCGCACAGAAACCTGTAACCACGGCAGAAAAATACCCCGCCCCCGAGAAGCACAAATGCTGCTTTTATCTGTAACAAATCCTTTGCAGTGGCATCTGTTAAGCAGATAGCCGACGACATTTGTTGAACTTTGCCGTTCCGTGAAAACGCTGTTTGATCAGATGTGACTGGCAATCACTCCCGTTATCGCATGTAACAAAAAACATCCGACGGCATCTCAATGTGGACACCTTACATAAACAAAACAAGGAACTGACCATGAAACAACTCACCAAAAACACTTTCAAATCCACTCTTGGCATGGCCTTTATCTCCACCAGCCTGATTCTCCCCATGGCCAGTATGGCCGACAACCCCTTCGTTGCGACCGATCTCGGCAACGGCTATCAGCTCGCGGGCAAACATGCCGACGACAAGCCCGGGGAAGGCAAATGCGGCGAGGGCAAATGCGGTGAAGCAGACGCTGCCCCAAAGTCTGAAGAGGGCAAATGTGGGGAGGGCAAGTGCGGCGAAGAAAAACCAGCACCGAAATCCGAAGAGGGCAAACGCGGTGAAGGAAAGTGTGGTGAGGGAAAATGTGGTGGTCAGTAATTCTCCCGTTTACTACTGATTTCAAACTTCATGAGGGCGGCCAAGTGGTCGCCCTTCATCCTTATTCCTGATATGCAATCAATCCGGTAAACCATCATGACCAAAATGCCATTTATTCATCGGCTTAACAGGGGGCTCAACGCAACCCGACAAGCCGATTTTCTCGCCCCACTGTTGCTGCGTTTATTCCTGGCACCGGTTTTCATCACGGCGGGCCTGACCAAACTGCTCGCCTTCGAGAGCACCGTCAACTGGATGGGCAACCCGGACTGGGGGCTGGGGTTGCCACTTCCCTGGCTAATGGCAGTTCTGGCCACCGCCACAGAGCTGGTTGGCGGCTGCCTGCTGTTGTTCGGATTGGCGACACGACTGATTGCTATCCCGCTGATGGCAACCATGCTGGTGGCCGCCTTTGCCGTCCACTGGGACAACGGCTGGTTCGCCATTGCCCCCTCCGACCCGTCAACCAGTATGGTCCGCCCCCTGGCCGCCATCGGCATTCCAGCGGCGGAACAGAGTCTCGAAAACAGCAAGGCAGTGGGTGAACGATTGTCAGCTGCCCGACAGATTCTTCGGGAACATGGCAACTACTCATGGCTTACCGGCAAGGGCAACATTGTCATTCTGAACAATGGCATCGAGTTCGCAGCCACCTACTTCATCATGCTGCTGTCACTGTTTTTTACGGGCGGCGGCCGCTACTGCAGTGCAGACTACTGGATAGGTCGTCGGTGGCTCAGTAACAGTGACTGACGTCCGGCGTTTACCTCTCGTGCTGTTCAATGGTTGGCCAGCACAGCCTCCAGCACCACTCCGAAACAGGAAAATATCCGATTGGGGAGAAAATTACCCTAGAATAGCGCCGGTATCAGACGTTGATGATCGCTGTTGAGGAGAAGTCGTGTATGGAGGTGGACCATGTTGTCAAAGTGGTCGATATGGGTATCGATACCCATCAGGAATCCGTTGTGTACATGCGCAAGGATTCGCCGGTTTGTCAGTCGGAAGGGTTCTCTGCCAGCAGTCGCCTGAGACTGAAAAGTAATGGTCATTCGCTGATTGCCACCTTGAATGTAGTGGACAATCACATTCTGCCCGAGGGTTGTGCCGGCCTGTCGAAGGTCGCCATGCATGACTTGCAGATCAAAAGTGGCGACACGGTGAAAATTCATAACGCGCCATTGCTTAACTCACTGAGCCTGGTCCGCAAGAAAATATACGGCCATAAGCTCAGCGAATCCGACATCAAAAGTATCATCACGGATATCAGTGGCCACCACTATACCGACGTTGCCATCGCCAGTTTTCTCAGTGCATGTGCGGGCAACAGGCTGGATGTAGACGAAATTATCAGCCTCACCAAAGCGATGGTCGAATGCGGCAAACAGCTTGAATGGCCGGGCCACCTTCGTATTTTCGACAAGCATTGCATCGGTGGCTTACCGGGCAATCGCACCACACCGATTCTGGTTTCCATTGTCAGTTCAGCGGGATTGATTATCCCGAAGACGTCCTCGCGGGCGATTACCTCGCCATCGGGCACCGCAGACACCATGGATACTCTGACCAACGTCAACCTCAAGCTGGAGGAAATCCGCCATGTGGTCGGTGCCACCGATGCCTGTCTGGTGTGGGGCGGCGGGGTCAGCCTGAGTCCGGTTGATGATCTGCTGATTCGGGTGGAGCGGGCACTGGACCTGGATGGCGAAGGCCAGATGATCGCGTCAGTGTTATCCAAAAAAATAGCGGCTGGCTCAACCCACGCGGTAATCGATATCCCCGTTGGCGCAACAGCAAAAATCAGAACCCAGGAAGAAGCCGAAAAGCTGGCATCCATGTTCACCCTGGTGGGGGCTGCCTGCGGTATTCAGCTGCGCTGTTTGATTACCGATGGCAGTGCACCAATTGGTTATGGCATCGGCCCGGTTGAGGAGGCTCGGGATATTTTATCCGTACTGCAATGTCAGGCCGACGCACCTCAGGATTTGCGGCAACGTTCGCTGTTTCTCGCTGCCAACCTGCTGGATATGGCCCAGGGCGACGGGGTTGAAGCCGGTATCCGTCAGGCCACGGAAATACTGGAGAGCGGGCAGGCATGGCGACAGTTTCAACGTATCGCCAAGGCCCAGGGCGGCCTGAAAACCCTGCCCAATGCCCGTTTCCAGCATATTGAGGCGGCCGATCGGGATGGCGTGGTCACGGCAATCGACAACCGAAGACTGGCCAGAGTGGCAAAACTGGCCGGCGCACCGACTGATCCGGCAGCGGGGCTTCGTCTGGCGGCTTCACTGGGGGAACCTGTCACAAAAGGGCAGCCGCTATTTACCCTCTTTTCAGAGAGTCAGGGAGAACAGGATTATGCGCTGGCTTTTTATCGGGATAATGGCCCTGTATTTACGATTGGAGAGTCGTCATGAACCCTGCCGACCCACATCCGCCCCTGTTGTTCTCCCTTGATGACCATCCCCTGCTGGTACCCCTCTGCCGCGAACTGGCAGCGACCCCGGGAACGCTCGAGACCCGCCTGTTTCCGGATGGGGAAACCTACCTCAAGGTTGTCACGCCGGTGGCTGGGCGCCACTGTATTGTGGTGGCGAACCTGGCCAACCCGAACAATAAATTTCTTTCGCTGATATTTCTGCTGGATACCCTGCGGGAGTTGGGGGCAAGCTCGGTGGGACTGGTCGCCCCCTACCTGTGCTACATGCGGCAGGACTGTCGTTTCCATAAGGGCGAAGCGGTCACCTCGCGGTTATTTGCCCGCATGCTGTCAAACCATATCGACTGGCTGTTGACAGTGGACCCACACCTTCATCGCTACCATTCGCTGGCCGACATCTACACCGTACCCAGTGTCAGGGTTGAAGGCACAACGGCACTCACTGACTGGCTGACCACTCAATCCTCCCTGTTACTGGTCGGGCCGGACAGTGAGAGCGAACAGTGGGTCTCGCGGGTGGCCCTGGCCAGTGGACACCCCTATGTGATCGGCGAAAAGCAACGGCACGGCGACCGCCATGTGGTGGTCACACTCCCCGACCTTTCCGACTATCAGGATCGAACAGCAGTGATCATCGATGATGTCATCTCCAGTGGCCAAACCATCCTGAAGTGTCTACAGGCAGTCCGGCAACAGGGTATAACCCGGGTTAAATGCGCGGCGATCCACGGTATTTTTGCCGACGGTGTCGATGAGCTGCTGTTGCAGTCCGGCCTGACGGAACTGGCCACCTGCAACACCATCCCCCATGCCACCAACTGTATTGATGTGACGCCCCTGCTGGTTCCCGCCATTCAGCAATGTTTGGGAATCGGGGGCAATCAGGGTTCCGGCAACAGATAAAAGGGTCAGGCCACCCGGGCAACAACAGCAAACAACGGGTCGCCGTATGGAGGACTCCGATCCATCAGCTCAATCTGCCGGTAGCAACCGGCCTCCTCAAGAAAGGTCTTGATCAGATAGGCGCGCTGCTCATCATTCAGATACAACCAGGCAGCAGTGGCCTTCGACTCAAAGTAGCGATTTGAATAGGTGATAATCAACGGGGCATCAGGCTTGAGCACCCGACCCGCATCCCGCAGCACCGCGACAGGATCCGTCAGATAATCAATCGAGACACAGATCAATACGGCATCAAATTCCCCGTCGACAAACGGCAGTGAAGGTTCACGGTTCAGGTCGTGCACCACCCACTGGTCGAGCTGTGGATTCCGCGCCATCTCCCGGTCGTTCATACCCAGACCGACCACGCGACTGAACGCCAGCTCCTCGGGCAGATGGCTGAGCCAGCTGCTCATCAAATCCAGCACCGCCGTGTCGGCAGACAGGTATTCGCGGTACAGTTCAGTCACCCGGTCAATCGCATCGGGATCAATATGGCTAACAAAGCGCGGAATCCGGTAGAACTGATCATCCGGGGCCTCGTCCATGCGCCGGAACGTGCTGTCGGTCAGCTGGATTTTATACTTCTTGTCGAAACGCATGAGCAGCAGACTAAACCAGACCCGATCACCGGTAAACCTTTCGATTCAGGAAGTGCCAAGTACTGTTATCAACCGCTGCAAAGTGCTACGTTTAATAGCCGAATAATAATTCACCGGGAAAGCCCTCCGGTTTTGTCACTGTCGTGGTTAGAGCAGACATTATGAAAATATCCACCACCCAACAGGGCAACCCTGCCAACCGCAAAATTGATCCACGTTTCGAGGCAGCTCTCGAGGCAATTGACCGGCAGCACTTTATCAATTGCGAAAATGGATCGCTGGTGGCGGGGGAAAGTATTCCCACTACAGAAGTACTGAAACAGATCTTCAGTGTGCTGACTTTACCGAACTACCCCCGGGTTCTGCATGTGGGTGCAGGGCTTGGCTACCCCTGTGCGGTACTGGCCAAAATCGCCAGCAAGGTCATCGGTATCGAGAAAGTCGCCTCCCTGGCCGATGCCGCAATGGACAAGCTCAGCCAGCTGCAACTGAAAAATGTCATTGTGCTGCACGGCGAAGGCGAAGAGGGCTCGGCACAGTTTTCGCCCTTCGACATCATCATGGTCACCACACCCGGCCTCAAGACACTCTCGACCCTGCTCCACCAATTGGCCCCGGGCGGTCAGCTGGTGTGTGTTGAACGAACGGAATCGACACTGTTGAAACTGGTCAAGTACGTTCAGGACGAACAGCAGAAAATCCATCGCATTGAACAGGGGCTGGTGAGCTTCGACAACAAAAGTGACCAGACCCTGATTGAACTCGGTATCGTCAACCGGGAAATTCTCAACGAAGCGAAAATCCGCGCAAAAACCAACAACAGTCTGATTATCGATGAAGTCCGACAACTGATAAATGTGGATGATCTGGCGTTATACCGTTCTCTGGCCAAACGCTATAACCTGGAGCTGGGCAACGTCGATATTTTGCTCAGGCGACTGGACCCCGCCATTTTCAACCGGTTTTCCCAGGCCTTTCTCGATCATCACCGCCTCATACCCCTGTTCACCGATCACGACACCCTCAGGGTCGCCACCAGTGATCCGGATGCCTCGATGGATGAAATTCAGCAGGTTTTCCCCCGGCACAAACTGGTAAAAATTCTGGTCACACCCACAGACTTCAGACGTCTCTGGTCCGCCACTGACCTCTCGGTTCAGGCTCACACCACCCCCCTGCCCGACTATGAGGAAAAGGTCCTTGCAGAGAAAGATCAGGACCTGCTGGGCAAGACCAGGCCGGAAGTGGGCGCCCATCTGATCTCGCTGTTTGAAGCCATGTTGCTCGATGCCGTGGCCGAGCGCGCCAGCGACCTTCACATTGAGCAGTATCATCGCACCGTGAGAATTCGCCTGCGGGTGGATGGTGAACTGCGCGACCTGCCGCACTACGAGATCACCCCCGGCGAACTGCGCGGTCTGATCAATGTGATCAAGCTCCGCGCCGACCTGAATATCGCCGAACGTCGTTTGCCCCAGGGTGGCCGCTCAAGACTGCGAGTGGGGGACGCCCTGTTCGATTTGCGGATTCAGGTACAGCCCTCATTGCACGCCGAGCATGTGGTGATCCGCCTGTTACCGCAGAATTCCGAGCTGATCAGCATCGATAAACTCGGGCTGTCCAGCGTCATTGCCGACAACTACCGGCGGTTACTGCGCAACCCCGCGGGTCTGGTACTGGTGGTTGGTCCCACCGGATCGGGCAAAAGCACCACACTGTATGCCGGCCTGCAGTTACTGGCCGATGACGGCACCCGAAAAGTGATTACCGTGGAAGACCCAATCGAATACTCCATCACCAACATCCAGCAAACCCGGGTCAGGCCGGAGATCGGCTTCAGCTTTGCCGATGCCATGCGCTCTTTCGTCCGCCAGGATCCGGATGTCATCCTGGTGGGTGAAATCCGTGACAACGAAACCGCTGTCGAGGCCATGCGGGCCTCTCAGACCGGCCATGTGGTGCTCTCTACGCTGCACTGCAACGATGCTGTCGACGCCATGCAACGGCTCTATGACCTGGGTGTTCACCCGAACTCGCTGGCCAGTGAACTGCTGGCGGTAATCGCCCAGCGACTGGCAAAACGTATTTGTCTCAACTGCCGGGTTCCGGCAGAACCGGATGAAGCAATTCTTCAGGAAGTGTTTCCCGATGGTACCCCCCACAGTTTCCGCTCCTTTATCGGCAAGGGTTGTGAGCAGTGTAATGACAGCGGCACCCACGGCCGCATGGGGGTTGTGGAATACCTGCACATCGACCCGGAGTTGCGCAATGCCATCGCCCGCCAGATTCCGGTGGGAGAGCTGCGCAAACTGGCACTGGACTGCGGACTGGTAACCATGCGCGACAGCGCTCTGGACCACGTTATCCAGGGCAACATCCCACTCTCCGAATTACCCCGTATTCTCCCGGCCGAGCGGATGGCACCCGAAGCCCGCTGGCAGTGGGAAAAACCCTCCTGAGACATTGATCATGAATGACAAAGCCATACAGCGGCCCAGCGCCGAGAACCTCTACCGGGACGAGCTGGAACGACTGATCAGTTGGGATCCGGGCCCGGCACCACCGGGCTGGAAGATGTCTCCATTCGCCGTGGAAAAATTCATCCTCGGCGATGACAAACTGGGCATTCAGCGAAAATTTGTCGCCCAACGTGAACTGGTGACACGGATTATTATCAGTCTCGCCACCAATCGGGGAGCCATGCTGATCGGCGAACCGGGCACAGCCAAATCCTGGCTGTCGGAATTATTGGCCAGTGCCATCTCCGGTCAATCCATCCTCACCATTCAGGGCGGGGCCATCACCAATGTCAGTCAACTGCTCTACAGCTGGAACGAAGCCTTATTGAAGAGCGCGGGGCCAACGCCCGAGGCATTGATTCCCAGCCCGGTTTATCAGGGCATGATGGAGGGTCAGCTGGTGCGTTTCGAAGAAATCGCCCGCTGCCCCCAGCACATCCAGGATGCCATGCTGTCGATCATGTCAGAGAGGCAGATCCTGGTGCCTGAGCTCGGCCGCGAAAACGGCGTCCTCTTCGCCCGCGAGGGTTTCAATATCATTGCCACGTCCAACTCCCTGGACCAGGGCGTCAATGCCATGAGTGCCGCCCTCAAACGTCGCATGAACTTCGAAACCATACCGCCGATTCGGGAACTGCAGGACGAAATCGAGGTGGTTGCCAGCGAATCGGAAAAACTGATTCGTCTGTCCGGTGTCGATGTGAAGCCCGATGCCCAGATCATCGAGGTACTGACGACGATTTTCCACGAGCTGCGCAACGGGCAGACGCTGGATGGACGCAGTACCGACCGACTTGCAGCCACCGTGATGTCCACCGCAGAGGCCGTGTCTGTAGCCCACGCCATGGGCGTGCACGCCTACTACTATCGCAACGGCAAGATGGAGATGGGCGACCTGGTGCACTTCCTGATAGGAGCGGCCCTGAAAGACAACAAAGACGATCGGCGGCGCATGAAACACTATTTTGAAACCGAAGTGGCCGTCAAGGAAGGCACACACTGGCAAGCGGTATTTGAGCAGCGGCGGTTACTGTAAACCCGCTAGAAGAGAGGGCAGGGCTCAAACCGTCTTCATAAATCCAGGTATCGGAAACTGCTGTCGCCAGTGCCGGAAAGTAGCAGTATCAGAATAATCAGCGAGGCATAAAAAAACCCGGTCAGTCCACCGAGAAACCAACCCGGCAATCGATATTTCAGAAGGTTCAGGCAGCCATGACCTGTCACCCCTTCGGCTATTTACAAACAGTCCTTCTCTCGCGGATTGCATCGCCAAAGGCCCTGAACAACGCTGCATAGAAAACATCCTCAGAATATTGCCACTCGGGATGAAATTGCACACCGACGGCGTAGCGATTGTGGTCGACCAGTCGCACTGCTTCCACCAGCCCGTCGGCGGCAACGGCCTCCACCTCCAGGCTTTCCGCCAACCGGTGGATACCCTGACCGTGAACAGAGTTGACCCGAGCTTCACGGGAACCGGCAAGAGTCGCCAGTAGCCCACCCGGCGTCAGGGTAATGTTGTGGGCATAATCGTACTGGCCTTCTCTGGGGAGACTCCGGTCTTCCCGGTGATCGAGCATCCCCGGCACTTCATGTACATACTGATAGAGTGAACCGCCAAGGGCCACATTCAGTTCCTGCATGCCGCGACAGACTGCAAAGAGTGGAATGTTTCGTTCGATGGCGCGGCGAATCAACGGCAGGACGCTGGCGTCGCGCTGGGGATCCAGCAGGTTACCGGAACGACTTGGCTGACCATAGTACTGCGGGTTCACGTTGGAAATATTGCCCGTGAGAAACAGCCCATCAAGCGAGTCCAGCACCTCATCCAGGACGCAGATGTCCGCGAGGGAATGCAGATCCCGGCCAGCACCCACCGCAGGTAGCAGAACAGGTCTGACGCCGGCACCATGGGCCAAGGCATTGATATATTTTTCGCCGCTGCCATGGAAGGGATGCAGCCCCTGCATCACCACATCACAGGGAATACCCACCACCGGCCAGTGTCCAGCCATGTTCACCTACTCCTGAGTTGCACGTGGACAATCCACCGCACCTTGTTTGCACTGCTTAAATAACACCCTCTGCCTTTAGCTGCTGCAGGGCAGCTTCATCCAGCCCCAACAACTCACCCAACACCTCGGCGTTGTGACTGCCCACCTCGGAGCCGGGCCAACTGGTGTTGCCGGGGGTCTCGCTAAGTCGGGGGATCATCGCGGGAATTTTCAGCGGCTCACCATTGATCTCCACCTGCTCGAACAGGCCCCGCGCATTGAAGTGGGGATCCGCCAGCATATCGCCGGCGTGATAAATCGGTCCTGCGGGCACCCGCTGTTCGGCCAGCAACGTCAACAGTTCTGCACTGGGAAGTTCGCGGCACCAGGCCGACAAGGCGCTGTCGATCTCCTGCTCGCACTGCACCCTGCCAGCATTATCGGCGCAGCGGGGATCTTCTGCCAGATCCGGTCTGCCCGCCGCCAGCATCAAGCGTTTGAAGATGGAGTCGCCATTGCCGCCGATCACCACGTACTTGCCATCG
>DDNV01000019.1:14562-15042 GCA_002341315.1 Cellvibrionales bacterium UBA2511
GCGCAGCGGTAGGTGTTGGTGGGTACGATACCGGTCACCGTGGTACCGGAGGGTTCCCGGATGATACCGGCGCCATCGTATTCCGGCACCACGGCCTCCAGCAGATTGAACATCGCTTCGTAGAGCGCCACATCCACCACCTGCCCCACGCCGCTGGATTGTCTGGACAGCAGCGCCAGCGCCACACCGAATGCTGCATGCAACCCGGCAATACTGTCGCCAATGCTGAGATTGGGTCGCACCGGGGCCTCGCCGGGAAACCCATTCAGATAACGAAAACCACTGATCCCTTCACACACCGAGGCAAAGCCGGGCCTGTTTGCATAAGGGCCGGTCTGCCCGTAGCCGGAAATACGAGTGTAGACCAGACCGGGGTTGGACTGCTTGAACTGCTCCGGTCCCAGTTCCCAGGCTTCCATGACCCCCGGCCGGAAATTCTCGACAACCACGTCGGCGGTGGTGACAAGCCGCTTCAGCAAA
>DDNV01000106.1:0-266 GCA_002341315.1 Cellvibrionales bacterium UBA2511
GTAAGTCCGCCTACCTGGCGGCAATGGTTGGTCATCGCAATCGCAATAGCCGTGGTCATATTATTACCGTTGAGGATCCTATCGAGTTTGTACACCGCCATGAAAGCTGCATTGTTACCCAGCGGGAAGTTGGCATCGATACGGAGTCTTTTGAGGTTGCTTTGCGCAACACCCTTCGGCAGGCACCGGATGTGATTCTGATCGGCGAGATCCGAACCCGTGAGACGATGGAGCATGCGATTACCTTTGCCGAAACCGGTCACCTG
>DDNV01000106.1:339-4508 GCA_002341315.1 Cellvibrionales bacterium UBA2511
GCCAACAATGCCAACCAGGCACTGGACAGAATCCTGCACTTTTTTCCTGCTGAGCGCCACGGCCAATTATGGATGGATTTGTCGCTCAATATGCGGGCCCTGATTGCCCAGCAACTGATCCCTCTGGCCGATGGCAGTGGTCGCCGCGCCGCCATTGAAATCCTGATTAACACCCCGTTGGTGGGTGATCTGATCCGCAAGGGTGAGGTTCACAAGCTGAAAGAGTTGATGATGCGCTCCACCGAACAGGGAATGCAGACCTTTGATCAGGCGCTTTATGCCCTTTATGACGAAGGTTTGATCACCTATGAGGATGCCATGACCTACGCTGATTCGAAGAATGATTTGCGCCTGCTCATTAAGCTCCAGTCAGAAACCGATGCCAGTTACCTGTCCAATGCTGCCGACGAGTTGCAGGTAGAGGAAGACAGCAATGACCATATCAATCGTTTCTGACTCGTATCAGGGCGCCTGTGCCAGTGACGGGTCTGACAACCAGGTATTGAGTATGATCACGGCGGCCAGGTCATCCACGAGTGATTGCTGATAACTGCCCGTGCGTCGCATGGCGTGATTTTTTGACTGTCCCCTGGCTTCAAACGTTGAAAGACGCTCATCTACCATGGCGACTTTCAGGCCAAAGCGACCATTGAGCCGCCGGGCAAATTTTCTTGCCCGCTGGCAAAATGCACTCTCTGAGCCGTCCATGTTCAGCGGCAGACCCACCAGCAACTGATCCGGCTGCCACTCCGCAAGCAGTCCGGCAATCTGCTCCCAGTTGGGAATGCCGTCGCGGGCTTTGAGCACCGTCAGTGGGTTGGCGCTACCGGTCAGACTTTGACCCACCGCAACACCAATCTGGCCGGTACCAAAATCAAACGCTAACAGCGTGATGGGTTTTTCTGACATCGCGCTTGGATCAGGCGTGTCCGGCATCAGTGCTCAGCATGTTCAGGTCAATCCCGATCTTTGCCGCTGCCGCCGAGGCTCGCCGTTCAAAGGGCGTATTAAAGAGTATGTCGGCATCGCCCGGGACAGTGAGCCAGGCGTTGTGGGCCAGCTCTTCCTCGAGTTGGCCCGGCCCCCAGCCCGCATACCCCAGTGTGATAATCAGTTCGCTTGGACCTCGTTCGATGGCGATATCCGAGATGATATCCCGTGAAGCGGTAAGGCTGACTTCACCGGAAATAGTTTGGGTGGACTCCCACTGCCTTTCGCCTGCCCGGTGAAGTACAAAACCCCGTTCAATTTGCACGGGTCCTCCGGACAACAGGGGCTGGGTGCCGATGTGTGGTGAATAACCCAGCTCAAACTGTTCAAAAATCTGGCTGATCGGTACATCCAGTGGGTTATTGATGACCAGTCCCATGGCGCCGCCGGGACCGTGCTCACAAACGTAAATGACGGCGTGAGAGAAATTGGGGTCGTGAAGGCCCGGCATGGCCACCAGGAAATGGTTGCTCAGGCTTTCGAAATGGTGATTGGACGATATTGAACCCATATTAGGATTATGGGTGCACTGCGACAGAAAACAAGTAAAGGTAGTGCATTATTGTCATGATGGTGATTACTGGGTGTTGAGTCGGTGCCCGGGTTCAAATTGCCAGGTGCGAATAATTTCCAGTTTATCCCACTGTTTCATCTCTGGCGGAAAAGGCGTAAACGGGGATGCCATGCGTACGGTTCTTACTGCTGCGAGATCCAGCACTCTCTGTCCTGAACTGAGCAGAATTTCAATTTTTTCCACTGTGCCATCCGGCAATAGTGTCACTGCGAGCCGGAGGTCGCCAAAAATTGCCTTGCGACGGGCTTCTTCCGGGTAATGGTTATTGCCGATGACTTCGATACGATCAATCCAGTACTGGAGGTAGGCGGCATACTCAGCGGCTTTGGTGCTGGCGGAGGTGACCCGCAAGACATTGGGCAGCGTGCTGTATTCACGCTTTTTTTCATCCAGCTTTGCCTGCAGGCTGGCAAATTCCGGTGTCATGGCAGGCGGTGATTGCACGGCAGTATCGCCCTCTTTGGCTTCTCGAGCCGTTTCTGTCGGTGCGCTTTCACCACGGGTAGTCGATATCAGGGTGACCGCGTCCCGAGGTGTCTGTTGCCGCTGTTGTTCAGGTGGAGATGCCGGGGACTGCTGTTGTTGGGCGCTGAGCTCCGGGCGCTGATCCGTGGTGAGCATGTCCGTCTCCTGCTCTTTGCCGCTGCCCTGTTGCTGTTGTTGGGCGAGGAAGTCCGGTGTTTCGTCGATAATTTCATGGTGATGTTGGGCCAGAGTCACTTCCAGAGTGGGGGCCGGTGATTGTTGTTGCTGGAGTTTAAAGCCGATACCAAAAATAATCATGGCGTGGATGGCCACAGCCAGGAAGATTGAAAACCCCAACCGATCGGACTGGTGCTCTGGTTGAATTTCCGGCATGGCGACAGGCATCAGACCAGTCTTGCCTCTATTGCATCCATCAGTTTGCCGCCAATATCTGTAGATTCAGCCCGGTCAATTTCCCGTGCACAGGTGGGGCTGGTGACATTGATTTCCGTCAGATAATCGCCGATCACATCCAGCCCGGCAAACAAAATGGCTCTCTCCCGCAGCACGGGACCAACCTGTGCTGCAATCCACTGATCTCTTTCGGTGAGCGGTTGCACAACGCCCCTGCCGCCCACTGCCAGGTTGCCTCTGATGTCTCCTTCAGGTGGGATTCTGGCAAGGGAAAAGGGTATCGGCACACCATCCACCATCAGGATGCGCTTGTCACCCTGGCGAATCTCGGGAATGAACTTCTGTGCCATGATGGTGCGACTGCCATTTATGGTCAGCGTCTCGATGATGACGTTGATATTCGGGTCATCGGCACGAACTTGAAATACGGCGGTGCCACCCATGCCGTCCAGGGGTTTATACACCACATTATTGTGGGTCTTGTGAAATTGCTTGAGCATCACTGCATCGCGGCTGACCAGCAGAGGGGGCGCACATTGAGGGAACAGCGAGGCAAACACTTTTTCGTTGCAGTCTCGCAACCCCTGGGGTTTATTGACGACCAGTACGCCAAGTTTTTCCGCCGCTTCCAGCAGGTAAGTGGAGTAGATGTACTCGCTGTCGAACGGCGGATCCTTGCGCATCAGTATGACATTCAGTTCTGACAGGGGTCGTCGTTGGGGCTCATCCAGCGAGAACCAGTCCAGCAGATCATCTCTGACCCTGAGGGGGGTCATCCTTGCGGTGGGTTTACCGCTCTCCAGCGCCAGGTCAGATTGCTCCATCAGCATGAGCTGCCAGCCGCGCTTCTGGGCCGCAAGCAATAGCACCAGTGTGGTATCTTTTTTCGGGTTGATGCCATCAATGGCATCCATGACCACGCCGAGTGTCCTCGTCATAATTGTTACCTGTGTCACGCTATCAGGGTGGGCATGTTATTTATGATAGCCATGCGGGTTTGCGATTCTTGGCAGTAACTTAAGGCCAGTGTCCTGTCAGCGCAATACCTGATGTTAAAAATGGTGCCCGGTGGCCAATCCCAACAGGCGGTTATAGATAAAACCTCATGATTGTGTTACATAAGTCCATCCAGGTGGCACGGACTTGTGGGAATCAAAAATTGGGACAAAGAACAATGGAAGAGCAATTAAACGGCCTTAAAGTGATGGTCATTGATGATAGCAATACCATCCGTCGTACAGCGGAAACGCTGCTCAGCAAAGCTGGGTGCGAGGTGATTACGGCTATTGACGGTTTTGACTCGCTTGCCAAGATTGCCGATACCAAGCCCGATATCATTTTTGTCGATATCATGATGCCCCGGCTGGATGGCTATCAGACCTGTGCCCTGATCAAGAATAACAGCCACTTTAAATTTACACCCGTCATTATGCTGTCCAGCAAGGATGGCTTGTTTGACAAGGCAAAAGGGCGGATTGTGGGGGCTGATGATTACCTCACCAAGCCATTCAGCAAAGCTGAGCTATTTGAGGCGCTGGAGAGGTTTGCTCCCCGAGCAGTTGCCCCGGATTCAACAGCGGAACAAACTACCAATATCCCGGATGGGGGCGCGTATGGCGAGAGTACTGATCATTGATGATTCGCCCACTGAGACACATCGACTCACTGGCATGCTGGAAAAAAATGGCTACGAGGTGCTGGCGGTTGATAGTGGCGAAGCCGGTTA
>DDNV01000096.1:0-15428 GCA_002341315.1 Cellvibrionales bacterium UBA2511
AGCTGTTTATGATTAGGTTCATAAAAGAAAAAGCGAAAAAAAATCTTTCAGAAGATTTAATATCTAAAATAAAATTTTTACAAACATCACTAGTGCTGCCTTTTGAATTCTTGTCCGATTTTTTTAGGTATGTTTCTTATAATTCAAATTTTAATGCCAAGAAAGATAAGGTTAAATTATTAGCACTCTTGGTCAAGGATTATCATCGTATAGAAAAGGGGATGGCGCTACCAAATCCTAGGCCAGGATTCGGCGTTGATGTGTTGAGGCGTCTAGTAAAAAACGTTCAAGTATACATAGAGCGTTATGGTGAATCACCTGATATTTATGCCGCTATAAATGCGCTGACCCAATATTTAGATTTTAGCCGTAAGAATGACTGTCCTCAGGAATGGCTGGAATGTTGGTTAAAAAAGACTATAGCGACTCTTGAGTCCGGTGCAGTTGGTGGTCCAGGTGGAACCATATCAGTAAAAAAAATCGATATTATTCCGAAGATAAGCTCAAAAAATATACGCAGTTTTTTCTATCATCGATACAGCATACGCTCTTTTACAAGTACTCCAGTTTCTTTGGACCTTATAGAGAAAGCTGTTGAATTTGCCAAAAAAACACCATCTGTATGTAATCGACAATCGTCTAAAATTTATTTTGTAAGAGAAAAGATGTTAAAGCAAAAAGTCCTTTCGTTGCAAAATGGAAATAGTGGGTTTGGTGATACAGCAGATATGATTGCTGTGATCACGTCTGATATTAAGTGCTTTGAGGGAGCTGGTGAGCGTAATCAACCCTATGTTGATGGAGGGCTTATGGCTATGAGTTTATGTTACGCGCTACATTTTTTGGGATTGGGTACTTGTTTTTTAAATTGGTCAGTCCGTTCAGGAATAGATAGGCAATTACATGAGGTATTAGATATTTCACTATCTGAGGTGGTAGTTACTCTAATGGCCGTCGGCCACATTCCCGATGAATTAGAGGTTGCCTGTTCGCCGAGAAGAAGCACTAGCTCAATGTACGAAATAATATAAGCATGCAGAGAAAAGCTGTTCTACTAAAAGTTTTATTTTCGTTGGCGGTGTTCTTTTCATTATTTCTATTTATAGATTTTAGAAATTTCTGGGAGGTTGTGACAGGTGTTTCGTTAGCTATTGTTATAGTTTCATTTCTACTTAATGTGGTGGGGTCTGTTGTGGCCAATTCGTTACAGTTTTTCTTTCATGTTAGGCGCGATGTAACGGCCACTAACGGCTGGCTGTTGTGGGAGATTACAAAAATTGATTTTATTGTGCGGTTCTATTCCCTTTTTATGCCCGTGGGCGCGACAGCTGCAGTTAGATGGCACAGGTTTGTATTGATTGGTATTGGGAGCCTTAATTCTGGTGCCGCAATTCTTGTCAATAAGATGCAACAACTCTTTTTGATATTTCTCTTTATCGGAATTACTTTTTTATCTCACGAATCTGGCGTGGTTTCTAATAATATTTCTTTTTTGATTTCTGTGTGTTCATTAATTCTATCAGGTGGGTTGTTATTTCTTCTTTTTGGGTTTTTTTTTAGTGGTTATGTTGGTCAATTAAGGTGGCTTCTAAATCAACTTCTAGATATGAAGATTGTTTTACGTAGACCGAATTTGACTTCCCGCTTAAAGAAATATTTTACGTCTTATGAGGAAGCTATTGTAAGGTTGTCACTGATCGAGTTTTTTAATGTTATTGTCTGGGCCTTCATATCATTCCTTGTCGTATCATACAGTCAAAGCCTAGTTATGCAGTCCTTGGGTGTATTTTTGCCATTTAGTGATGTCCTTTTCTTAAGGGGTCTTGTTTTTTTAGCGATGATGGTTCCATTTTCAATTGCGGGAATAGGTTTCCGCGAGATGGGAACTATAGCTGGTTTGTCATTATATGGAGTTTCAGCTGAAATCGGTTTGACAGTAGGGGTCATTTTGTTTGGCTTTCAAATTTTAATTTCCCTGATGGGCGGCATTTTGGAAGGACTAAGATTTATTAGAACGTAAAGTCAGCTGCCTGACAAGTTTGGTATGTGCCTGAGTGTTTTAACTATGCATGTTGAGTGTGAGTTCATGCTTGAGAAATTAAAGTACGCAATGTTCTTTGTGTTCGCCATGGCAATTTTGTTGTTTGCGGCCTTTGGGCCGCATAGTTTTATTTTAAGCTTTGCACTTTTATTTTCTGTGGTTACAGTCTTTTCGATATTAATAGTTTTTGGGCTCGGTCCTCGTGAGGTTATCGCGCTGGCCGCCGTAGTTAACTTTGTTTTTATTGCGTTTTATTTCCCTGCTTTTGGCTATTTTTTAGGGGTTTTCGAAAGTGAGGATATTCAGCTTTTAGAAGCTTATGTAGGGGTTCGTTCGTTCATTTACAGTATGTTGCTGTTGGTGTCTCTGGGTTTGCTTGTTTTCGCTGGTATACGACGTGGGGCGTTGCAGCGTGAATTGCTTTGCTTCGGCCTTGGCATTTGCTACCTGATCTTGATGTTTTGCATCTCACCCGCATCGCTCTTTGGTAAGGTGGCCTATTTGTTTAACTCTTTCTTGCCATTGGTGCTTACTCTGGTTGCGATTGTATGGCTTGCTACCTGGAAAAATTTGTCTCGTTCCTGTTCCTTTGTGCTCTATAGTGCTGCATTCGTCGTGATTCTGCTGTGTGGGTTGTATACGCTCTGCATCGATTTTCTTTATCCTTATGTTCGACCAGACTTGATTTCCGTCATGCGTTCTAACTCACTTGATCCATTGCCCTACGGTGCTTATCCAGGCAGTTGGCAAACTGTTATCGGGAGTTTTCAATTTGATCGTCTAGTTGGGGTGTTTCCTGATCCTATTATCAGTGGTTATTTCTTTGCCTTATTTACAGCTGCTTCATGGGTTATGAAGAGATATATCGCTTTCTGCATTGGGTTAGTGCTCCTGCTGTTATCTTTGTCAAAGGGTGCATGGCTATTTCTGTTTACTTTTGGCTTGATTTATCACCTTTTTCTTCTACAAATCAGGGTGTTCTGGTTACCTGTGCTTGCCGTGGCAGGCTTGCAGATACTGTCCTCGACTATGTTCCACTCCAGTGCTTTCATACACTATCAAGGTCTTGTTGGGGCGATTAGTTCGCTGTTAGCTGATTCTGACAAGATGCTATTGGGTTTTGGTGTTGGGTCGGGGGGGAACTTGGCAGCTTTTGGCGGAGAGGAGTGGGATAGAGCGAGTTCTCTTTCTACGGGTGCGGAAAGTGGCGTGGGTGTGTTGCTTTTCCAGCTAGGGCTGGTTGGTATGAGTTTGTTGGTTTGGCTGGTGAACTACACAAAAAAACGCTGCTATTACAACTATAAAATGACGGGGAATAGGGGGTTTCTCGCAATCATGGCATTGATCGGGGCGCTAGTGGCAAATGCCTTTTTACAGGAGAACTGTATTAATGCATCGTTGCTGGGTTTGCTTTTGTATTTTTGCTGTGTGCTGAGTTACCTACCTCACAGGTGTACGGGGAACGGCGTTGTTCATGTTTGATTTCAGTAAGAAAATTCCGAGTCTGGATGGGATTCGCGCGTTTGCAGTTTTATTGGTGCTCATTTCGCATGCAGGCTATGGGCATATAGTTCCTGGAGGATTTGGCGTTACGTTATTCTTTTTTTTAAGTGGTTATTTGATTACATTCCTGCTTTTAAAGGAATTTAAGTCTCACGGTAAAATTTCAAAGTCAAATTTTTTTATGAGAAGAGCACTAAGAATATTACCCCCTTTATTTTTTGTGTTGCTGGTTTTTTATGGTGTAGATTATCTGTTAAAAAATTCGTTTTCTTATGATTTTTTGGGGGTTTGTAGCCAGCTTTTCTTTTTTTATAATTATTATGAAATATTTGTTGGTGGGGATGTTCTTTCTGGTACGGGGGTTCTTTGGTCACTGGCGGTAGAGGAACACTATTACGCTCTATTTCCATTTGTGTTTGCTTTGATATTTTCTTTGGATAATCGAGCCCCTGAAAAGTTATTTCTTTGGCTGCTGGTTTTTCTGGTTTTACTGGTTTTTTTGTGGCGTTGTTATCTGTATTTTGATCTTTCGATCACGGGGGATAGAATTTATTTCTCTACTGATACTCGTGTGGATTCAATATTATTTGGAGCTATATTATCTGTCCTTGTTTATGAAAAGAGGATTGATGATTGTTCTATTTTGTATTTGAGAGATTATGTTTGTCTCTTCGTCGCTTTGATTATGGTTCTTGCTTCATTTCTTATTAGGGACGATGCTTTTCGTTGGACTCTACGCTTTACTGTTCAGGGGTTAGCACTCATTATTTTTTTTTACTATGCTGTTTTTTATAGTACTAATCCAATTTTTAGAATTTTTAACTGGGTGCCTATTCAGGTGATAGGCGTTCTTTCATACACCATATATTTAGTCCATGCTATTTTTCTTCATTTTCTAAAAGAATATATGGCGATGGAGGAAGGACTTTTATTGGCGCTATGTTCTTTTGCGTTGAGCTTTTTTGTGGCGCTTTCTATGTATATCTGGGTTGAGAAACCCTTTGCTGCTATAAAAACAAAATTCAATTAAATAAAGCTTTCTGGGGTTATTTGTGAATATTTCCATTACAAACCATACCGGTGCCAGAAACCGCGGCTGCGAAGCTCTCGTGCTATCAAAAATTTTAGGGCTGGGCAAAATGTTTGATAAACCCAGCTTTACTTTGCACAGTAATGATCCGACCTATGATGCATGGCGCTTTGCTGGACTTGCTGACTTGCGTTGGTCTTACCTGACTAATACGCCCAACCATTCCTCCATACCATGGCTGAATCAGCTTGCCTACTCTGTGTTGGGCTTGGCCGAGCGTATTGTGCCTAATGTTAAAGGTATCGACTTTGGCTCTATTAAGGCTGTCAAGGCGGCGGATCTGGTAGTGGCTTCTGGCGGGGATATTTTTACTTCAGATTATGGCAATTTGCGTAAACATCTGGCCTATCCAATGCTTGCTCGGAAGGATCGGCTCTACCTTTGTAGTCATTCAATCGGGCCATTTACCGATAAGGACAAGAGCTATTTTCTACGTATAGCCGATGGCATTGGTGCCATCTCTGCCCGCGAGAAAGACTCTTATGATTACTTGAAGGAGTTGGACGTTCAGGCCGAGATTTATTTAACCGCCGATGTTGCCTTTACCCTTCCTGCCCTGGAGCGACGCGATGCACAGTTATTGCTTAAAAGGCGCTATAACCTTGAAAGTGCAGAGGGGCTTGTCGCGTTGTCTATCAGTCAGGGCATTATCAAATATTCAGGGTTGAACCGTGAAGACTATTATGCAACCTTCGCCAGGTTCTGCGATACGCTGATAGATTCTGGCAAGACCGTTGTTCTTATCCCCCATGTCATGGAAAAAAATCCAGATAACAATGATGTCATTGCCTGTGATGAGGTCCTCCGTAGAATGGTTCATGAGAGCCATGTTTCTGTTCTTTCGGGAGAGCCTGGCGCGGTAGATTTGAAAGGTGTGATAGGTTGTTGTGAATGTCTTATTGGGACAAGAACCCATGCGACAATTGCAGCAATGTCCCAAGGCGTACCCACAGTTAGTGTGGCCTACAGCAGAAAGGCCTATGGCATTATGAAGGATGTTTATGGTGATGAGTTGGGTGGGCGTCTGACCATTGATGCACGCGCCATTGATGTTGATTCTTTGCTGGATGCTTATCAACTGGCCATACAGTCTCCTATTGACTCCATACGCTTAAAAGATATTAAAGTCCGGGCAGAGAATAACTTTCTGATCGGACGAGATTTGTTGCCTTAACTACCAGGAGCTCTTGTGTTTGAATATGTTGAACGGATTCACTTTTTAGCAACTCCCTTTGATTTGTTATCCGAAGGAAAGGTATTGTCGATGCTATCTCAGCCTGGCTTAGCTGATCTTCCCTTTCGATATCTTGTCACGCCGAATTCAGATCATGTTGTTCGAAACTACACGCAACCGAGGTTGTTAGATATTTATGAGAACGCATGGTTAAGCCTTTGTGATAGCCAAGTTGTTGCTCGCCTGGCTCGCGCCAAAAATTATCCGATTAAAGAAGTCGTCACTGGTAGTGAGTTAACACGTAATTTATTCGAATCAGTTTTTGATGCCGGGCATCGTATTACTGTTATTGGTTGTGAGCTTCGTGTTGTCGATTATCTAAAGGAACATTATGGCCTGTCGAAGATAAATCATCATAACCCGAAGATGGGGTTTATCCATGATGACTCAGCTATTCAGGAATGCTGTCAGTTTGTCATAGATCATCCGGCAGATTTTGTGTTGATCGCTGTTGGTTCGCCACAGCAGGAAATCCTCGCCTCATTTCTGAGTTCCACGTCGGGTTGCAAGGGGATTGGACTTTGTATCGGGGCATCGCTATTGTTTCTGTCCGGGCAGGAGAGGCGAGCCCCTAGGATTTTCTCCAGATTGGGGTTGGAGTGGTTGTTCAGATTGTTGCAGGATCCCAAGCGGCTGTGGCGTCGATATTTTAATAATTTAAATATCTTTCCTATGGTTTTCAGGGAAAAACCCTTTGATGGAAAAGCCAGCCATAGATCCCTTATTTGAGTTATCGGTTACTTATTTTCCAGTTATAAACTATAAAACCATACTATGACATGTTGGGCTTTAGTATGCTGGTTGTGGAGGGTAAACGTCGCGATTCAAGTTGCCCTGCTGATATTAGCTACCCTCAAGCTGGTGTTTTATCGGATAAGACCAGCGGTGCCATATCATTGAGTGAAAGCGCTAAATAGAGAGCTGTGTTATGCCAATAATCCCCGTTGTGATGGCTGGTGGTTCAGGAACCCGTTTGTGGCCGCTCTCACGACAGTTGTACCCAAAACAGTTCCTGCCACTGTTGGGGGAGTGCACCATGCTGCAGGAAACCTACGGTCGCTTGAGAGCGCTAGACACACAACCCTCATTATTTGTTTGCGGTGAAAACCACCGGTTTATTGTGGCAGAACAGCTCAGGTTGACAGGTTGTGATCCGGCCATGATTCTGCTTGAGCCAGAGGGCAGGAATACAGCACCTGCGGTGGCGCTGGCTGCTTGCTATGCTCTGGAGAATGCCGGGGACGGCGATGACCCGATGTTGTTGGTGTTGGCTGCAGATCATGCGATACAGGATGTCGATGCATTTCAGGCGGCGGTGATTGCGGCCCTGCCCTTTGCCGAGCAGGGGAAGCTGGTGACTTTTGGCATTGTGCCGAGCGCACCTGAAACCGGATACGGTTATATAAAGTGTGGTGATTTGGTCGGTAGGGGGCCTGCAAAAATTGTATCGAGGTTTGTAGAAAAACCGGCCAAAGCTCTCGCTGAGCAATATCTGACCGAGGGCGGCTATCTCTGGAACAGCGGTATGTTTCTGTTCAGTGCGCGTCGTTATCTGGAGGAGCTGCAGACGCACAGCCCTGAAATTATGTCGGCTTGCCAAAAAGCCATGTCATCGGCTTCGGTAGACAGTGATTTTCTCAGACCTGATAGAGGTGTTTTTCTCGATTGCCCCGCGGATTCCATCGACTATGCCGTCATGGAAAAAACCCCCGATGCCGTGGTGGTACCAATGGATTGTGGTTGGAGTGACGTGGGTTCATGGTCAGCGCTTTGGGCTATATCTGAAAAAGATCAGTGCGGTAACACTCTGAAAGGTGATGTGATGGCACTGGACACCCATGACTCGTTTATCCAGGCGGATCAAAAATTGATTGCGACAATGGGGCTGCGGGACGTGGTGATCATCGAAAGTGACGATGCCATTCTGGTGGCCGACAAAAAACGCGTGCAAGAGGTCAAGAAGATTGTTGATCAGTTGCGAGAGCAAAAGCGTTCCGAAGCAGAGGCCCATCGCAAGGTTTTTCGACCCTGGGGGTATTACGATGCCATTGAAAATGGTGAACGTTTCCAGGTAAAGCGGATTCTGGTCAAACCCGGTGGGCGGCTTTCTTTACAGATGCATCACCATCGCGCGGAACACTGGGTTGTGGTGAGTGGCACAGCATTGGTGACAAAGGGCGAAGAGACATTTCTGCTATCGGAGAATGAATCGACATTTATTCCTATTGGCGAAACACATCGCCTGGAGAACCCGGGGTCTATTCCATTGGAGATCATCGAAGTACAGTCCGGGGGATATCTGGGCGAGGACGATATCATTAGGTTTGAAGATATCTACAAGCGAGACTGAGGTGTTTTTGAAATGGGGAAACAGTCTCAAACAACGTTAATGACGCGTGAATATTTTTATATGATCGCAGATGTTCTCGTCAACATGTAATTCAAAATTCTGCTGAATGTATTCATACACCCGGGGATGTGTACGGGAAAAACGCAAATCATCTCTATCATCCAGCAAAACGTCAAAGATAATTGCCAGCTTTGTCCTGCTTACTATCAACTCCTGCATCATTTTTTCCTGTTTTTCTGATGTGGCAGGGTAGACGCAGTAGGTATCGTAAGCAGCGGGATCTCTGTTGTAGAGCGCGTAGAATCCGGGTATCGAGGGTGCAAAAAAACATTTTTCATCACTGTTGGAACAGGTATTTATAACCTTGTTCATCTGTTCAAGCATGTTCGCTTGGGGGGGAGGTAGCAGGAAAAATTCGTTGTTCAGAGCAAGTTTTACATCGGATTTTGGCTTGATTAGGCGCCGTGCGCTATTTTGTAGATTTTTATTATTCAGCAGAATTGAGCTGGCGGTCAGAAGAGCGAGAACAGGTAGAATGATAGCCGATGAAAATAGCAGGGCACTGAGGGCAACAATAATTATCAGGCAGGGGTGTACGCTCAGGCACAGGTGGTCAAAGTCACAACGGGAATAGAGGTGATGGAAGTACGCCATACCCACCGCACTGCTGCTAATGATCAGCGCAGACAAGTTTGGAGATCTGCTGTCGATCTGTACTAGTCCGACAACCATGCCAGTGATATAGATGAGAGGTAGCGCATTGAACAGCGTCTTGAATAGTATCCGTTTGACCTGGGGTTGGTGCGTCCAATGGGGTGTGGGTCGCCCCAAAAGCGGCAGCGGTAGCGACAGATTGGTTGTTCCGCGCTTCAAAATTGTCAGGACTTTTTCCCGCCAGTAGGCACTGGCAAAGCCCGGATGTCGAACAGCAATGTACAGTAATGGCATGAGACCGATCATGGTTCCGACTGTAAACACGCCGCCCGTAACGAGAAAATCCAGTTGGCCGGATATCAGGCATATCAGGCAGATAACAAGGAAAGCGGCACTGGCATAGAGGCCCAGATTGAGACCAAGAAAATAGGCCAGGCCGTGAATGATGCCTGCGTAAAGCAGCGTTTTCCCGCCCGGATCGTTGAGTAGCAAATAGCCGCTGGCAATTGTCAGAAGGCAGGTCAATACTTCGAAACTTTTGTAGTAGGGATGTAACCAGAGATAAAGCAGTACTTGAGATAGCGCCGTTGCGTACCAGTTATGGCTGATCTGATAGATTAGCCAGCCGCCAGTCGAGAGAGTGGCGATCATGACCAGTGACATAGCCAGCCGTTGTGTGTGAAAAGTTTGACCGAGCAGTTTCATGAACAGCCCAACCCACAGATACCTGCCAGGGTCATAAGCACGAAAGTCTCGGATAGGAATCTTTCCTCGTGCATATTGCTGTGCGCCAAAGCAGAGGTAGCCCTCGTCGGCAGTCTCCAGTTTGACACGAATTCCTGGCAGCCATAGCAACAGAATAATCACCGCTGCAATGAATATGCAGTAAAGCATGCTTGCCTCATACATGGTGTGGCTTGCCGGTCATGGTGTTGGTTTCGCTCATACTATGAATCTTTCAGATTGCTCAAGTGGCTTTGGCGGAAATGAATTTGAATGCCGCCACGGGTTTCAGAATACCAATTCGATCAAATTGTTTTTCAAACCAGTTCCCTGCTTGCAGGTTTTTCAGGGGCGGGGGCAAAATGCCGTAGTTATCGATAGCAATGTCCTGAAAGCCCGCCGCAGTTAATGCCGCTGTGAGCTTGGCATCTGTCAGATTGAGAATCCCCTTTTCGGCTTTCCATCGCATGCTGGGAGACAGGGAAATCTGTAGATAATAGAAGGGACAAAAGGGGTTAACGTCAACGAAAAGTAGCCTTCCCTCAGGTTTGAGGACTTGCTTCATCCCGATAAATGCACTTTTAATATCGATCAGATGATGCAGCATGAAAAAACCGGTCATGGCATCAAATTGGCCATGCAGTGATGCCGGTGGTGTCAGAATGTCGCCGCAATGGGTGGCAATATCAATAGCCTCCGGGCAAGCAGATACCAGCTTTTCTAGCAGATAGGGAGAAAGGTCAAAACCCTCGATATCGACGCCTTCACAGCGCAGCGGTATCGTGAATTTACCCATACCGCAGCCAACGTCCAGCACCTTGTCGCCCTTAAGGAGAAGGTTACTGTCGAGCACACGCCTGACATGGGACACAATATAATTGGAATTACCGGGCTGCACCCGCCAGTTCTGTTGTTGTGTTCGCGACTCATAATAATCGCGCTGTACCAGGTTGTGTTTTTGCTGACAGCTGTCGTCATTATTCATAGTTGTTCACTCAAGTAAGCATTTGATATTTGAGAGGGCGGTTTTGAGGCGCATCGCCGAAGTGTAGGAGGATGATCCCTGGGGTCGTTGTTCGCGCTCGACTGCCAGTGTGCTGATCGTCAGTTTTGCCTTGCAGATCAGGCCGGGCAGGTAAAAACGTTTCGTCTCGAAACCAAGCACGGCGTGGACCATGGCTCGGTCCATCAGCACAAAACAACCTGCTCCTCTTGGCAGGTTGACCATCTGGCGGACCAGCCATTTGAAGACTCTGGACGTGGTCATCCGCCCCGTGCTTTGGTAGGGGTTGGAACGAACGGCGAAAACGGCATTGGCTTGTCGGGTGGTAATTTCCCGATACAGCCGGGGAATAACTTCGGGGGGGTCCTGCAGGTCCGCATCCATCACGGCCACATAATCACTGTTGCTGTTTTTCAGTCCGCTGCGAATGGCCTCCTGTTGCCCCCGATTGTGATCGTGTCGAATGATCCTGATGGTGCGGTGGCGGCTTTTCAGGTTATGAATAAGCTCATAGGCATTATCCGGGCTCGCATCATCGATAAACAGCAACTCCAGCCCGATATCTAGCGGGGCGCATGCCTGCTCCAGTCGTGTTACCAATTCGGCAATACTGGCTTCATTGCGGTACACGGGAAGAACAACCGTAAGTGACTTTTTAGGTGCAACGTGCGAGGAATCAGGTTGCATGGCTTTTCATCCAATCTATGGTCTTCGACAGTCCTTGTTGAAGGTCCATAGTCGCGGTCCATCCGAGTACATGACGTGCCTTGTCGACATTGGCAAACCAGTCATCGCGATCCCATTCCCTTCTAGGGAAGGCCCCTGATTGTATAGAGGGTTTTTTCCCGAGAATTGAGGCAATGGTATTGACGATATCTTCATTGCTGGTTTTACAGCCGTTGGCGATATTGAAAATATCTCCATAGTTGCACGAATGGGCCGCCAGAAGGCAGGCATTCACCACATCGTCGATATGGACGGGGTCGTGTGTGCAACCCCGATCGGTGAGCTTCACCGGTTTATCATCGCTGATGTTGCGGATAGCAGTGGGAATTAGTCGATTGTCTGATTCCAGGGGTCCGTAGATGTGGAACAACCGCAGGATGGCGACCGGAATTTTTTGTGATCTGGACAGGCTTTGTAATAACTGGCTTCCCGCGAGCTTAGCCCCCCCGTACAGGGTGCAGGGGGCGGGCAAGTCTGTTTCATGGAAGGGGCCTGGCAGGTTGCCATATTCAGTGGAGCTGCCACAGTGGACAAATGCTTTTAACTTTGGTCCCTGAGCAGATTCCAGTAAATTAACCAGCGCCAGAGTGTTAAGACGAATCGTTGTTGTTACATCATCGTAGTTGCGATTAACAACCGTATTGAAGACGTAGTGGGGCCGTATTGCCTGGAGCTGTTGCTGGACAGTGGTTGCGTCGCACAGGTCCATTTCTATTCGTGTGGGGTTGGTATTCAAGCGGTCGAACCGGTAGGTATCAGAGCCCTGACGTACCTGGGCAAAGACCTGTGCCCCCTGTTTTTCAAGGGTCTTGACCAGGTGAGCGCCGACAAAACCATTGGCACCGGTCACCAGTACAGCTTTTTGGCTAAAGGTATCGTTCATGTCAGTGTGTTGAGCAACCTGAAAAGTTGTTGTTGATCCGTCAGTCGATCACTTTCTATCTGTGAAGTCTGCCGCTGCCTGATTTTGTGAATTTCCTGCTGAATAGCCGGTATCGCTTCTGATGCGGGGATCTGCTGGCTATCGGAGAAGAAAGAGCGCCGGAGGAAAGTGAACTGGCAGTCCAGCCGTGCCAGCTCGTGAAAAAAGTAATCGACGGGGAGAGGGTGCCCGAAGCCCGGGAGAGTCAGTCCGCCGAATCCGAATGCTGCATGCCGGATCTGTTGACGAATCGTGTCGACGGTGCCATCCGCCAGTACATGGAACAGTGTTGGCTTTCCCTGCGTAATGTGCAGGTCATTCAGCCCGACAAATACTCTCCGGACATCGTGATCATTGACGACAGGCGCGAGGTTCAGGGCTTCGGTGGTTTCAATCATCAGGCCGATGGCGACTCGCCCGTCAACCTGCCTGAATACCTGTTCGATTTCCTGGCGGGTCCTTATCATTGGCACCAATATTTCATCGGCACCGGCATCAATCACACGGTCAATTTCATCTGCAGAACCCGAATCGATGGCATTAATACGACAAATAACGCCAATATCCCTTGCCTTCAGGCTGGTGATGTCCTCCAGCGAGTGTTTATTGATCTGAGTGTTATAGCTGGCTTGTCGCTCATGCTTGCCTTTGACTTCAAGATCAACAACCACACCGCGACATCCTGCCTTAGTGCAGTCCATATCTGACATTGCGTCCCTGTGGAAGACGAACAGATCGAAGTCTTTTTCCATCACACTTTCTCTTAACACTTTTTTGCTACAACCACCAGGCTTGATCCCCAGGGAAACTTGGCCCCTTTCTTTGCCAGCCAGTTTTCGATCATCGAAATTTTCAGTAAAACATGATTGGTGATTTTGCCGGGGTTTTCTTCTTGCATCTGACGCTGTTTTTTTCTCCCTAAATATCTTGAAACTACAACCAGTGGAAACAATAAAAACTGGTGGTAATTGATATATTTGATGCTGAATCCAGCCTGTTCAACCGCTTGAGTGAGGGCGGTTTTGGTGTAACGTCTTTTATGGCCAGCCAGGGTGTCGCGACTACTCCATAGCCAGGGTATGGCCGGGACAGTAATGAATAATACTGAGTGGGGTTTGAGTGTACGGGAAAGCTCTTTTAGCATTTTGTGATCGTCAACATGCTCGAGCACATCAAGCGATGTCATCATGTCCACTGATTCATTTCCCAGCGGTAACTCCTGGACATCTCCGGCTATGAGCTGTGTGTCAGGTGCCAGGGTTTTCATATGGGGAGAGAGCAGTACCAGACGATCAATGCCGACCAGGTATTCACCGTAGGCTTGCAAATGTGTCAGGTTATAGCCGGAGCCGCAACCAATATCAGCGAGGGTTTCAACCGGCTTTGGGCAGAATCTCCGGATCAGCTCCAGTACCATTGAGCGTCGGGCGCAGAACCAGAAGTGCGTCTGTTCCGTTCGCACTAGCATTTCATAGCGATCTGGCGTGAATTCCATTATTAGCTTATTTTTATCGGCGGTTGGCCCATTCTATCTGCATGCCATCAGAGTGCATAGATATGCCTTTAGGTGGTGCCATGTTATATAACCCGGGCACCTGAAGGGTATTTAGCCTGGATTGTCCAGGTTGGGGCCTCGTGTATGGTCAGATATTAATTTGGTTGATCGCAAACACGCCCTGGCTACCCTACTTATTCCTTTGTCAGCCCTTTATAATATGCGCCTCTGATATCAATGCTGTCATTCCCATGAATCCACTGGAACGCAAAAGCCTGTTTGGTTTGGCCTCACTCTATGCTTTTCGCATGGTGGGGTTATTCATGTTGTTGCCGGTACTGGCCCTTTACGCTGGCGACTACAGTGGCAGCTCGGCCTTGCTGGTGGGCTTGGCTCTGGGTATCTATGGCCTCACCCAGGGACTATTCCAGATTCCCCTGGGATTTCTTTCCGATCGGGTTGGCCGAAAACCGGTGATTGCGGGCGGGTTGTTGTTGTTTCTTGCTGGGAGTGTTATCGCTGCGTTGTCTGATTCCATGTGGGGCCTGATTGCCGGTCGGGCGATGCAGGGGGCCGGAGCTGTGGCCAGCACGATCATGGCGCTATTGTCTGATTTGACGACGGAGCAGAATCGCACCAAAGCCATGGCAGTGGTGGGTGGCAGTATCGGTATTTCGTTTGCCCTTTCAATGGTGCTCGGGCCGGTTCTGGCAAATCAATGGGGGCTGTCCGGGTTGTTCTGGCTGGCGGCCGGGATGTCCGTGGTGAGTCTTGGGGTGTTGGCCCTGGTGATTCCCACACCGGTGACCTTGCTTCACAATGCGGAAGCAGAAGCGGTACCGGCAATGTTTGGCCGCTTGTTAAAAGACGCTGAGTTGTTGCGGCTCAATCTGGGGATCGGCACCCTGCATTTTGCCCAGATGGCCAGCTGGGTGGCAGTTCCGGTGATTCTGGAGCAGAGCTTGGATCTGGTCCGCGGCGATCACTGGATGATTTATCTTGGCACGATGGGCTTGTCGTTTCTCTGCATGCTGCCTTTTATTATCGTTGGGGAAAAGCGCCGCAAAATGAAACCGGTGTTTATTGGCGCGGTTACTCTGCTGGTTTTAGCCGAAATGGTTCTTGCCGCCAATACCAGTCACCGCTATGGCTTTATCGTGGGTTTATTCCTGTTTTTCATGGCCTTTAATCTGCTGGAGGCGTCGCTGCCGTCGCTGGTCAGCAAGCTGGCGCCGGCCGGCGGTCGCGGAACCGCCATGGGGATTTATTCCACCAGCCAGTTTCTGGGTGCTTTTCTCGGTGGTGTGGTCGGTGGCTATGTAGCCTGGCGGTTTGGTTATGCCGAGGTTTTCTGGATGGTGGCCGTATCGGTTCTGGTCTGGCTGATTGCTGCAGTGACCATGAAGAAGCCGGCGCACTTGAAGAGTCTGGTGGTTACTTTGCTGCCGGGGGAGGTGATCGCTGCGGAACACTTTGTCGGGCCGGTGCCGGGTGTTCAGGACGTGGTGATTATGCCGGATCACCGGCTGGCATACTTTAAAGTGGACAAGGACTTTTTCTGTCAGACGGACATGGAGTCAGCGCTGGGACGTCCGCTGGAGACACCGGTTTAACGGCATAAAAAACCCGCGTAAAAGCGGGTTTTTTATGCGATTTGGTTTGTCAGAACGGGATGTCATCGTCAAAA
>DDNV01000096.1:15618-17115 GCA_002341315.1 Cellvibrionales bacterium UBA2511
AACGGGATGTCATCGTCAAAACTGTCGAATCCGGGATCTGTGCTGTTGCTGTTATTGCTGGACCCCGGCGGCTGCTGTTGCTGGGGCTTGCTGTAACCCCCTTGACCGCTACCTGATGGGCCTTGCTGTTGCATGCTATCGTCGTAGCCTGTTGAGCCCGAGCCTGCCCCACCACGACTATCCAGCATCTGCATTTCATTCGCCACGATTTCAGTGGTGTATTTGTCCTGACCGCTCTGGTCCTGCCACTTGCGGGTTCTGAGCGAGCCCTCAATATATACCTTGCTGCCTTTTTTCAGGTATTCGGCAGCGATTTCTGCCAGACGATTAAAAAAGACAACCCGATGCCATTCGGTTCGCTCCTGCGGCTGGCCTGTCTGTTTGTCTTTCCAGGTTTCACTGGTGGCCAGTGTGAGGTTGGTCACTGCACCACCGCTGGGCATATACCGTGTTTCCGGGTCTTTCCCCAGATTGCCAATCAAAATAACCTTATTGATACCCCGAGCCATGCCTTGCTCCACTGACTAAAATTAGGACGACAGTTTACCTCGGAAGCACAGTCCTGTCATTGGCTCAGCTCTCGTACTTAGCTGTTGGCCACGACACTGGGACGCTGCGATATCTGCTGGTGCCATAAGTGAAGATGCTCGTGCCCGTCGGGCATGGCTACCCCTGCCCATTCGGCAAAGTCGATGGTTACCAGTGCGGTGATATCGGCCATGGAGAAATTGTTCCCGGCAAGGTAGGAACGGTGGGCTAGATGCTGGTTTAGGTCATCATAGAAATTCATGATGCGTTGCCGACCGCGTTCCACCAGGGCCGGGATTTTATCGTAATTGTGCGGTCCGACCAGAGCCCTTCCATCAAACCAGTCAGGCCCATTTCTGAACAGGTCTGCCACTGCCTGAAAGCCGTTGGTAAAACAAATCTGGTTCCACATTTCCACTAATCCAATTTCCTGGTCAGTGGCGCCAAACAAGGGTGGCTCTGGATGACGGGCTTCCAGGTAGCGTGCAATGGCATTCGTCTGGGAGATACAAGTGCCATCATCAAGTTCCAGTACAGGCACATCGCAGTTGGGGCTTTTCAGTCGAAAATCTGCGGTAAGTTGCTCCCCTTTCAGCAAATCCACCTCAATGCGCGGAAAATTGATGCCCTTTTCGGCCATGAAGATATTCAGCCGTCGCGGGTTGGGGACACCGGGATAGTCATAGAGTTTCATGGCATTTCCTTATTCTGGTTATTAACGATGATCGCGCATGACCTACGGGTTCGTCTGCCGATGCTAACGGTTGTCATCGCGGAAGGAAAGCCTGGCGGCGTGGTGGCGGGTTAGAACGCATTTCGGTTGTGAAAGATACTAAACACTGTGAGGGTGATGATCTTCAGATCGAGCCACAGCGACCAGTTATTGATGTATTCAAGGTCGCATTCTACCCGTCGCTCCATCTTTTCCAGTGTATCGGTCAGCCCCCGATAACCGCGGATCTGGGCGAG
>DDNV01000096.1:17338-17757 GCA_002341315.1 Cellvibrionales bacterium UBA2511
ACGATGGACATGCGGCCCTGCACGACATTAAAAAACTGCGGTAACTCATCGAGACTGGTACGTCGCAGGAAGGCCCCCAGTCTGGTGAGCCTCGGGTCATCGGGTTTCGCCTGGGTTACCGTACCATTAGCTTCCTGATGAACCGTCATGGATCTGAACTTGTAAACCTTGAAGCGTCTGCCATCCTGGCCATTACGATACTGCTTGAATAATACGGGGCCAGGCGAACTGAATCTGATCAGCAGCGCAATTACCAGACAAACAGGTGTGATCAGTGCGCAGATCAGTGTGCCGAGCACCAGATCTTCACAGCGCTTGAGGACGCGATTAAAGCCGCTCATGGGGGTGCAGCTGATATCTATGGCGTAGTGACCGAGGATACTCGATACCTTGTGGTTGAGGAGCTGGATGTCTTCAAA
>DDNV01000096.1:17892-20051 GCA_002341315.1 Cellvibrionales bacterium UBA2511
TGTCTACCGTCACATGGCGGAGAGCATAGACAATGTCTTTGATGAAGCTGCCCATACTAAGCGGCAGGTCGAGCCACACCTCATCGACCGAATATTTACTGAGTTCCTCTATCACCTGACCGGAGTGAGCCCAGCGCTCTATTTCGCTGGCATGCACATGATGTACTAGTCGGTAACCGGACTGTTGCATTTCCCGCTCGTCAAAGAGTTCCCCGGCGTGGTGGTGATTGCTGGTAATGACCAGTACCGACCGCAGGTTTTTGCCGGCACTTCGCAGGCGCTTCAGATAGAAGTGGTATCCGCAACGGTAGAACGTGCCTCCCAACCAGGTCAGCGTTACCAGGTAAAACAGCCAGAGTCTGGAAAACTCGATGGCTGTTTTGGTAAACACCAGAAAGGCCATGAGTACCGACACAGCCAGCAGTAGCGAGAAAGTATAGCGTTTGAGCAGGGGCAGCAGTCGTCTGCCCCGCCATGAGTCGTAGACACCGGTAATGGTGAGGAGGAAAACCAGCAGCAGCGCTGTGCCACCGGTCAAAACTTCAAATTTGGCCGACATGTCGACGGAGCCAAAACGAAGCCAGTGAGCCACTATGCTGGCAAAAACCACGTTGATGACATCAACGATGGCAATGAGTGGCGCAAAGCTGGAAGTGGATGAGGGCTGTGAGCTGGTTGCCATCAATTTATCGTCTGGGTTATATACCGGGAGAGCCAAATCGGCTCTCCCGTGAAGGATAAGATAATTTCAGTAGCAAACTAGGGGTTGTAGCGCTGAAAGACCAGCGTTGCATTGGTGCCACCAAAACCAAAGCTGTTGGACATGACACGTTGCAGATTGGCCTGATCCACCCGTCTGGTGATAATGGGCAAGTCTGCTGCTTCGGGATCAAGATTGTCGACGTTGGCGGAAGCGCAGATGAAGTTGTGCTCCATCATCAGCAGACTGAAAATTGCTTCCTGAACACCAGCGGCGCCGAGTCCGTGACCGGACAGTGATTTGGTCGAGCTGATGGGTGGTACTTTTTCGCCAAAGGTTTCCTTGATGGCCTTCAGCTCCTGCAAATCACCGACTGGTGTGCTGGTACCATGGGTGTTGATATAGTCGATATCGCCTTGTGTGGTTTGCATCGCCATTTTCATGCAGCGTGCGGCCCCTTCTCCGGACGGTGCCACCATGTCATAACCATCCGAGGTGGAGCCATAGCCCACCAGTTCGGCATAAATTGTGGCACCCCGCGCCAGGGCGTGCTCCAGTTCTTCCACCACCAGGCAGCCTGCCCCGACCCCCGGTACGAAACCGTCTCTGTCTGCGTCATAGGCCCTCGAGGCGAGTTCAGGCGTATCGTTATATTTGGTCGATAACGCTCCCATGGCATCGAACATGCCCGCCATTGACCAGTGCATATCCTCGGCACCCCCGGCAAAGACAACGTCCTGTTTATCCATCTGAATCAGTTCCATTGCGTGACCAATGCTGTGGGCACTGGTGGCGCAGGCAGAGGCGATGGAATAGTTGGTGCCCTTGATTTTGAACGGTGTCGCCAGGCAAGCGGAAACGGTGCTGGCCATGATCTGGGTTACCCGGTAAGGGCCTGCTTTTTTGATGCCTTTGGCACGCATAACATCAATGGTTTCGGTGAACATTTCACCGGATACGCCACCGGATCCCATTACCAGCCCGGTACGGATATTGGAGACCTGGTTCTCGCTGAGACCGGCGTCGGCAATGGCGCGCTCGGTGGCAATATAGCCGTAAGCCGCTGAGGGGCCCATAAAGCGGAGAATTTTGCGGTCAATCAGCTCCGCGAGATCAAGGTCGATACGGGCAGCCACGTTGCAGCGCAGGCCCATCTCCTTGAAATCCTCCCGGAAGACGATACCGGATTTACCCTCCATCAGAGAGGTGGCGACAGTTTCTTTGTCATTACCCAGGCAGGAAACTATCCCCATTCCGGTAATTACTACACGTTTCATCGTTTATACCTATGCCGACTGTCAGGTCCGGCTATTGTAGTAGAAAAAATCAGAAGTTGTCAGTGGACTCGAACAGTCCAACACGCAGATCTTTCGCCGTATAAATCTCGCGACCGTCCACAAAAACACTGCCATCGGCAATAGCCATTTTCAATTTTCTTTCGACAATTCTCGAAATATCA
>DDNV01000017.1:0-3295 GCA_002341315.1 Cellvibrionales bacterium UBA2511
GACAAGATCCAGGCCAACATGCCGGCAGTGCGCAATAGCCTGATCCTGCTGTTCAGTGGGCAGGACTATGATGCGCTCAACACTCTTGAAGGTAAGGAGCAGTTACGCAAAACAGTGCGCCAGTCCATCCAGGATGTGATTCGCCTTAAGGGCGAACAAAAAGTGGATGATGTGTTTTTTACCGGATTTGTCATGCAGTAACGCCAATAGTGAATTCTGATGGTCGATAAAGAGGTTTTATCCGAAGGGGAGCTTGAAGCGCTGATGGGCAGTGTTTCTGACGAAGCTGCGGCCGGGCAAAATGCGGCTGCTACTCGCCATTGTGCCTCATTTGATTTCAGCACAAGGGAACAAACCTTGCTGGTGCAGATGCCGGTATTGAAAACCCTCACTGAAAAACAGGCCATGTCTTTCGCCCAGGGGCTGCAAAGTCTTTTCAAGGCACCGGTTGAGGTTCAGGTAGCAGATATTCGCCCGATGAAACAGGAAGAAGCGCTATTGAGCATGCCGGAACTGGCAGGGATCACCCAGATAAAAACAGCGCCACTAAATGGGACGTCACTGGTGGTTGTGTCCGGCGATGCACTGTCATTTTTTGTCAATCAGTATTTTGGCGGATGGACAGGTGGTGGCGGGCACAAATCGAACCGTGCCAATCTGACGCCCACCGAGCGCCGGATCAACGATCTGGTCGTTGGCCGCTTTCTCAGCGCCCTGACCGAGGGCTGGCAGGAAAAAATTTCCCTGTCTGGTGAGGTTTGTGGGTTTGAGACCAACCCGGACTTTATTCAACCTCTCGCAGCTGGCGAGTTGTTGTTGAAATTTCCCTTTGTGATAAAGCTGTTCGACTGGGAGGGAATCATCGACTGGTTCATTCCCTACGCCGCGATCGAGCCACTTAAAAACCGTCTCGGTAATCCTGCGGCAGGGCAGACCTCGAAAACAGATGTCCCCGGCTGGGAGGACTTTTTCCGTCGGGAGTTGTTGTCGGTGGAGCTGGAGGTCAGCGGGGTCTTTACCAGTAAAAATATGAGCCTGTCTGACGTTATGCAGCTTCGCAAGGGTGCAGTGATTCCACTGGCGGCGCCGACTGCAGTAACCCTGTGTATTGAAGGCGCACCATTCTGTGTTGGTGAACATGGTGCAATGAGCGGCAGGAAGTCGATCAAAATTAAACAGGTTCTCAAACATGACAGTTAATGAAGAGCAATTTTTAGATAGAGGTGGCCGATGAACGACCAGGTGGATGAAACCAAACCACAGTCTCCACAGCCGGGTTCAGGAACAGAAGAATCTGTGCCACTCAAAGAGTTGGAGGCAGAGGATTCCCGGTCCGTTCCCGAGGGTGGTGGAGAAATCAACCTCGATGCCCTGCTCGATGTACAGGTCACGCTGTCAGTGGAAATCGGCAGGAGCAGATTGCCCATCAAGGACCTGATAGCGCTCAATCAGGGTTCTGTGGTTGAACTGGACCGCGAGATGGATGAACCGTTGGACCTGATGGTCAACGGTACCCTGATTGCAAGGGGTGAAGTGGTGGTGGTCGATGGGCAGTTTGGCCTGCGACTGGTTGACATCGTCAGTCCATCCGAACGGTTGAAAAAACTCAAGTGAGGATTGCCATTATGCCGCTGCGGTCTCTACTGCTTTCAGTGGTTGCCGTGGTCGTTCCTGTTCATACCCTGGCAGCAGCCACATCGACGAATCCGGGCGGGCTTTTCAGTGGTGGCTACCTGTTGCAAGTGATCGGTTCACTGCTGCTGGTCTTCGGGTGTATTTTCGGACTGCTTTTCCTTTTGAAAAAACTGAACGGTGTGTCCATGGGCCACCATACGCCAGTCAGGGTGATCGGTTCCACGCGGGTGGGTACCAGAGAAAAAGTGCTGCTGTTGCAGGCAGGGGAACAGCAGTTATTGATCGGTGTGGCACCGGGTGGTGTGAGTACGCTGCATGTGTTTGAGGAACCGGTGGTTTCAGCGGACCAGTCAAAAAACCGGGATTTTGGTGCACTTCTCGGTCGAGTGTTGCCCACGGAGAACCACCGATGAAACCCTGCCTGAGATGGCTGTTACTGGGACTGCTATGTGTCCCTGGTCTGGCCTTCGCGGATGCGACCATTCCTTTGCTGTCCGTAGAACCAGCTGCGGGTGGCGGCAGCAATTACTCGGTCAGCCTGCAAATCCTGTTGTTGATGACGCTGCTGAGTCTGTTGCCGGCAGCGTTGATCACCATGACATCTTTTACCCGGGTGCTTGTGGTACTGGCCATCCTGCGTCAGGCACTCGGCACTGCCCAGACCCCTTCCAATCAGATTTTGCTGGGGCTCGCACTGTTCCTCAGCCTTTTCATCATGTCACCCGTACTTGAACAGGCATACGACACCGGGCTAAAGCCCTACATGGAGGAGAGTATCGGCTTTGAGGAAGCGCTGGAAAATGCCAAACAACCCTTTCGTGAATTTATGCTCAACCAGACCCGCGAAGCGGATCTGGTGATGTTTGCCGAACTGGGTGGCTATGGGGGGTTTATTGATGAGGATGATATCCCGATGAAAGTTCTGCTGCCGTCGTTTCTTACCAGCGAGCTGAAGACCGCTTTCCAGATAGGCTTCCTGATTTTCATACCCTTTCTCGTGATCGACCTGGTGGTGGCCAGTGTACTGATGTCGTTGGGGATGATGATGTTGTCCCCCATGCTGATTTCATTGCCTTTCAAAATAATGCTGTTTGTCTTGATTGACGGCTGGTCTCTTATTGTCGGGACCCTGGCCGCCAGTTTTGTTACCTGACGGAGAAATGTTCACATGACACCTGAAGCTGTGCTGGATGTCGGCCAGAGCGCCCTGATCGTGACCATGCTGCTGGCCGCGCCGTTATTGTTGTCGGCCCTGGCTGTGGGTCTGCTGATCGGGGTGTTTCAGGCGGCCACCCAAATTCAGGAAATGACACTGAGCTTTATTCCGAAGCTGATTGTGGTGGCAGTAGCACTGTTTGTTGGCGGACCCTGGATGCTGCGTATATTGACGGAGTTTTCCCTGCGTCTGTTTCAAGACATACCCGGCATGGTGGGTTAGTCGCCTTGCTGTTTTCTGCAGACCAACTGATGGCGTGGACGCAGTCCTATTGCTGGCCATTTTTGCGAATCACTGCGCTGCTGCTGGCCGCGCCAATTTTCGGGGCTTCCACGTTTCCTGTCAGGGCCAGAATTCTCCTGGCTGTACTGGTGACAGCGCTGTTGGCGCCGTCGTTGCCGGCGCTGCCGGCAATCGATCCTTTGAGTCCTGCCGGTTTGATTG
>DDNV01000017.1:3384-8683 GCA_002341315.1 Cellvibrionales bacterium UBA2511
GTCCTGCCGGTTTGATTGTGGCATCGCAACAACTGGTGGTGGGTCTCGCCATGGGCTTCCTGGTTCAGATGCTTTTTGCTGCAGTGGTGATTGCCGGTCAGACGCTGGCGGTCACCATGGGACTGGGTTTCGCCATGGCTGTCGATCCGCAGAATGGTGTCCAGGTACCGGTGTTGAGCCAGCTCTATCTGATTCTTGCGACGCTGATTTTTCTTGCGATCGACGGTCACCTGATTTTGCTGGCCATTCTGGCAGACAGTTTCGTGCTTTTGCCGGTGGGTTGGTCCGGGTGGGATTCTGAAATTGCCCTGAATCTGGTGCTGTGGGCCAGCCAGATGTTTTTGAGTTCATTGCTGTTGGCACTGCCAACCCTGATAGCCTTGCTGCTGATTAATCTGGCCTTTGGTGTGATTACGCGCGCTGCCCCACAATTAAATATTTTTGCAGTCGGTTTTCCCGTCACCATTATGGCGGGGTTCGTATTTATTCTGCTGTCGATGCCGGCAATATTTTCACTGTTGATCGACATGTTTGATAGCGGACTTGCTCATGCTTTCGAATTGTTTCGCTAGGTAGGTATGGCAGAAGATCAGCAGGCATCACAGGAGCGCACCGAACAGCCGACGGAACGGCGCAAGCAGGAGTCTCGAAAAAAAGGCCAGGTTCCCCGATCCCGTGAGCTGAATACCATGCTGTCGCTGTTGGTGGGCGCCATCGCCATGTTGATAATGGGGTCTGCATTGACGAGCGAGTTTGCATTGTTAGTTGAACAGTCGCTCAGCTTTGATCGTGCAACGGCCTTTAACACATCGATGATCACAGTGCGTTTCGGCGATCTGATGATGTCTTCACTAATGGTTTTGGTGCCTTTTTTCGGCGTGACGGTGATCGGCGCTTTTGCCGGTCCTTTGCTGATGGGTGGCTGGTCGTTCAGTGTTTCGGCAATGGCCTTCAAGTTTGAAAAACTGGATCCCGTCAAAGGTATTGGACGGCTGTTTTCCGCGAAAGGTTTGATGGAGCTGGTGAAGACGCTGTTTAAGTTTTTCCTGGTGATTGGTGCGACTGTTTTTCTCTTTTATCAGTACAGTGAAGAAATTCTGTTATTAGCCAGCCGTCCTCCAGCTCTGGCGATGAGTGAAAGTATATCGTTGCTGTTATGGAGTCTGATTTTACTCAGTTTCAGCCTGATTTTTATAGTGGTTCTCGACGTGCCATTTTCCCTGTGGGACCACAACAGGCAACTGAAAATGACGCGCCAGGAAGTGCGTGATGAGATGAAGGAAACTGACGGTAAACCCGAGGTGAAAAGTCGTATCCGTTCCCTGCAGCGTGAAATTTCCCAGGGACGAATGATGCAGGATGTGCCCAAAGCCGATGTGGTGATTACCAACCCGACCCATTTCTCGGTGGCCCTGAAATACGATAGTCGACCGGGAGCGGCGCCAATGGTGGTGGCAAAAGGCCGGGACCTGGTGGCTTTCAGGATCCGCACTCTCGCCGGGGAGGTTGATGTGCCTATCTTCTCTGCGCCCCCGTTGGCGCGCGCCCTCTATGCCAGCACCGATATTGGTCAGGAGATTCCGCAGAATCTGTACCTCGCTGTGGCCAGGGTGCTGGCTTATGTCTATCAACTGAAACGGGCGCCCAGCACCGAGTATGTGGCCCCGCCGGAAGACTTGTGGATTCCGGATGAATACCGGGATCAAATTAGCGAGGATCAGATAGACGATCATGAATAAAATGACCAATACCACGGCATCCGATAGCGGCTTCAGCTTCTCTTCCCTGGCCGGTCTGGGGACCCCCGTGCTGCTGTTCATGATGCTGGTAATGATGGTATTACCATTACCAGCGTTTGCGCTGGATCTGCTGTTTACCTTCAACATTGCGCTGGCCATCATTGTCCTGCTGGCTTCGGTTTACTCCCGACGGCCTCTCGACTTTGCCGTCTTTCCCACGGTTCTATTGATTGCCACATTATTGCGACTGGCGTTGAACGTCGCTTCAACCCGGGTTGTTCTACTGGAAGGCCACGAGGGTACGGGTGCTGCCGGCAAAGTGATTCAGGCCTTTGGGGAGTTTGTGGTTGGCGGTAGCTATGCCGTAGGCCTGGTTGTCTTTGCCATTCTGGTCATTATCAATTTTGTTGTGGTTACCAAGGGCGCCGGTCGAATCTCGGAAGTGACCGCCAGGTTTACCCTGGATGCCATGCCCGGCAAGCAGATGGCCATTGACGCAGATCTGAATGCGGGGCTGATCACCCAGGACCAGGCATTACTTCGTCGTCAGGAGGTCTCTCAGGAGTCGGACTTTTATGGTGCCATGGACGGTGCCAGCAAGTTCGTGCGCGGGGATGCGGTGGCGGGCATTCTGATTCTGTTTATCAATATTATTGGCGGCTTTTCCGTGGGGGTGCTGCAACACGATCTCAGCGCCGGCGAGGCGGCCCACAATTATGTTCTGCTCACCATTGGTGATGGACTGGTAGCACAGATCCCGTCACTGCTGCTGTCCACTGCTGCGGCCATTATTGTCACCCGTGTGTCCAGTTCGCAGGATATGGGCGAGGAAGTATTAACCCAGTTATTCAGCAACACCAGAGTGCTGTTTGTGACTGCTGCACTGATCGGCACCATGGGGCTGGTGCCGGGGATGCCCAACCTGGTCTTTCTGGGACTGGCCGGCTTGCTTGGCGCACCGGCCTATATGCAATTACAGCGGCAGAAAGTTGAATTGCTTCCTATAGAGCCCGCTCCTGCTGAAAAGCCTGCCGAGTCGCGGGACCTCAGTTGGGACGATGTGGAAATGGTGGATGAAATAGGCCTCGAGGTGGGTTACCGACTGATTTCACTGGTGGACAAGAAACAGGGTGGTGAATTGCTGACCCGTATCAAGGGTGTCCGTAAAAAGCTGTCCCAGGAGCTCGGTTTTCTGGTGCACTCAGTGCATATTCGCGACAACCTGGACCTTTCTCCCAACGAATACCGCCTTGGTTTTCACGACGTGATAGTCGGGCAGGGCGAGGTGTTTCCCGGCAAGGAGCTGGCGATTAATCCCGGCCAGGTTTACGGGGAACTGGAGGGGGCGGCGACCAAGGACCCCACTTTTGGACTCGATGCCGTCTGGATCGACAGTTCCCAGCGGGATGATGCCCAGGCGATGGGTTTTACGGTGGTGGATTGCAGCACGGTTATCGCTACGCACCTGAGTCAACTCATCAAGAACAATGCTCAGGAGCTGTTGGGGCAGGATGGTGTTCAGCAGTTGCTGGACAAGTTGTCCCGGACATCGCCCAAACTGGTAGAAAACCTGGTGCCCAAGCCATTGGGGCTGGGTGTGGTGACCAAGGTGATGCAAAACCTGCTGGAGGAAGGCCTCCCGATCAGGGATGTGAAGACAATCGCCGAAGCTTTGGCAGAACACGGTGCAAAGAGTCAGGATCCTGACGCTTTAACCAGTCAGGTGCGCATTGCACTGGGCAAGACAATCTTCCAGACCGCTAATGGTGTAGGGGATGAGATGGCTGTAATGGTGTTTGATTCACAGCTGGAACAGATATTGCAGGGTGCAGTACAGGGGAATGCCGGCGGGCTTGAACCGGCACTGGTTGAAAATGTTATCGGGCAGATTGTTGCCGCTTCCGGAAAAATTGAAGCCCAGGGTAAAAACCCGGTATTGCTGGTGGCCAGTCAGGTGAGATTATTCCTGTCGCGTTTGCTGCGGGGGCGGATAGGCAATTTTTATATCCTCGCTTATGAAGAAATTCCCGCCAGTAAAAATATTAAGGTGGTGGCCACGATTGGCAATAACCAGCTCAATGGTTGATTAACCGGATCGGCTTTTGGTCCTGATGCCGTTTCAGAAGATTAGTGATTAGTGAGGAAGTAGCAGCATGAAGATCAAGCGTTTTGTCGACAAGGATAGCCGCAGTGCCATGGCCAGAATTCGCGCCGAGATGGGTGCGGATGCGGTCATTCTGTCCAGCAAAAACGTTGGCGATCAAATCGAACTGGTGGCAGCCGTGGATTTTGACGAGCGCGATCTCAATCCTCAGGAGTCCCCCAAGCCCCGGTTGACTGAGCCGGAAACAGGCCCCGCACCAGACACCCCAACACTGGGAGATTTGCAGCGGGAACTGGGTAATCTCCGAGGCCTGCTCGAAGGTGAGTTGGCTCAGTTGGCCTGGCGAGAAATGGCTGAAAAGCCCTCGGTAAAGGCGGCGCTGTTTAGCCGTTTGACGAAGCTCGGCCTGTCCCGCTGGCTCAGCGGTGCCGTCGTCGACCGGCTGCCGGCCAAAGGTGATCTTGAAGACATCTGGAAAAAATCCCTGACCATGCTTTCCAGGAAAATTCGGATAACAGGTGACAGCCTGCTCAACGATGGTGGTGTGGTCGCGTTGGTTGGTTCAACCGGTGTGGGTAAAACCACCACCATTGCTAAACTGGCTGCCAGATTTGTGATGCGTCACGGTGCCAAACAGGTCGGACTGATTACTACTGACTGTTACCGGATTGGTGGACAGGAACAACTCGAAACGTTTGCCGGTTACCTGGGTATTCCGATGATTGTGGCAACAGACGGCTTCCAGCTGAAGGCGGCACTCGACCAACTCTCCTCCCGAAAACTGGTGCTGATCGACACTGCGGGCATGAGTCAACGGGATATCCGTCTTTATGAGCAATTCAATACGCTGAAATCTGTAGGTTATGACATCGATGCGTATTTGGTACTTTCTGCCACGGCGCAATCCGGTTCTTTGAAAGAGTTGATCCAGGTATTTGGTCGTCAGGCACTCGCTGGCGCCATGGTGACCAAAGTGGATGAGTCCTCCAGTCTCGGTGGACTACTTGATCTGGTTATCAAGAACAATCTGCCGTTGGCCTACGTCAGTGCAGGCCAGAAAGTCCCTGAAGATATCGCTCCTGCCCGGGTGGAATACCTGATGGGCAAGGCAGTGGATCTAATGGAAGCAGAAGAGCGATCGATTGATCGGAAACTGGATAAAACCCCCATGACCAGCTCGGTCGCAGTTTAGGTATTCTATGTTCAATCAAGCTGAAGGCCTGCAAAAGATGGCTTCGCCATCCCCTGTTAACGTCATTGCCGTCACCAGTGGCAAAGGCGGGGTGGGGAAAACCAATATCGCGATCAATCTTGCGGTGAGTCTGGCGGCACTGGATCGTTCGGTTCTGTTGTTTGATGCCGACCTGGGTTTGGCGAATGTCGATATTGCGTTGGGGCTTAAACCAAAGTACGACATTCAGCATGTTTTCTCCGGTGAGCGCACGCTGGAGGAGTT
>DDNV01000017.1:8762-12200 GCA_002341315.1 Cellvibrionales bacterium UBA2511
CGGAGGAGATTCTGGTGGACGGCCCCAGGGGAGTTCGCGTTGTGCCGGCCTCATCCGGGGTGGCCGAGATGGCTTCCCTGTTGCCCCAGCAGCAGGCGGGTTTGATCCGTGCTTTCAGTGAGTTGACGATCCCCGTGGATACGTTAATTGTCGATACTGCGGCGGGAATCGACAGCGGTGTGCTGAATTTTACCCGCGCCTGTCAGGAAATTTTAGTGGTGATTTGTGATGAGCTCACATCGATAACAGATGCCTATGCCCTGATTAAAGTATTGAATCGTGAATGCGGTGTTAAACGTTTTCAGGTAGTCGCCAGCATGGTTGACCGGGCTGTACAGGGTCGACAGCTCTACGAAAAAATATTGCGAGCCACCGACCGCTTTCTGGACGTGCATCTGGGTTACCTGGGTGCCGTGCCTCGAGACGATTACCTGCGGAAGGCGGTTCAACAGCAGGCAGCTGTTGTGCAGGCTTACCCCCGTAGTCAGTCTGCAGTTGCGCTGAACAGGCTGGCAGTCACGATTGATGACCGCTTTAAAACGGGCTCGGACACAGGGGGTCTGGGGTTTTTTGTTGAGCGCCTGATCAGTTGCGGCAATCTGGCGCTGGATGCTTGATCATGCCTGATGCGACGGTTTATGCCCAGGAACAGCGATCGAGTATGGAGGATGTTCTTCAGTCGCATTTGCCGCTGGTCAGGAAAATCGGTTTGCATCTGATTGCCCGACTGCCGAACACAGTCGAACTGGACGACCTGCTCCAGGTTGGCCTGATCGCGCTATTACAGGCAAGGGAGAGCTACGATGTCTCACTGGGTGCCAGCTTTTCTACCTACGCAGCCATTCGTATTAAGGGTGCCATGGTGGACGAAGTGCGACGAAACGACTGGGTGCCGCGCTCGGTGCAGCAAAAAATGAAGCGGGTTTCCTCCGCTATTCGGTCTGCAGAGGCGCGTCTGACTGGCCCGGCTTCGGATGTGGACATTGCCCGGGAACTACAGATGACGTTGTCCGATTATCAGGCAATGGCAGGGGAGCTCGCCACATGCCGGATGATGTCCCTGGAGGATATCGAGCAGGAGGGGGCGGCACCCGGAGACAGTGATCCTTTTGCCAGAATGGCTGATGCGGGATTTCGGGCGGCACTGGCTCAGGCGATTACCGGGTTGCCAGAAAAAGAACAAATGGTGATGTCTCTCTACTATAGCGATGAACTGAACCTGAAAGAGATCGGGGCAGTTCTTGGCATCACGGAGTCGCGGGTCTGCCAGATTCACGGACAGGCACTGGCCCGAATCAGGGGTCAGTTGTGCGAGTGGACAGGGTAGGGGCGCGCTGAATGGCTGCTGGACGTCGATCCGTAGATTTCCTCACCATGGCCGGGGTCATACTGTCTCTGGCTGCAGTGATCGGCGGCAATATGCTGGAGGGTGGGCATACTGACTCGCTGATTCAGTTAACGGCTTTTATTATTGTTTTCGGTGGTACCCTCGGTGCCACTCTGGTCCAGACTCCCCTGCATATTTTCCTGCATGCGTTAAAGCGCTTTCGATGGATTTTTTTCCCACCACCGATGGCGCGCTCCGACATCATGAAGAAGATGGTGGACTGGAGCAAAATTTCTCGCAAAGAAGGGCTGCTTGGATTGCAGGCGGTGGCAGACAGGGAAAAAGACAAGTTCACCAGGAAGGGACTTCAGCTATTGGTCGATGGTAATGAGCCCGATGACATTCGAAAAATCCTTGAAGTCGAGATCGATAGCTTTGCCGCACATGAGATGAACAGTGCCAAAGTTTATGAAGCGATGGGCGGATATTCTCCTACCATTGGCATTATCGGGGCCGTGATGGGGTTGATACACGTGATGAACAATCTGTCTGATCCGGCTGCACTCGGCCCCGGTATTGCGGTTGCATTTGTGGCCACAATCTACGGGGTGGGGTTGGCAAATTTCTTTTTTTTACCCATGTCGAACAAGCTAAAAATGTTGGTGAATGACCAGGTCCAGTATCGGGATATGCTGGTGGATGGGATGGTAGCCATAGCCGAGGGAGAGAATCCCCGCTCAATCGAGAGCAAACTCGAAGGGTACCTGACCTAGGCCATGGCCAGAAAAAAACTGCATCAAGAGAATGAAAATCACGAGCGGTGGCTGGTTTCCTATGCTGACTTTATCACCCTGTTATTCGCTTTTTTTGTGGTCATGTATTCCATCTCGTCCGTTAATGAAGGTAAATACCGGGTTCTTTCCAGCTCAATGGTGTCGGCTTTCCGCCAACCGAAGTCATCTCTCGAACCGGTTCAAATTGGGCAGTTGGTGCGATCGCCATTGATGATGCCCGATCAGGTTATGGATGTTTCAGCCAATCCCGCGCCAATTATTACCCCCATGTTGCCCCAGAATCAGGACTCCCCGGCCGATGATAGTGACCCGTCGGCGATGGAGTTCTCCCCTGAAGATATCATCATGCAAAAAGCTTTTAATGCCGCGGAAAAAGAAGTGGATGAAATGGCTGGCCATGTGGAGGAGCAACTCGATTCGCTGATAGATGAAGAAATTGTCAACATCAAGCGCAACAAGTTCTGGCTGGAGGTAGAGATAAAGTCGAGCCTGTTATTTCCCAGTGGCGGCAGCGATCTGGTTCCCGCTTCAATACCTGTGCTTCAAAAACTGTCAAAGATTTTCAGGGAGTTACCCAACCGGATTCATGTGGAGGGTTTTACAGATAATCAGCCTATCAATACGGTGATTTTTCCTTCGAACTGGGAGCTTTCCACCGCCCGTGCGGCAGCAGTTGTCAGGCTGTTTGAAAGCAATGGCATTGCCGCCTCCAGAATGGCTGCTATCGGTTATGGTGAATTTCGTCCAATTGCCGAGAACACGACTGAAACGGGACGAGCCAAGAATCGACGTGTGGTCATAGTGGTGGTGGCTTCAATGGCAAACCGCCAGGATCAGAGAATTTACGAGTTTGAGATGTTAAAGGACCAAGCGGGAAGCTGAGGTAGCTTGACAGGTATCTGTATTATCCTTAACTATCGGGAAAGTATCCGACATTACTGGACAAAAAAGGAAAAGCATAGCGATAGATAATGTGATGAGCCCAGTGGGAGAATCGATATGATCGATTCAGTGAGATTGAATAAAATAAGCTCTGTATCAAAAAGCCGGCCTGTAGTGGGCAAGGAAGAGAGTGAGCAAAAGCCAAAAGATGATCAGGTTTTTTCCGAAAAACAGGCCGTAAAAAAGAAGAGGCAGTCCAGACTGGGAGGTAACGTGGATGAGCGCTGTTAGCGGCTGTTGGATGTATTGTGAAAGCCGCATACTCATTGACCGGTTTCAGGGCTCTCTCGGTGTTGACCATTGGCGCTGTACAATATGCTGGATCAGCTCTTCCTGAGCTGTACCATTTTCCAGAAACTGTACTCTAATCCGGTG
>DDNV01000017.1:12321-13346 GCA_002341315.1 Cellvibrionales bacterium UBA2511
GTACCATTTTCCTGAAACTGTACTCTAATCCGGTGAGTGTCCTCGCCAGCCTGATTGATCGGAGTACAATCCACCACGGTAGCCAGCATTTCCAGACGACTGTTGGCAGGTTTCAGAACAATTGTCAGTGCGAGTCGTGTGGATGGTTCAATCGCCGACGAGCTATCAAACGCCATGCCACAACCGCTGATATTAACCATAATATTTTCATAGGAATCGATGCTTGTCGGGTTTTCGCTCAGGTTGAGTGCGGCGACCATCGACAATTTTTTATTCAGCAATCCCAACGCCTGGGCAACGAGCGGACTTTCCTGCCACAGAAGGTTGGTTGCCTGGTTGAACTCCCTGTCAATTTCGGCGAGCAAAGCTGTCAGTGGCATCTCTTTGTGACTGGGGTTGACGCTTGAATGGCTGTCAGCTGTATTGAGCTGTCTGTAACTCAGGCCTATTGTGTCGTCAATGCGGTAATAATTTCTGCGCTCAGTTCCCTGTTTCATTAATGGTTTTCTCGGGTTTTTCCTATTGCAGGCTTTGCACAGCTGCATCGCCAAGATTTAGTGTATTTAGAAGGTCAGGGTTGGCTTTTTGAATATCGTTGATACTGGTAGCAGTCGCTTTATCCAGCCCCTGCCGGATGACTATTTCAACCCGCCGGTTCTGGGCGCGATTCTGTGGAGAGGTGTTGCCCTGAAATGGTTGGGTGTCTGCACGGCCAATGACCATAAACCGGTCGTCATCAAGCTCATCACCTTCGATCAGTTCATGGGTGACAGACAAAGCGCGGGATGAAGAGAGATCCCAGTTGGAACGGAATCGGCTGCCAGTGATAGGTACATCATCGGTATGTCCTTCGACAGCAATTTTCCCCGCAATATCTTTCAGGGCCTTGCGGAGAGTAACCATGACCGGAATAAAATCCGGATGCAACGTTGCAGACCCAGAGGGAAAAGAGCCCTTTTCGCGAATTCGGATGGTAATAGCCCGCCCCTCGTTATCAATATCGATTTTTCCTTCGTCGATTTCTT
>DDNV01000017.1:13427-15507 GCA_002341315.1 Cellvibrionales bacterium UBA2511
CTTCGTCGATTTCTTTTTTTAGAATTTCTCTCAGTTTGTCGGCATCGGCTTTGGTATCGGCAATCAGGTTTTTGAGTTTCTCTTCGAGCAGGGCTTTGGTTTGTTCCTCGCTCAGCTTTTTGGCATCCAGGTCGGGGGCTTCGGGATTGCCCACCCGGAGTGACTGTTTGGTGGTGTCAGCGGTTATCTGATTGATGGTTTCTGCTGGGGTTGGTCGGGTTTCGCCTGGACTGAATTCCTGTGCGATGATGCTGGTCCCCTTGGGAATATCCATCACTTTCACTTGATTCTGCACGCCAAAAGCATTCTTCATGGAGCCTGCAATCTGTTTGTACTTTTGAACATCCAGTTCGGAGAAAGACAGCAGTAGTACAAAAAAGCACATTAACAGGGACATCAGATCGGCAAAAGTGGCCATCCACGCCGGCGCTCCCGGCGCACCCTCATCATCATCTTCGTATTCGATCATTTATGCTGCCTCGGCAGCCGCACTTTCAGAAGGCTCTTCCTTGCGTTTCTTCGGTTCCAGATAGGCTTTGAGCATGGCTTCAATAATACGGGGGTTCTGACCTTCCTGGATGGCCAGCACGCCGTCTATGCATATGGCTTTTATCAGACCTTCTTCCGATTTACGCAAGTTGAGTTTGTCTGCGATTGGCAACGCCACCATGTTGGCGAACATGGCGCCATAAAGTGTGGTCAGCAGGGCAATGGCCATTGCGGGACCAATGGCTTTTGGGTCATCCATTGCCGAGAGCATTTGTACAAGCCCAATCAGCGTCCCGATCATCCCCATGGCGGGCGCTACATCGCCACTGGCGCTAAAAACTTTGGCGCCCCATTTATGCCGGTCAATGGTCTGAATCATATCTTGTTTCATGACAGTGCTAATCACTGCCCGGTCATTTCCGTCGATCAGCATCTGAATTCCCTGATTCAGAAACTCATTTTCAATTTCCTGGTTTTCAAGTGCCAGTGTGCCTTCCTTGCGAGCTATATTCGCAAGTTCCACGACCTGTGCAATGATATCTTCGGGTTTATCCGTCTTGGCAAAAAAAGCCCTGGTGGCGACTTTGAAAGCACCGAAAAATTGCTTCAGGGAGAACTTGATCATCACCACCATAAAGGTGCCGCCAAGTACGATGAGTATGGCTGGCAGATTGAAAAAGACCAGTGCGGAGCCACCCGACAGAATTGCCACTGTGACAATCGCCATAGCGCCCACAAGCCCTAGCAGTGTTGCCAGATCCATAGTCATACCTCTTGAAATAACGTTATCTTGGCCAATCTAAAAAACTGGCATCATTCTCGTGTTCGCATTGGTAACTGTAAAGAGTAAAACTCATATCTTTGATCAGCTGGAGAATTTTCCCGAATTAATTTCAATTTTTGCAGGTCTGTTCGGAATAAATCAGCAGAGGTTACTTCCCCTCCCATGCCCACAATCCATTTAAATTGGTTTTATCCATGATTTCTCGAGCCGTGTTTTCTGCGGTTTCCCGGTCTTTGTAGCCGGGCAATTGCACCCGATAAACAATTTTATCGTCCAGTGAGACGTGGTTGATTTCGGCTTGATAGCCGATAGCATCAATCTGTTTTTTCAGTTGTGTAGCCGCTTCATTGTTAGAGAAGGTGCCGACATTGACATGCCAGTGGGCGCTGGTTGTTGTCTCGGTGCTCTCTTTTTTGAGATCACCGCCTTTTTGCTCGATGTTTTCGCTGAGGTCGAGTAGCGCCGAGGTTTGCTGGCGCTGCTGGTCCAGCAGTGAGACCTGAAATTGTTCAAGTTGCTGGTTCAACTGACCAATGGACTGTTCAAACTGTCGGTTCATTTGATCCATTTTGCTTTCCAGGAACAACCTGTTGTCATTCTCTGTCGGTGCGGGCTTATCCGCTGGGTTGTTTGTGTCCGGTTGTTGGGTGAGCAGAAAAATAATGGTGATAACCATCAACAGATTACTTGCTAGAACTGCGATCAACAGCCACTCCGTTTGTTGAGGTCGTTCTGTTTTTGGCTGGTTGAGACCGGGGTGATCTGCTGTCAAGTCAGTTTCTGGCGGCGTCTGTGCCGTATCAGTGG
>DDNV01000017.1:15555-27103 GCA_002341315.1 Cellvibrionales bacterium UBA2511
CGTCTGTGCCGTATCAGTGGGTATGTCCCGCTGATCGGTTTCTCTCCGAGGCTTTAATAGGTTTTGATCCAGCGAAAGATTAAGGTCTTTGTCGGTCATCTTTTGAGCTCAACAGTGCTATGCTTAGGCAAATATTCTATGCATGAAGCGTGCCGGTAATGGTCGCCAATGGATGAACTACAGTTAGCTCTTACCGCTGCCAGGGTAGACCAGAAAAATTTTGGTCTCTGGTTGAAGTCGTGGCAGGTGGGTCAGGTACTTCAGGCCCTGGTTACAGACAAGACTCCCTCGGGTGATCTGATCCTCCGAATTGCTGGCCATCAAGTGACTGCAACAGCCGATATTCCTGTCCAGAAAGGGGCGCAGTTGTCGCTGGAGATCAGTCGTCTTGACCCCGTGCCCACCCTTAAAATTATCAATACGCCTGTTCCTCTCACAACTCATTCGAATTCTGCCATGGCTGGCCAGCTTCAGCTTCTCGTGCCACGGCAGGGCGATGTGGTAGAACCTTTCCGGATGCTGTTCAATACTGCACAGGGTGTCAATATTCTGTCGCTGCTGGGGTTTCGTCCCGCAGAGCAGACCCAAATCCAGCGCCTTGTCGTTGATGCCAGGCAACTCACTGATCCAAAGCTCCTAAAACAAACGCTCAATCAGTCCGGGTTGTTTCTGGAGGCTCATCTAAAGCAGTTGCTGTTGATGGGGGGCGTGTTGCCGCGAGGTGACCTCAAAGCCGAATTGTTGCGTATGCTTTCCAGGGTAAAGTTTCAGCAGGACACTGCGGGATCCAGCTCAGGAAGTATGGATTCAGAAGGTTTGCTTGAACTACAGCATAAATTGGAAGGCGCACTGGCCAGGATGACACTTGCCCAGATGCAGGCTGGTGAAGCTCGAGAAACCGGAAGTTATCGCTGGGCTTTCGAATTGCCAGTGAAAATAAACGACGATTATCAGACATTGTCTATTTCAATAGGCAGTGACGAAAGTCGATTATCAGAAGATGAACAACCCCGGGGTTGGAGCGTGCTACTGGGAATGGAATTTCCAAAACTTGGTCATGTGGAGGCCGAACTCTTTTTTTCTGGTAAGAAGCTGTCGGTGGTGACCTATGCAGCTTCGCCTGATACGTTCAAGTTGATGGAGGATCAGGTCGAGTTATTGCGTTCATCCCTTGAAAGTCGTGGCCTCGAAACAGGCGCCATATTGTGTCGGCGGGGTTCAACTGCAGAGACTTCAGACAGTGCGATACACAGTAGCTGTGTGGATGAAAGGATATGACTATTTCAAAAAAAACTGATCGAGGCATTTCGAAGGCTGCAGCTTTAACCTATAGCGGCACTGGAGCGCCGACGGTGGTTGCCAAGGGTGAGGGGTTTATCGCAAAACAAATTATTGAGGTTGCCGAGAGACATGAGGTGCCACTGATCTCGGATCACCAACTGGTCAGTATGTTGGTCAATGTGCCCCTGGGGGATGAAATTCCAGAAAATCTCTACCTGGCAATAGCAGAAGTTCTTGCTCACGTCTATCGTCTCAACGGATTAATAGATACCTACGATTAAATTTTTATAATATTATAGGGCACCCTTCACATTTAAATTGATGTCACCGTCAGGTTTTTTACGTGCATTACTGATTTTAAATCATCGTTAGCACAGGATTGTTCAATGGATCGTGAGTCCTCTTTAGGCAGACTGAGTATCAGATTAACCCACCTGGCCGACTCCCAGGACCCCGATTTAGCGAGGTTGTTAAAAAAACTTCGCCATTCGATCAAAGATGGCGATGAGGGAGCTGAACTTGATCGCCTATCGGACCAGTTGGCCCGGCATATGATCACCCTTGAACAGAATCCCGCGGCCGATTTGCACCTACCTTTGACCAGTCATTACGCGACGGATTTTGCTGAAAGCATAAAGTCTCTCAATGTCGATCAGTCCTACCGAAACAAACTCGACTACCTCGCCAGCCAGATGGCCAAAGCTCCCCAGGTTGATCAGCAGCTCCAGTATCTGCGGGATGTGTTTCGTTTGCTTCGTACCGCTACTTCTCACAAGGCTCAGGAAAAGAGTTCCTCTGGCAAAGTTCTCAGCTGGTTCGATAAGAAAAGTAGTAAAAAAGATGACAAATCAAATGAGCAACTGGACGGCTTTTTATTGAGGGCAACTGATCTGTTGAATCAGATCATCTCCCACATGGATGTCTTGAATGGTAGTCCTTCAGAAACCAAGTGGCTGAAAGAACAGTTGTCTGAATCTGAATCTGTTGAATCGCTGGGATCGGTGCTTGATGAAGTGATAGATCTGTTAACTGAACTCACTGGCAAGGTTAATGAGGAACGCCTTACAACACAGAGTTTTCTGGGAAATTTACACACTAAACTGCAAAGTGTTGAAGAAGTCATTTTTTCGGTAATTACTGATGGTGAGGAATCGTTTGAACGAGCGGCTACGTTGGAAAAAGCAGTCAATGACGACGTGCAGGTGATCGGTAAAGCCGTTGATGAGAATAATATCGATGTGTTGAAAAAAACGGTGGAAAGTGGATTGGTCAATCTTTCTGCAAAAGTGGCCAGCTACCTTGAAACAGAGCGCAAACAACACCAGGAAAGCAAGCAGAAGATCAAGGGGCTTACCAGACAGGTCAGGAGCATGGAGTCGGAAACCACCAAGCTCCGCAGCGAAGTGAGGAATAGCCTGGATCTGGTGATGAAAGATCCACTGACCGGCGTGTACAACCGGGGCGGCTATGAGGCGCGGGTAGTAGAGGAGTTTTCTCGAAAGCAGCGGGTAAATGCACCTTTATCGTTGGTGTTTGTGGACTGTAACAAGTTCAAACAGATTAATGACACCTTTGGCCATAACGCCGGCGATACGGTGTTGGTCAAGGTAGCGGAAACACTGAAAGTCCGGGCCAGAACCTCAGACGTTGTTGCCCGTTATGGTGGTGATGAGTTTGTGGTGCTGCTGACGGATACCGATATAACAGGGGCAGAGGTGTTTGCCAAAGATGCATGTGACAAAATTCGCAAGGCGGGGTTTAACAATAACGGCAAGCCACTGGACGTGTCTATTTCCTGCGGGGTTACAGAGGTGCGGGATGACGATACACCAGTGACCGCATTACACCGGGCCGATCAGGCGATGTATAAGGCAAAAAATGATACCGAGGATAAGGTTTTTGTTGTTTGATACGAATTCACGGTGCTGTTCAGCATAAACGATAAAAATAAATAGCCGGCCAGTTTTTCTGCGACAAAGTAACGAATAAACACTTTGGGCTTAATTTTCTCTGTCATCAGGCGTGTAGCAATGGCTGCCTGCCTCGCTTTCTGAACCTGATTGACTCTCCGCTTATTGATCATCTAAAACGAGAAACACGACGACATCATCGTTATGGCGAAGCACCCCCGACACTGTGCAGGACGACAGCCGTTATTATAGGTGAAGCCTTCCGCGCGTTGATTTCTTTGATCGCGATGTTGCGCCCTCCATTGTCTCAATGTGATCGTTGATCCTTTTCGGTAACTTGCAACCTTTGGGAAAATCATTGAATCTTTCTTATACCTGTGTAGGGGAGTTCCAACGGACAGCAGGTTTCTGCCGCCTGGATGGTCGCCAACAATGATCGAATCGGACATCATGATTTCACAACCCACTTTGTTGTTGGTAGCCCTTGGCTGTGTCTCGCTTCTGGTGTTGGTGGCACTCTGGTCAGAGCGCTATCCCAACTGGCACAACCGCCTGCATCCGTACATCTATAGTCTGACGCTGGCGGTTTACTGCACTTCCTGGACTTTTTTTGGTGCAGTGGGCACAGCGGCCCACCATACCTGGGCTTATCTGCCTATCTATCTCGGACCCATGCTGGTATTTGTTCTCGGCATGCCTATCCTGCGAAAACTGGTCAAGGCGGGGGCCAGGCAGAAGACGACTTCTCTGGCGGATTTTATCGGTGCCCGCTACGGTAAACGGCAGCTTCTGGCGGCACTGGTTACACTGGTGGCCGTGGCTGGCTCCATGCCCTACATCTCCCTGCAGCTGCATGCTGTATCCATTGCCTGGGATACCCTGGCAGGGCCCATTGCGACCGGAACAATGGGTGTCTATCAACCGGATAACGCGTTCATTACGGCCTGTTTGCTGGCGGTTTTTGCCATGGTATTCGGCACCCGGCACATTGAGGGACGAGAACGCAATCGCGGCATGATGTCAGCGCTGGCACTGGAATCCATCATCAAACTGTTGGCGTTAGTTGCCCTGGCCGTGTTCGCCTTGATGATGGCCGCTGCGGTTGATGGCGACTCCGCCACCAGCGGCGAGCCATGGCTTCAGCCCTGGCTGGTCAATCCTCTTGATATGCAGTTTGTCACCATGACGCTGTTATCCATGCTGGCGATTGTCTGCCTGCCGCGGCAGTTTCATGTGACGGTGGTGGAGTTTCAGAATGAGCGGGATTTGAGCATGGCCTACTGGCTGTTTCCGCTCTATCTGTTGGCGATTGTGGCCGTGGTGTTGCCCATCACACTGGTGGCCCAGCAATTGCTCGGGGGTAGCGGCGTCTCTCCCGATACCTATGTACTGAAGCTGGCCATGGCCAGTCATTCGGACCTGTTGGTCATTCTGGTATTTGCCGGTGGCTTTTCAGCGGCGACCGGAATGGTGATTGTGGCGACGGTGACCTTGTCCATCATGGTTTCCAACGAGATTATCCTGCCGCTGTTGTTGCGCTGGCGCAAACAGCACTTTCGTCAGGCTGGATTCCTGGGTCAATATCTGCGCTGGATTCGCCGCGGTTGTATCCTGACGGTCCTGCTGGGTTCCTGGCTGATGTACCGTTTAATGGGGGCAGACAAGGAGCTGGCTTCAATCGGCCTGGTCTCCTTTGCCTGTTTTGCCCAATTGGCCCCGGCACTGCTGGGCGCTATTTACTGGCGTCGGGGGCATGCCAAGGGAGTTTACGCGGGATTGGCTGTCGGCTTTCTGTTCTGGTGGTACTGCCTGTTGGTACCGATGATTCTGGGGCCGCAACATCCGGTGATGTCGGTCGGCCCATTGGGACTGTCCTGGTTGCGGCCCGAATCCCTGTTCGGTACCGGGTTTCTCGATCCATTGAGTCATGGTGTGTGGTGGAGTCTGTGCAGTAATCTGCTGATCTATATCTCGGTGTCACTGTTCGTCAAACCGGCTGAGCGCGATACCTTCCAGGCGAATGTGTTTGTCGACGTGCCGCAGCCGCAACTGTACGGTGATGACGACTTCGAATTATCCCCTGTTCGCGTGGTGCAATTGCGGCAATTGCTCCAGTCTTTCATTAGCCGTTCGCAGCATGAGGAGCTGTGGCGCAGTTGCGAAGCGCGCTTCCATCAGCGCCTGCTGGACAACGACAGGGCGCCGGTTTTTGCGGTCAGACGGGTTGAAAAAGCGTTGTCTGCTATCGTGGGGAGTGCGTCGGCACAGAGCATTATTGGTCTGCTACAGCGTACGGAGCCCCTTCAGTTCAGTGATGTGGCGGCGATTGTCGGTGGCACGTCTGAGCAGCTTCAGTTTAATCGGGACTTGCTGCAAACCACCGTAGAAACAATTACCCAGGGTGTGTGCGTCGTGGATGCGGATCTGAAGGTGGTGGCATGGAACCGGCGCTACGAGCAGATCTTCGATTATCCCCCGCGATTGCTTTATGTGGGCTGTCCGATCAGGTCGATTTATGAATTTAATGCCAGGCGGGGACTTTATCGGGATACAGACACACTGGAACGGCAGGTGGAACGCCGTCTTGACCTGCTGCGCAGTGGTAATTCGCACCGTTTTGAGCGGACTTTGCCCAATGGCACGACCATCCAGGTGGTTGGCAATCCCATGCCCAATGGTGGATTTGCCTCAACTTACATTGATATTAGTGATTATAAAAATGTGGTGGTTGCGCTGGAGGAGGCCAAGGCCACCCTGGAGCAGCGCGTTGAGCAGCGCACAGCGGATCTGTCTGCATTGAATCATGCGTTGGGGGAAGAAAACCGGTTGCGGGCGCTGGCAGAGGCAGAGGTTCGCGAGATGCATAACAGTAAAAGCCGTTTCATGCAGGCCGCCAGTCATGACCTGCTGCAGCCGATCAGTGCCGCCAAACTCTTCGTTTCTTCAACCCGTCTGCAACTGATGAATACCGATAACCAGCCGCTTCTGGAGCAGATGAACCATATCCAGAAATCCCTGGATACGGCCGAAAAACTGATTGCCACCCTGCGGGAAATAGCCGGTCTTGAGGGTGGCAAGTTGCAGCCGGGAATAAAAGCTTTTTGTATCGGTGAACTGCTCACTGATTTGTCCGCCGAGTTTGGTGTGCTGGCGGTTGAGAAGGGCATTGCCCTGCATTTTGTGCCCTCCCGGGTCATGGTGGAAAGCGACCCCCATCTGCTGCGCCGGATTCTGCAGAACTTTATGAGCAATGCGGTTCACTACACCCGGCGTGGGCGTTTGTTGCTCGGCTGCCGCCGGACTGCCCGGGGTTTGCGTGTAGAGGTCTGGGATACAGGGCCGGGTATTGCTCCGGGCGCCATGGATGGTATTTTTCGTGAGTTTGAACGGCTTAGCCCCGGTGCGACCAGTGTCGACAAAGGGCTGGGTCTGGGCCTGACCATCGCCAAAGGTATGGCGGATTTAATGGGGCATGAAATCGGTGTGAGGTCCAGTCCCGGTGAGGGTTCCGTCTTCAGTATTGTGGTGCCTTACGGAAAAACGGGTCGCCCAATACTGCCAACAGTGTCGGTGTCCATGCAACAACCGGCGCTGCATGGCGTCCGTGTCCTCTGCATTGATAACGAAGAGGAAATTCTCAGAGGGATGGAGAGTCTGCTGGGTCAGTGGGGTTGTCATGTCCTGTCTGCGAGAGGACCCGGCGAACTGTCCCCACTCCTGGATGAGCTTCCTCCGGCGATTTTACTGGTGGACTATCATCTGGATGAAAACCTTACCGGGATTGAACTGGTCAGGCAGTTGCCGGCCTCCTGGCAGTCAGCCCCCTGTATCATTATCAGCGCTGACGATTCCGATGACCTCAAACAGCGGGCAGCACTGGCCGGTTATACGCTGATAGCAAAGCCGGTATCCGCTGATCAACTGGCGGCACTGATGACATCACTCCTGGGGCAGTCCTCACTCGACTGAATATAGAAGTTACCTTGCAGGGTGGCCAGGCTACTTTTCTCGAGCGGTGAGTGCCGCTAGACTGGTCGCCCGAAACATCAGCCAACAGGATCTATTATGCCGACCTTTGATATAGTCTCAGAAGTGGATCAGGTGGAAATCCGTCATGCCACTGAAAACACGCAACGGGAGTTGGCCACCCGTTTTGATTTTCGCGGGGTTGAGGCCAGTGTGACGCTAAAGGACGAGGTGGTTACGCTGACCGCCGAATCAGATTTCCAGTGCCGACAACTGCTGGACATGCTGAGCAAGAACCTGGTGAAACGCAATGTAGATCCCTATGTTATCGATGTGGATGAGGAAGCTGTCCACAGCGGCAAAACGTTTTCACTGCAGGTGCGTTTCAAACAGGGTATCGACCAGCCAATGGCGAAGAAAATTATCAAGTTGGTGAAAGAGGCCAAAATAAAAGTACAGACAGCGATTCAGGGTGACAAATTGCGTGTTACCGGTAAGAAGCGCGACGATCTGCAGGAAACCATTGCCCTGATCAAAGGAGCTGATCTTGGCCAGCCATTCCAGTTTGAAAATTTCAGAGACTGAGTCTTGGTACCTCGCTCCAGTGTCGCACGGATTTAAGATACCACACGAAAGCCGACTAGTTTTCCTCTGACCCCGTTGATTCTTCCAGGTTGAGCTTGCCAATGGCCAGCACGGCCTGGGTTCTTGAGCGCACGCCCAGCTTTCTGAAGATAGCCGTCATATGGGCCTTGATGGTCGCTTCCGTGACATCCAGTTCATAGGCAATCTGCTTGTTCAGCAGACCCTCGGCCAGCATGGTCAGCACAAGATATTGCTGGGGTGTCAGCGAGGCGATTCCCGCCATCAATTGTTGTTCACTCTGGCTCAGGGGCAGGCATCTCCTCGATCCCGCCTGTGCCGGTGGTAGCCAGATGTCGCCTTGCAGAACGGTCTGAATCGCTTCCAGAATGGTCGTGACGCCGGACGACTTTGGCAGAAACCCCCTGGCGCCAAATTCCACAGCACGCTGGATGATGTCGGTCTTTTCATTGGCAGATACCACCAGCACCGGCATCTTGCCACAATGCCCCTGCACATAGGCCAGAGCACTGAATCCGTGGGCGCCGGGCATGTGCAGATCCAGTAATACCAAATCCGTATCGGGATGATCGCTCAACTTGATTTGCAGGCTCGCCATATCCTGTGCTTCAACGATTTCCTGTTCACCACCCATGGTTTGCAGCACCTGGGAAATGGCATTTCTGAAGAGTGGGTGGTCATCGGCAACAATAAATTTCGACATTATTTTTGTACTTCAGCAGGTATTTATTTTTGATGGTAATGCGCGCGCTGTTGAGTGGCAAGGTTTTCATTTTTCACAAAAAAACCTTTTCTCCCGCCTATTTCGTTAGACATTGGTCTTAAATTTCCTGCCGAATCGACCTTGGTCGGATACCCAAACAAGTTCCTCAGCGTTACATCTGTCGCTGTTACAGAATTTTTGGGAGAAGGTGATGGTTAACAGAAAAAAAATGGCCACGGTTTCAGGTGTCATTTTGCCGATGCTGGTTTTTTCGGGGCAGCTTTGGGCAAATGCCACCAATGAGGAACTGGCGGCCAGGGTGGAGCAACTGGAGTCACTGGTGACGCAACTGCAGCAGTTGGTTGCGGAGCAGGGTGAGCAGCAGCAGGAAATGGCCACGACGGTCAGCAAGAAAGTCGATGCGCCGTTGTCCGGCACCAAATTCAGTTACGGCGGTTATGTGAAGTTCGATGCCATGAGCAGCAGTTTCTCCGATGGGGAGCGTGCTACAGCATCCATCGGTGACGATATTCTGGTGCCGTCGACCATCCCGGTGGATGGCAAAGGCGGCGCCAGCCGCTTCGACAGTTCGGCAAAGACCTCGCGGTTCTGGTTCAAAACCATCACGCCCACCGATATGGGGGATGTGCGAACCCATATCGAAATGGATTTGCTGACTTTCGATGGTGACGAGCGGATCACCAATGCCAATCATTCCAGAATTCGGCACGCCTATCTGGCGTGGGATTACCGTGATAACGCATCACTGTTGCTTGGCCAGACCTGGAGTACGTTTATGAACGTGAATGTACTGCCGGAAACGGTCGACTTCATTGGCCCCACCTCCGGGGTCATTTTCAACCGGCAGGCCCAGGCCCGCTGGAGTTACCGGTTTGAAAAGGGTGGTGCCGTTCATGTGGCGCTGGAGAATCCCTCAAGTGGTGCGATCGATGGTGGTGGCGGTATCGAAAGCAGCAATTTCGATGACAACAGTCTGCCCGATCTGGCGCTGCGTTATGACGGCAAGGTGGGTGATCTCAGCTACAGCCTAGCTGCCATTGGTCGGCAGATCAGTTATGACACTGGCACACAGGATGAGGATGCCTATGGTCTTGGTCTAAGCCTGTCGGGTAAATACCAGTTCAGCAATGGGGACGATCTGAAGGTTCAGCTCAATCACGGTCACCTTGGCCGCTATATTGCCCTGCAGGCATTTCGCGATGCCGCTGTTGAGGCCGATGGCGATCTGGATCTACTGGATGTTACCGGTGGTTTTATTGCCTACCGCCACTTCTGGTCACCCAGATGGCGCAGCACGCTCTCCTATGCCATGACCAGGGCCGACAACGCAAGTGATGTGGCCACTACCAATACCGAAGAGGTCAGCAACTACGGACTTAATCTGTTCTATTCCCCCACCGACAAACTGTCGTTCGGGATGGAGTACATCAGAGCGAAACGGGAACTGGAAAACGGCAATGATGGCGATTTGAAACGTCTGCAGTTTACCGGCAAATACGTATTTGAATAGACCGATAACGGGAGGAGTGTTGTCGGCTTAGACCAAGGTTGCAGAGACACAGGGGCACGACGGGATTAACTTGGTAGTGTCCGCTATTAAAAGATAAACAACGGGAGTGGAGGACATTTTATGAGCTTCGAAACTAATGAACATGCACAGGCATACTGGAAGGAGAACCTGCGGTTGCTGATCACGCTGCTGGTGATCTGGTTCACCGTTTCATTCGGGTTTGGCATTCTGTTGGTCGAGCAGTTGAATAACATCCAGTTATTCGGTTTCAAGCTCGGTTTCTGGTTTGCCCAGCAGGGTTCCATCTATGTATTTGTGGTGCTGATCTTCGTTTATGTGTTGAAGATGCGGGCACTGGATCGCAAGTACAACGTTCAAGAAGACGAAGAGTAGGGGCATGGATATGGGTATTCAAACCTGGACATTTTTACTGGTGGGTCTCAGTTTCGCGTTGTATATCGGTATTGCGATCTGGGCTAGGGCGGGCTCCACCAAGGAGTTTTATGTTGCCGGTGGTGGGGTTCCTCCGGTGGCCAATGGGATGGCCACAGCAGCGGACTGGATGTCTGCGGCATCCTTTATCTCCATGGCGGGGCTGATCTCGTTTATCGGTTATGACGGCAGTGTCTATCTGATGGGTTGGACGGGAGGCTACGTGCTGCTGGCACTTTGCCTGGCCCCCTACCTGAGAAAATTTGGCAAATTTACCGTGCCGGATTTTATCGGGGACCGTTATTACTCCCAGACCGCTAGAACGGTGGCTGTCATCTGTGCCATTTTTGTTTCGTTCACCTATGTGGCGGGGCAAATGCGTGGCGTCGGTGTGGTCTTCTCGCGCTTTCTCGAGGTGGATATTGTTACCGGTGTATTGCTGGGGATGTGCGTGGTCTTTTTTTACGCCGTGCTCGGTGGCATGAAGGGTATTACCTACACCCAGGTGGCCCAGTATTGTGTGCTGATTTTTGCGTACCTGGTCCCGGCAATTTTTATCTCGGTGATGATGACGGGAAATCCTGTGCCCCAGTTGGGTTTTGGTGGCACGCTTGCCGACGGGTCGGGTGTCTATCTGATGGACAAACTGAATGGCCTGTCGACGGAGCTCGGCTTCAATGAGTACACCTCGGGGACCAAGAGTACGATTGATGTCTTCTTTATCACCTTTGCCCTGATGGTGGGTACGGCTGGTTTGCCACACGTCATCGTGCGTTTCTTCACGGTGCCGAAAGTCTCGGATGCCCGTCTTTCAGCGGGATGGGCCTTGGTCTTCATTGCCATCCTGTACACCACCGCACCGGCTATCGCCTCTTTCGCTCGCGTCAACATGATCGAGACCATTAACGGTCCGGAAGGTCAGGGTGTCGCTTATGAGCAGGCTCCCGGGTGGATAAAAAACTGGGAGAGAACCGGGCTGATTGGCTGGGAAGATAAAAACGACGATGGGCGGATGTTCTATGCGGGTGATGAGCGCAATGAAATGGCGATTGACCGCGACATTATTGTTATGGCGAATCCCGAAATTGCCAACTTGCCGGCCTGGGTGATCGCACTGGTGGC
>DDNV01000017.1:27292-27889 GCA_002341315.1 Cellvibrionales bacterium UBA2511
GCCTGGGTGATCGCACTGGTGGCTGCGGGTGGCGTCGCTGCGGCCCTGTCGACCTCTGCGGGTTTGCTGCTGGTCATTTCCACCTCCATCTCCCATGACCTGCTGAAACGAAACCTGATGCCCAATATCACGGACAAGCAGGAACTGCTCTATGCCCGGATTGCTGCTGCCTGCGGTATAGCCGTGGCCGCTTACTTGGGTATCAATCCACCGGGTTTTGTGGCGGAGGTGGTGGCGTTTGCCTTCGGTCTTGCCGCATCCAGTTTCTTCCCGGCCATTATTCTGGGTATTTTCTACAAGAAAATGAACAAGGAAGGGGCCATTGCCGGCATGCTGACAGGCATTACCTTTACGGCGGCTTATATTGTTTACTTCAAGTTCATTAATCCCGCAGCGAATACACCGGATAACTGGTGGTTGGGAGTGTCCCCGGAAGGCATCGGTACGTTGGGCATGGTCTTCAACTTTGTGGTGGCCTTTATCGTATTGAAGTTGACCAGAGAAGCGCCGGACCATATCAAGGAACTGGTGGAAAGTCTGCGTTATCCGAAGGGCGCCGGGCAGGCACAGGATCACTAGATATTATTTCCCCCCTTT
>DDNV01000017.1:27995-34768 GCA_002341315.1 Cellvibrionales bacterium UBA2511
GTGGTGGCAGAACTGGTCAGACCGTTATTTCTTGACGCGATCTAGCAGTGACTGAACTTCTCTGCCGGCGATCTCCTTGCTGCCCAGGCCAATCGCAATGGCTGCGCCGACGGCTACCGCACCAAGCATCAGGCCAAAGGCAATATTGATGATGTCTTGCGCAAGGCCGATCTGACGCAGCGCCATGGCAATGCTCAGAAACATGATGGCAAGGCTGGCAAGGTTGCCTGCTGCAGAGGGCATTCCCGCCTCAATAATCAACAACCGTACTTTTCTGGCAATGAAAATACCGATAGCCAGAATCAGTGCACCCAGCAGTACCTGAACGGCGAAACTGATCATGACGGTCACAATCTGGCTGAGGGGTTCAAAGCTCAGTAACTCAGTGGCGCCGAGAATCGCGAACAGGATAATGCCCAGTAGCACCAGACTGCCCGCATACTGACTCGGGGTGCGTTCCAGCCCCATTTTGAAGCCGAGCTTTTCAATTAATTGATTGAACCCGGCCGCTGTCAGTAAATCCGTCACCAGACTGGCAATCAACTTACCCACATAGTAAGAGATGGCGAGCACCAGCACGGCCGCGAGGATGCCAGGCACGGCAGCAAAAATCATATCAATCATGTTTTGCGCGGGCGTGGAAATAGCTGCGATCTTCAGAGCTTCCAGCGATTGCACAATCACCAGCAGCAAAATGAAGGTGTAAATCAGTGTGCCGACCAGTGTGGAACATTTCTGCTGAATACCGGACTTCTCACTCAGTCGGTCGATGCCAGAGGCGGCCAGCAGGCTACTGACAATCTGTCTTACCAGCTTGGCTACGAAATAACCAATGGCGAAGATAAGCAGTGCCGAGAGGATATTCGGCAGGTAGCTGAACAGCTTGTCGAACATGCTTTGCAGGGGCGCGACCAGACTTTCCATCTGCAGGGCGCTCAGCACCATTGGCAGGAAGAGTAGAAATACCAGCCAGTAGCCAGCGGTAGCCAGAGATTGACTCACGGTTACCTTGTCTTCCTCATCGTGCTCAAGCTTGTTGAGGCGCTCGTCCAGTTTGCCCAGTGTGGCGCCCTTCTCAATGGCTTTTTTCACGAGCGCTGCCAGTACCCAGGCGAGCAGTAGCAGACCGAGTGCTGCAGCAAATTTTGGTAGGTAGGTAAAAATCTCGGTCAGCAACACATTTAATGGCTGCGTCACTGATTGAAGATCGAGCTTTTCAAAGAAGGAGATAAAGCCAAAGATCATGATGATCCAGAAGGCCGTCGTGGAGATGACTTTTTCCACGGGGAAGTCATCATTTAGCCCGACCGTGCGGGTGAACCGGTTATCCAGATCGGTTTTCAGCAGCAGCCGATGTGACAAGCTTTTGACAATCCGTGCTGCGATATAAAAGACGAGCAGGTATAAAACGGCCACCAGGAAGAGCAAAACAGGGCCTTCGTACTGGTTCCAGAAGCTGGTAATTTCACTCATAGCGGGATCCTTCTGTTTTTCTATTGAAAGACAAGCATAGGTGTCTTGACCGTGAATGTCCAAAAACGGGCCTTCGGAGAGAACTGGCTTTTTTTGGCAGAGTGGCAGGTATTTTTGAATGGAACGAGGTCGGGACAATTGTAAAATCAACTCATCTGATTTTTTCTAATCGATGACTTTGCCGCGCAGGGCCTTCGTCTTACCGCGCTGAGTTTTGTTATCCACTCGCCGGGTTTTGGAGGCTTTTGTCGCACGGGTGGGTATGCGCGTTTTTTTGACTGCAGTGGCGGAGAGAATAACGTCTTTCAAGCGTTCCAGGGCATCCAGCCGGTTTTTTTCCTGGGTACGGAATTGCTGCGCCTTGATCACAATCACGCCTTCTTTATTAATCCGGCGGTCCCTCGTGACCAGCAGCTGTTGCTTGTAGTCATCGGGCAGGGACGATGCGTTGATGTCAAAGCGCAGGTGTATCGCCGAAGAGACCTTGTTGACGTTCTGTCCCCCGGCCCCCTGGGAGCGAATGGCTGTCAGTTCAATTTCTTCGTCGGGAATAGCAATTTTTTTCGTGATGTCCAGCAACGTCCAATACTCCAATGTTTGCCTCAGGTTGAATTATAGGGAGGCAATAGTCGTCAGCAAGTATGCAGGCGAGATGAGTTATCGGCGATTACAAGTCTCATGACAGCCAATGGATCAACGTTGTCCCGTCTAGCCGTCTCCTTGATAAATGTTTGGCAGCACGCCATAGTATTCCCATGTCTGTTACCAAAACACACTGGGTTCTCTGGATCATCACCGCCTTTCTTTTGTCGGTGCTGGTGAATACCGCCCACGCCAGTGTGAACAGTCGTCATGACCTATCGCAAAGGGCGGAATCATCCCATAGTACAGCGATGCCCTGCGAGTCGGAATCTGCCCATCCTGCCGGGGTGCAGCACGCAAATGGAAATAACCACAGCTGTATGTCCGATATATGCCATTGCGTGACCCAGGGTTGCCATTTGACGCCGATAGGCATTAATCCCCTGCTTGCCTGGATGTCCTTGCCTCATCATCCCGCTCAGACAACGCTTCGGCAGAACCTGCTGAATGCCGGGCCCCACCGACTTGATCGTCCTCCCCGAAGCTGATTGTCCGCCGTTATCAACACCTCGCCGAGGTGCTGCAGGATAATTCATCTGAGGATTGAACAAATGTCATTATTTTCAAGGCTGTTGACGGCTTTCTGGATGTCCATGATCGCCATAAATGCCGTCGCCAATATCACTGAGTACCACCTGGAGATTGACCGCCAGACCGTCAACATCACAGATAAGCCGTTACAGCGTATTACGGTTAACGGAAGTATCCCCGGGCCTGTGCTGGAATTCACTGAAGGTGATACAGCGGTGATTCATGTCACCAACAAAATGAAGGTGCCAAGCTCGGTCCACTGGCATGGATTGCTGTTGCCGCCGGCAATGGATGGTGTGCCGGGCTTCAGCGGTTATCCCGGTATTGCACCAGGGGAAACCTTTACCTATCGATTTGAGCTTCGGCAAAACGGTACTTACTGGTACCACGCCCACAGTGGCACCCAGGAACAGGACGGCCACTACGGTGCCCTGATTGTGCACCCCAAAGACCGCAGTCTGATTCAGGCTGATCGGGATTATGTGGTGCTACTGTCTGACTTCAGTGAAGAAGCCAGTACACAGATCATGGCGAATTTGAAAAAAGATCCACACTATTACAACTACTCCCAGCGCACCATCGGTGATTTTCTGGATGATGTGCGCAACCGCGGTCTGGCCGACGCCTGGCAATGGGCTACCGATTGGGGTGAGATGCGGATGTCGCCCACCGACATCGCGGATGTCAGTGGCTACACCTTTCTCATCAATGGCCAGACACCGGCGCAAAACTGGACCGGTTTATTCAACCCCGGCGAAACCGTCCGGCTGCGTTTTATCAATGCCTCGGCCATGTCCATGTATGACGTCCGCATCCCCGGCCTGACAATGGATGTGGTGCAGGCAGATGGCCAATATGTTGAGCCTGTCACCGTGGATGAATTCCGCTTTGCCGTGGCAGAAACCTATGACGTGCTTGTCAGACCGACCACCGACACGGCTTTTACCATTGCCGCAGAAGCCATTGATCGCACCGGTTTTGCCATGGGCACCCTGGCGCCCCGCAGCGGGATGCGAGGCCCCGAACCGGAAGTCCGGTCGCGTGCATTGCTGACCATGGGTGACATGGGGCACGGTGAAATTCAAGACGATGCAGATACCGGTGAAGCTGCCATGACAGGTCATGCCGGTCACGGAATGGCCCAACAGCACAATACAGTTTCGGCGGGCAGTGGCTGGTCCGATGCCGGTACGCCGCCAGGCCACAAGGCCCTGAGTTATGCCGATCTTCGGTCTTTGCAACAACAGACGGATACCCGGCCACCGGAACGTGAAATTGTGGTCAGTCTGGGCGGTTCCATGTCGCGCTTTATCTGGACCATCAATGGTCACAAGTTTGGTGACGAGGGTTTCAAACCCCTGCAACTGGACTACGGTGAGCGCGTCAAGTTGACGTTTAAAAACACCTCCATGATGGCCCATCCGATGCACCTGCACGGCATGTTTATCCAGCTGGATAACGGTCAACCCGCTGAGCGATTGCCCAATAAACATACCGTGAATGTGCCACCGGGAAAATCCTATTCCGTATTGCTGACAGCAGATGAGCCGGGCGAATGGGCCTTTCATTGTCACCTTCTGTTCCATATGGCCGCTGGCATGATGACCAAACTGGTGGTGGCGGAATACGATGCGGTGGCTGATGAGAAAGCTGCCGCAATATCCGATCCAGGCCCCGGGTCACCCCCATCCCTGAACCACGAAGTTCAACAGCGTGGAGGGGAGCATCATGGGCATTAGTCAACGGTATTGTTCTGCGTTGGGGTTTTTTCTGCTGATATCCGTTGGTGCGTGGGCCGAGAATCCTCACCATCCCAGTCCCGTATTCCACGCTTTTTGGCTCGAGGCACAGCACGGCGGTGGAAGTGAAGGCGGTATCACTGATATTGAGCTGGATGGCTGGATCGGTGGCGATACGCACAAACTGTGGTTGAAAACGGATATCAAACAGCACAAGGGTGCTCTGCAGGAGAGTGAGTTCTGGGCGATGTACAGCCGAAATGTGAGCGAATTCTGGGACTTTCAGACCGGTATTCGCCTTGATACCCAGCCCGATTCGACGGGGTACTTCACCCTGGGGGTCAATGGCCTGGCGCCTTACTTCCTGAAAACCCAGGCCCACCTGTTTGTCAGTGACTACGGCGATATCACGGCCCGGTTGAAGCAGAGCACCCATCTGCTGGTGACGCAACGGATGGGTATTGAGCCCTACTACCGGCTGGAAATGGCCGCTCAGCGGGTGGCACGCCAGTCACAGGGTCAGGGCCTGACCAATGGACGACTGGGTGTGCGTTTCAATTACGAAATTACCCGGGAATGGTCGCCCTATGTGGATTTCCGCTACGACTGGAAATTCGGCGGCACATCGTCTATCGCCAACAACAACGACGAGCGTCGGGATCATTTTACCCTGTCACTGGGTGTGGCCCTGATGTTCTAGCCTGTGGGTCATGCCCTGTCATCTGAGTTTGACGGCCCTCAGGCGCAGGGCATTGCCAATCACGCTGACCGATGACAGGGACATCGCCGCTGCGGCAATGATCGGTGATAACAGTAACCCGGTGAATGGGTAGAGGATGCCAGCGGCAATTGGCACCCCGGCGGCATTATAGGCAAAGGCAAAAAACAGGTTCTGGCGGATGTTGCGCATGGTGGCGCGGGATAAATGATAGGCCTCGACGATTCCTGCCAAGTCGCCCCTGAGTAGCGTTACGCCAGCGCTTTCGATAGCGACATCGGTACCGGTACCCATGGCGATCCCCACATCGGCGCTGGCCAGTGCCGGCGCGTCGTTTACGCCATCGCCGACCATGACCACAATGCGTCTCTCGTCCTGCAGACGGCGAACGGCAAGGCTTTTATCCTCGGGTAAAACCTCGGCCTCCACCTCATCGATGTTCAACTGGCGGGCAATGGCCTCCGCCGATGTGCGGTTGTCACCCGTCAGCATAACCACGCGAAGGCCATCATGCTGTAAGGCACGAATGGCAGCTGCAGTGGTTTCCTTGATGGGATCTGCTATCGCAAACAAGCCTGCATATTGACCATTGACGGCGATGAAAATGACGGTGGCACCGTCATGGCGAAGTGCCTCGGCACTGTCGGCACAGGCTGACAGATCGACAGCTTCGCTTTCCATCAACAGACGATTACCCAGGACAATCTGGGTGCCCTCAATTCTGCCGGTGACACCCTTGCCATTGAGGGCCTGAAAATCTTCTGGTTCGGACAGGGTCAATTCCAGTTCACCGGCTTTTGCCAGCATGGCCTCCGCCAGGGGGTGTTCGCTCGATCGCTCCAGGCTGGCGCCGAGTCGCAGTAAGGTATTTTGATCAAAGCCCGAAGCAGGATGGATGCCGGTTACCTGGGGTTTGCCTTCCGTCAGCGTGCCGGTTTTGTCGATCACTACGGTATCCACTTTTTCCAGTCGTTCCAGCGCTTCGGCATTCCGTATCAGGACGCCGGCCTGTGCCCCGCGCCCGACTCCCACCATGATTGACATCGGTGTGGCCAGCCCCAATGCGCAGGGGCAGGCAATAATCAGAACACTGACGGCTGCAATGAGGGCAAATGCCATTGGCGGGGTGGGTCCCCATATTGACCAGACAATGAATGCGATGAGGGCAACGAGCATCACGACCGGTACAAAAATTCCGGCGACCTTGTCCGCCAGACCCTGGATGGGCGCGCGTGTTCGCTGGGCACTGGCCACCATCTGGACAATCTGTGACAGCATTGTGTCCCGGCCGACTTTGTCGGCACGCATGATGAACGAGCCCTGGCCATTGATACTGCCGCCGATAACCCTGTCGCCCGACTGTTTTTTGACGGCCAGTGGTTCGCCGGTCACCATCGATTCGTCGATATTGGAGCTGCCCTCAAGTACTTCACCATCCAGCGGCACTTTGTCGCCGGGGCGAACCCTGAGACGGTCGCCCACCTGTACCCGGTCGAGCGAGATAGTCGCTTCATCGCCCTGGCTATCCAGCCGCCGTGCCGTGGTCGGCGCCAGATTCAGCAGTGCACGAATGGCTCCGGAGGTTTTTTCCCGGGCGCGCAATTCGAGTACCTGGCCCAGCAGTACCAGCACGATAATCACGGCGGCGGCCTCAAAATAGACAGCGACTG
>DDNV01000043.1:0-5938 GCA_002341315.1 Cellvibrionales bacterium UBA2511
ACCGTGACAGGACCGTAGTCGCGCACCCAGGTGTCGTTGGTTTCAACCGGGAATAACTGCAATTTGTCAGCTGAGATACCGAGTTGCGACATCCGTTTTGACAGCGAGTTAAGTCCTGTTGGCGGAACTGCGATGATGACTTCGCCAGCGCCGGTGAGGAGCCTGACCAGTGTTTCATACACCGGAATAATTTCATTCAGGATCGGCTTCCAGTCTGTTCCGGCATGGGGCCAGCTTAGCTGAATGGCATCCTGTGGCTCCCATTCAGCGGGAAGTCGCACTCGGTAGTTGGTCATTGTGGATGGCCCTGTACTTTAATCCTGGGGTGTTGTTTAACATCATTTTCCGGGCTTTTAGAAACCTATCAAAGCTTTCAGGGGCAACCATAGGCGATGTAGGTACCTTTGCCACTGACAATTGATTGGCGAACAATGGTGTTGGCTCCCATTTGGAGGGCCTGCTGACGGGCGAGGTTGTCCAGTTCGTTGCGCACCTTGTCGGCATTGCGGGCAATGGAGCCGATTAAATTTGCTCTCACGCTGCTGTTGATCTGGCCTACACGGTGGCACTGGTTGACCCGATCTGCTGGCAATAGCACCACCTGCTCTGCCTCAGGGGGTATTTTTACCCAAGTACAGGCGTTCGTTAGTGTGAAAGAGGCCGAAATGATCAGGGTAATGGCCAGGGTTTTTGTGGCGGGTATCAAGCGGTTCTCCGTCTGTAATTAGGCTGGGGTATAAATATTAAGCCTTTCATCACTTTTTTGGCAGCGGTATGTTGATGCAACAGTGGAAGGAAAACGAATATTGTTCGGATCTGATCAGACCCGATGATAGAAGTCGATGAATAAACTGGAAAGCGCTGATTGTCAGCGCTGCTATAACGCTCTTTTTATATTTTTTGAAACCCTGTCGGCCGTTTGAGTGGGTGATTTTTCATCCTGAATGACATCGCTGTAATGCTTGAGTGACTGGGCATTTAGTGGGTCACCTATCCAGCGGGGCAGCTGCTGAAAGTTTCGGGAAATCAAACTTTCCCGGTCATCCATTTCCGCAAAGTTCAGCCCGACCATGTCGGCAAAGGTGTGGATGAAATGGGCAGTCGAGTAGGGGCGGTCTGTGGCGCTGTGCCATTGGTCGATATCTCGAGCTTCTCTGAATTTCGGGGACGTCCAGACCACGAATGGTACCGTGTACATGGCCGATGTGGGGTCGGCTTCACTGCGTCCCGCAAACAGATTATCCGGGTAGTCGTATACTTCCTCGCCGTGATCAGAGAGATATACCAATAGGCTGTTATCGTGCTTGCCGTCTATCGCCTTAATCAGGGATGACACGACTTCATCATTGTAGAGTATGGCGTTGTCGTAGTTGTTGTAATCTTCAACAAGATTTGGTGTTACCCACTCCGGGACACCACTGCTGTCAGTAAAGTGATTGTAGGTCTCGGGAAAACGGTGTTCATAGGCACGGTGTGTGCCCAGCAGGTGAACGATAATAAGCTTTTTGGCTGCGCCGGATTCCAGGGCCTCTGCAAAGGGTTGCAGTACAACTTCGTCGTACTGGTTGGCGTTCTGTTCCCGATTATTGTTCAGGTAGACCTGGTGGTCAGCCAGCTGTGAGAACGTGGTGAGCATGGTGTTGCGGCGAGTCTGGGTTTGCTGGTTGGTAATCCAGGTAATATCATAACCGGCCTGCCGCATCATGTTTAACAGGTTTGGCTTGGTAAAAAACAGACCCGGGTTTTTAGCGTCGGCAAATGACAGAATCTGTTGCAGTGCTTCTATGGTATAGGGCCGGGGTGTTATTACATCAGTGAAAACCATAAGCTCATTGTTTGCCTGCAAAGCATCTAAGTGGGGCGTTGTCGGCCGGTGATAACCGTACAGGCTCATGCGCTGACGATTGGTTGATTCACCGAGCACCAGAATTACTGTATCGGGCAAGGTGGCAACTTTCGACTTTAGGTTTTTGAGAGGTTGTACCTGACGATTTTTTTCCAACAGGGCTGTCATGCTCGCCATCTGCTGCTGATATTTTGCGTACCCGACAATCAGGTTCCAGGGTGCTGCGGGTTCCATCCGCTTCATCTGGTGGTAAACCGCATCGTTGAGAGTGCTATCTTCCTCGGTCAGCGCTGTGCTGATAAATGGAAAAAAGGGAATGAGTATAAAAAGAGCGGCATAAGCTAAGCGTTTGCGATGGCCGACGGCTACCGGTCGAGCTTGTTGCCACATCCATATAGGTACAGCTGTGAACAGTATCAGCACGGGTATAAACCACCATTGCCAATAAGAAACAACAAACTCACTGCCCTCGGCAGCATTCGATTCAAAAACGATAAAAATCGCGCTCTGGGAAAATTCCTGCCCATAGATAATGAAATAGAATACCGAGATGATCGCTGCCGGCAACATGATCAGACCGCTGAGCGCCAATAGTTGCCGGGTATATCTGGGTACTAATAGTATCGGGATGAGCCACATCAGGCTCATCAAAATGGTTTCGCGCAATCCTATGAAGCCAGCCATGCCCGTCGCATAAATGGGAATGTGGTAACTGAGTGAAAAGTAAGCCGCAAAAAGATAGGCCCAGAGAAGCGGATGTTTTTTCGGAAAGTCAGTCATTTGGCGGCAATTTTTTGGATGTGGAAGTGTAACTGTACGACCCTAATATTAAGTGGGGCTTAATTGATGCGATCTGCTGCGGAGCCCCTCCAGCTGTCGAACGTTTTTTCCTGGGCAAGAGCTTCTGTGGTTGCTGGCCGATGTCGCTGCCCGGGAATTCAGCCATACCTGGAGTGTGTTGCCTTGACGTGAAAGTTCCTTGCAGGGAAATCAGTAGAGAGCACAACAAAGCCGTGTTTCCCCCTTGACCCTATGGTGTGTCGCCCCTATAATCCACGGCCCTTGAAGCAGTCACTTGACAGCTTGGGGGCTTGCCAGAGGTTATGAGCTGGCAAGGTGAAAGAGACATGCTCAGTCTCCTGGCCGTTAAGGTCAGCGTTTTTTGATGCGGGGTGGAGCAGCCNNGCTATCTTGAGGGGGTAGTGACCGTATGGTCGTGCGGGTTCAAGTCCCGCCTTCGGCACCATCTGTTTCGCTGGTTTACCAGCTTCCCAGAATGTCAGGATTGGCACCTGAGGCGAAAGACGCATTTGAAAAAGTTTTTGAAACAAGTTCTTGGAATGAGTTCTTGACGTAAGCCTTTCAAGTGTCTATTATCGTCGACCTAGATTGATGCGGGGTGGAGCAGTCTGGTAGCTCGTCGGGCTCATAACCCGAAGGTCGTAGGTTCAAATCCTGCCCCCGCTACCAAATTCTGGTATCGGTACTGCTGGTACCATGCGTCAGGACAAGGCGCAGCCGAAGGGCCCCTTTTTAGGGGCTTTTTGCTAAGTGGTTTTGATGAAGTGGGCTTTGTGCCCATTTTTTGATTGGGAAACCGAGAGATTACAGTGGCGACAAAAGAGGAAACCCTTCGCGCGATGATTGCGCCCATAGTGGACGCAATGGGTTGTGAACTTTGGGGGTTGGAGTATTTGTCATCAGGTCGCAATGCGATGCTACGTATTTACATTGAGCGTGAGAGTGACGGTGTGACAGTGGAAGACTGTGAAAAAGTCAGCCGCCAGGTCAGCAGTCAGTTGGATGTAGAGGATCCGATTACCGGGGAGTACACTTTAGAGGTTTCCTCTCCGGGCATGGACCGGCCTTTATATACGCTGGATCAGTTTGAAAAGTATATTGGGGAAGATGTGGCCTTGCGGCTGAGATTTCCCCATGAAGGCAGACGGAATTTCAAGGGCCGTCTGAATGGCGTGGAGGGCGAGGATGTTTTGTTGATTGTTGACGATCATGAATATCTCTTTCCCCTGGATAGCATTGAAAAGGCGAATGTCGTTCCCCGGTTTTGAGGGCGATTGCGAGGCTGAATGAATGAATAAAGAAATCTTGATGGTGGTGGAAGCCGTTTCTAATGAAAAGGGTGTGTCCAAAGAGGTTATTTTTGAGGCCATTGAGCAGGCCCTGGCCACGGCGACCAAGAAACGCTATGACGAGGATTCCAACATTCGGGTAACCATTGATCGCGCCACCGGTGACTATGAAACGTTCCGCTGGTGGGAAGTGGTCGCTGATGATGTGCTGGCGGAGCTCGGCACTCAGTTCACGCTCGAAGAAGCCCATGAGAAAGATACGGGTCTTAAAGCTGGTGATACCTTTGAAGAGCAGGTGGAAAATATCGGTTTTGGCCGTATTGCTGCCCAAACGGCCAAGCAGGTCATTGTCCAGAAAGTCCGCGATGCTGAACGCGCATTGGTGGTGGAACAATACCGTGATCAGCTCGGTGAGCTGGTAAGTGGCAGCGTCAAAAAAGTGACCCGCGAAAGTATTATTGTTGACCTGGGTAACAATGCTGAAGCCGTTATGCCGAGAGAAGAACTGGTAGGGCGGGAAGTTTTTCGAATCAACGACCGGGTGCGTGCGATTCTTCAGGAAATTAATTCCGAAAGCCGTGGTCCCCAGCTTTTTCTGAGCCGTAAATGCAATGAGATGCTGGTTGAGCTGTTCCGTATTGAAGTGCCGGAGATTGCCGAGGAAGTGATTGAAATCCGCGGCGCGGCGCGAGACCCCGGGTCGAGTGCGAAAATTGCTGTGAAGACCAACGACGGTCGAATCGACCCGATTGGTGCTTGTGTCGGTATGCGTGGTGCGCGTGTTCAGGCAGTATCCAATGAGCTGGATGGCGAACGTATCGATATCGTACTGTGGGACGACAACCCCGCCCAGCTGGCGATAAATGCCATGGCTCCTGCAGAAGTGGAGTCGATCATCGTTGATGAGGAGACGCACTCAATGGATGTGGCGGTGGCTGGAGAGACGCTGGCGATGGCCATTGGTCGTAACGGGCAGAATGTCCGTCTTGCCTCTGAACTGACTGGCTGGAAAATCAATGTAATGTCTGTCGAAGAGGCGGAGGTTAAGCAGCAGGAAGAGTCCAGCTCACTGGTGGAAACCTTTATGAGTCGCCTGGACATTGATGAAGATGTCGCGATGGTGTTGGTTGATGAGGGATTCACCTCTATCGAGGAGGTTGCCTATGTTCCTCTGGATGAGATGGCTGGCATCGATGGGTTTGATGAAGAGGTAGCTGAAGAACTGCGTGCCCGTGCCAAGGACGCGTTGCTGACGATGGCGCTGGCCTCCGAGGAGGGGGTGTCAGGTCCCGCAACTGATTTGCTGGAAATGGAAGGTATGGACGATCAGTTGGCGCATACATTGGCTAAACATGGGATTAGCAGCATGGAGGATCTCGCTGAGCAGGCTGTGGAAGACCTGCTGGATATTGAGAACATGGACGCAGAGCGGGCAGCCAAGCTGATTATGACTGCACGTGCCCCCTGGTTCGCCAATGAAAGCGACAGTTAAACGAACAGGCGATGAATTGAGGAATACTGATGGCTGAAGTCACTGTTAGCGAACTTGCCAAGGTTGTCGGAGCATCCGTCGACCGCCTGCTGAGTCAAATGCAGGAGGCCGGTTTGCCTCACAACTCTGCTGACGCAAGTGTCAGTGATGAGGAAAAGCAGACGCTGCTGGCCTATTTAAAAGGCTTGCACGGTGAGCAGTCCCGCGACCCCAAAAAAATCACATTGAAACGCAAGACGGTCAGTACGCTCAAAACGGGTGCCGGCCGTAAAACAGTTAATGTGGAGGTTCGCAAAACCCGAACCTATGTCAAGCGGGCAAATGAGGAAGAGGTTGCAGCTCCATCTGAGCAGGAAGAGTCAGTTGCAGCAGAGTCCGTCGTTGAGCCGGTTTCTCCGGTTGTTGATGATCCGGAAGTGAAGCGGCAGGCTGCCATTGAGACACGCCGCAAGGCAGAAGAGGAAGCTCGCCTTGAGCAGGAAAATCAGCGCAAGGCTGAAGAAGAACGCA
>DDNV01000043.1:6058-8395 GCA_002341315.1 Cellvibrionales bacterium UBA2511
CAAGGCTGAAGAAGAACGCAAATCTGCGCCCTCAACAGTCGAGCCGTTACCTCCTGAGCTGGTCGATCAGCCCGTAGACGCCCCCAAGCATGTGAAAAAACATGTCAAGGACGATGACGCAGCCGATGATTCTGAAGAGGCACCGAAAAAAGCGAAAAAACGGGGTGCCATCAAAGATCCGAAGCGCAAGAAAGAAGATTTGCTGAAAGCGGTTGTTGAGGAAGTTGAGGAAGTTGCTGGGGAGAAAAAACCCCGGTTGCGTTCAGGTATATCGGTTCCCATCAAGGTTGAGAACAAGCACAAATTTAAAAAGCCCACCAATAAGATTATCCACGATGTGGAGATTCCCGAACAAATCACGGTCAGTGATCTGGCCCAGGCAATGTCAGTAAAGGCTGCAGTCGTGATCAAGGAGTTGATGAAAATGGGGACCATGGCCTCCATCAATCAACCAATCGATCAGGATACTGCCACATTGGTGGTGGAGGAGCTTGGGCACAACCCGGTGCCGGTTTCAGACGATGAGATAGAACAAAAGTTGATCCGGGCGCTGCAGGCCGATGTGTCAGAGGAGCTGGAACCCCGTGCGCCAGTTGTCACGGTGATGGGCCATGTTGACCACGGCAAAACCTCACTACTGGACCATATCCGAAAAACCCGAGTCGCCTCCGGCGAAGCCGGGGGAATTACCCAGCATATCGGCGCCTATCATGTCGATACGCCCAAGGGCATGGTCACGTTCCTGGATACGCCCGGTCACGCTGCTTTCACGGCAATGCGCGCCCGTGGTGCTCACAGTACCGATGTGGTGATTCTGGTGGTGGCTGCGGATGATGGCGTGATGCCGCAAACCGTGGAAGCCATTCAGCACGCCCGCGCTGCGGGTGTGCCTATCGTGGTTGCCATTAACAAGATGGACAAGGAAGGCGCGGATCCGGACAGGGTCACGAATGAACTGTCTGCCAAGGATGTTATTCCGGAAGAGTGGGGTGGAGATACGCAGTTTGTAAAAGTCTCGGCCCACACTGGTGATGGCATTGATGATTTGTTGGACGCCGTATTGCTACAGGCCGAACTGTTGGAATTGCAGGCATCCCGCAATGTTCCGGCCAAAGGTGTCATCGTTGAATCGCGACTGGAAAAAGGTCGAGGTGTGGTGGCGACGGCATTGGTGCAGTCGGGCACCTTACGCAAGGGCGATTTACTGCTGGCTGGTGAAAGTGTCGGCAAAATCCGCGCGATGGTCGATGAGGCGGGTAAACCGATTGTTGAAGCGGGGCCATCAATACCGGTAGAGATTCTCGGTCTTGATATGCCGCCGGCGGCCGGTGAAGAGTTTCTGGTGGTCGAAGATGAACGCAAGGCCCGCGAATTGGCGGAAATGCGTCAGGATAAAACCCGTCAGGACCGTGTGAACCGGCAACAGGCCGCCAAACTGGAAAATATGTTTGCGACCTTTGAATCACAGGACAAAAAGGGTGTTCTCCCGGTGATGGTGAAGGCCGACGTGCGGGGTTCCCTGGAAGCAATTCTTTCCGCCATGGCGGATATTGGTACTGATGAGGTCGAAGTGAATGTTGTGGCTTCCGGTGTCGGTGGCATCAACGAGTCCGATATTAACCTGGCCATTACCACCGGTGCTGTGGTGTTTGGTTTTAACGTTCGTGCCGATACGGCCGCCCGCCAACTGGTGGAGCAGGAGCAGGTCGATCTGCGTTACTACAGTATCATTTACAACCTGTTGGATGATGTAAAACAGGCCTTGAGTGGGTTGTTGACACCGGAGCGCAGTGAAGTCATCACCGGTATTGCTGAAGTGCGCGATGTTTTCCGTTCTCCCAAGTTTGGCGCGGTAGCGGGTTGTATGGTGATTGAAGGTACAGTCCATCGCAATAAGCGTATTCGGGTGTTGCGCGACAATATCGTCATTTATGAGGGTGAGCTGGAATCGCTGCGACGTTACAAGGATGACGTCAACGAAGTGCGCAATGGTGTGGAGTGTGGTATCGGGGTGAAAGACTATAACGATATCAAACCCGGCGATCAGATTGAGGTCTACGAGATCAGGGAAGTTGCGCGCCAGCTCTGATTGTGCTGACGCCAAACCGATATGCCTAGAGAATTTACCCGCAATGATCGAGTCGCAGATGCGCTGCAGCGTGAGCTGGCACAACTGATCCGCGACGAGGTCAGGGACCCGCGTTTGGGGCTGGTCAATATTACTGCCGTGGAGGTTTCCCGGGATCTCTCCAGTGCCAAGGTGTTCGTTAACCTGGTCGGGGCCGAGTCTGCTGATGAGAGTCGTGAAGCCGCCGAGGTTCTGAATGGTGCGGCCGG
>DDNV01000043.1:8609-11738 GCA_002341315.1 Cellvibrionales bacterium UBA2511
AGGTTCTGAATGGTGCGGCCGGATTTTTGCGGACGTTGCTGGCCAAACGCATGTTGCTGCGAATTGTGCCAAAATTGCGCTTTATTTTCGATCTCACTGGCCGGCGTGCCCAGGAGCTGTCTTCGCTCATTGATTACGCGGTCAACCGGGACAAGGCGCGGCATACGGATACAGATTCCTCCGGGGAGGACTGAGCTTGGCGCGTCGTCGCAAGGGCCGGTCGGTCAACGGTATACTGCTGCTCGATAAACCGCTGGGGATATCCTCAAACGGCGCTTTGCAGAAGGTAAAACACCTTTTTGAGGCCGCCAAGGCGGGTCACACTGGCAGTCTGGACCCACTTGCGACGGGCGTATTGCCGGTATGCCTTGGCGAGGCAACCAAGTTTACCCAGTTTTTGTTGGATGCGGATAAATGCTACCGCGCCACTTTTCGCTTTGGTATGGCAACTGTCAGCGGCGATGCTGATGGAGAGGTTACCTGTGACAGCGGTGCACCTGAGCTAACTGAAGCTCAGGTGCTTGATGTTCTGGACGGGTTCAGGGGTGATATCGCTCAGGTGCCCCCGATGTTTTCGGCGTTGAAGCACCAGGGTCAACCGCTCTACAAGCTCGCTCGTGAAGGGCTGGAAATTGAACGAAAAGCCCGGCCGGTCACAATTCACTCGCTGGCATTGGTTGAGTTTCGCAGCGGTGAGTTCCCGGAGGCCGATCTGGTGGTTCGCTGCAGCAAGGGAACCTACATTCGCACGCTGGCGGAAGACATTGGTCAGCGGCTTGGTTGTGGCGCTTATCTATCGGTTTTGCGACGTACCGCCGCCGGGCCTTTTAAAGAAGATCAGTCGGTGACGTTGGGTGGGTTGCAATCACTCAGGGAAAAAAGTGGCCTGGATCAGCTCGACCAACTTTTGTTACCGATGGATGCCGGGATGACACATCTGACTGCACTGCAGTTAGAGGAAGATCTGGCCTTCTATTTTTGCCGGGGGCAGGCGGTGATGGTGCCGCAGGTCTATCGTCAAAGTGAAGAAGGCGATATAGTGCGTGTCTTTGAAATGAGCCAGCCCTTGCCGCAGTTGCTTGGGGTTGGCGAAGTCACAGAAGATGGACGGGTAGCCCCGAAACGTCTTGTTGTGAGATAGGGAGTCCTGTTTTGTGTGACAGAATCCCGGATCGGACCCGCCAGGTGGCGCCGATCGAATTCACTGTTAGGGTTCCTGTAAATATGCGCGGGCGCCCCGAATCTAAACCGCATATTGGAGAAATAACCATGTTAAATGTAACTGAAAAAGAAGCTATTGTTAAAGAGTACGCGCAGTCCGTGGGTGATACCGGTTCGCCGGAAGTGCAGGTAGCCCTGCTCACCGCCAACATCAACAAACTGCAAGGTCATTTCAGTGACCACAACAAGGATCACCATTCAAGACGTGGTTTGATCCGTATGGTAAACCAGCGACGCAAATTGCTGGACTACCTGAAAGCTAAAGACGCGAAGCGCTATATGACGCTGATTGGACAGCTTGGCCTGCGTCGCTAATAGAATTGCTGACGGCTCCCCTGGGAGCCGTTCACGCTTATGGAGAGGTAATATAATTGTGAATCCTGTAATAAAATCATTTAAATATGGCAATCATACCGTCACGCTGGAGACCGGCCGTATTGCTCGTCAGGCGACGGGTGCCGTGATGTGTACCATGGATAAAACGGCAGTACTGTGTACGGTCGTCGCGGCAAAAAACGTAAAAGAAGGTATGGATTTTTTCCCCCTCGGTGTCCACTACCAGGAAAAGGCTTACGCCGCTGGCAAGATCCCCGGTGGATTTTTCAAGCGTGAAGGCCGCCCCAGTGAAAAAGAAACACTGACTTCCCGCCTGATTGACCGGCCCATTCGCCCGCTGTTCCCCAATGGCTTCAAAAATGAAGTGCAAGTGGTCTGTACGGTAATGTCCTCTGAAAAAAATGTGGATCCCGATATCGCTGCACTGATTGGGACTTCTGCCGCGCTGGCGATTTCCGGTGTCCCTTTTAATGGCCCAATTGGTGGTGCCCGTGTGGGATATCACCGCGAAAAAGGCTATCTGCTAAACCCAACCTACTCGGAACTGGCGGAGTCGGAGCTGGATATGGTTGTTGCGGGGACGCGTGATGCTGTCCTGATGGTTGAGTCAGAGGCGAAGGAGTTACCGGAAGATATCATGCTCGGTGCGGTACTGTTCGGCCACCAGGAGATGCAGGCGGCCATTCAGGTGATTGAGGAGCTGGCCAAGGAAACCGGTAAGCCGCGCTGGGACTGGCAAGAGACACCTGTCAACGAAACCCTGACCGACAGCCTCAAGGCTATGGTTGGTGAAAGTCTGGATGCCGCCTACCGTATCACGGACAAACAGCAGCGTGTTGTCGAAATTGACGGTCTGCGCAATCGGGCGGCTGAATCGCTATTGGATGCAGAGGCCGGTATTACGGAAGACGATATCCGTGATGCCTTTAAGAAGCTCGAAAAGAAAATTGTCCGTGGTCGTATCATTCGCGGGGAACCCCGAATTGATGGCCGCGATAGCAAGACGGTCCGCGCTATTGATGTTGAAGTCGGTGTGTTGGCCAAAGCCCATGGTACGGCGCTGTTTACCCGTGGTGAAACCCAGGCATTGGTAGTAGCCACGCTGGGTTCCATGCGCGATGTTCAGTATATCGATGCACTGGAAGGCCGCCGTGAAGATCCCTTCATGTTGCATTACAACTTCCCACCTTATTCCGTGGGTGAGTGCGGTCGTATTGGCTTTACCGGTCGCCGTGAAATTGGTCATGGTCGGTTGGCTCGCCGCGGTATTGCTGCGGTATTGCCGTCCGCTGAAGACTTTCCCTACACCATGCGGGTCGTCTCTGAAATCACAGAGTCCAATGGTTCAAGCTCCATGGCTTCGGTTTGTGGTTCAAGCCTCGCCTTGATGGATGCCGGTGTGCCATTGAAAGCGCCCGTGGCTGGTATCGCGATGGGACTTGTTAAAGAGGACGATGGTTTTGCCGTGTTGACCGATATCCTGGGCGATGAAGATCACTTGGGCGATATGGACTTTAAAGTGGCCGGTACCGCTCAGGGTGTTACTGCCCTGCAAATGGATATCAAGATCGA
>DDNV01000092.1:0-3502 GCA_002341315.1 Cellvibrionales bacterium UBA2511
TTTCAGCGTAGTACGGCGTAGTTGCAATAAGATTCTGATAAATAAGGGAAAATATCCTATTTTGAGCCATTTGGCATTCAATCTGCACCCACTATGGGGGTGTGCTGGGAGAGGTCTGAGGTCAAGCCTTGGAGCCCTTGCTGTCGTGTTACTGAGAGGTTGGTAATTCTACGCCATGATGTGGTTGTGGTGCGAGATGCAATAATCCGGTTGCCGTGTTGACTTCGGGATTCCGAGGTTTCGATCCGTTGACGGTTGGGACTGATACAACGGTCAACCAGTCTGGCGATCCCCTTGTCCATGCAGAACTGTCGGGGATATTCGTTACCAATCTTCAGTGAAAAGGGGGCGGCCTGCTTCGTGACGGCGAGGAGGACTTACTCTGGCATTATTAGTTGCTGGCGGTTGCGTTCACATACGTTCATTACTTGCCTGGGATCGTGAGGGGTGGGTAGGGCACCCATTTCCCTGAAGAAATCGACATGTCGGGACGGGCTGGAGACAAGTAAAATGCTGGCAATAGTTTCTCCGATGTTTTTGAAGCCGTGTTTGTCTCCTTTGTTGATCAGGGCGCTATCGCCATCTTGAAGTTTCCACACCTCATTCTCTGCATAGAATTCGATGTTTCCATTGAGGATCTTGAAGAATTTGTATTCGTCAAAGGAGATATGCAAAGGCGCTCCCATCTTTGGTGCTACGCGTATTTCAATGACATTGAAGAATCCTTCGGCATCGTCTGGGGCCACCAAGAAGTCGCAGGACAACCCTGAAAACTCAGTCTGCTCCGGCTCGATAACTCGTTTGGTTTTCATATGATTTACTTCCATGCAATGGATGTTTTCGGGATAAGCGAACGTATTGTATTTGGTTATTTCTGAATATAATATCGTTTAGTAACGACAAATCTGTCCATTTAAATAGACAATAGTGTGGGCCCGATTCTGTGGACTTGAACCAGATTAGAACGTTTGTCGAGGTTGTTAGGGCGGGGAGCTTCTCAGCTGCTGCTCGAGTCTTGGGCCTCCCTCGCTCGACTATCAGTGCCCGCATCAATGCGCTGGAAGATCACCTGGATACGCGTTTGTTCAAGCGAACCACGCGGGTAGTTACTTTGACAGTGGATGGCAAACAGCTTTACGAAAGCACGGCTGTTTCCATTGATGTCCTTGTGGCTTCCGAAGAAAAGGTCGGGAGAAAGGCCGGAGGATTCAAAGGGACGCTTCGGATCAGTGTCCCGGTGGAATATCCGCAACACCAGCTCGCCCTGTCGCTGCTGGATTTCATCGGTAAGCATCCCGAAGTAACCATTGAGGTGCAAGTCACCAACCGGATTACCGGGTTGGTGGAAGAAAATATCGATATCGCACTCCGCGTCGGAATACCTGATAGAGAATCTATTGTTATACGTTGTCTGGGGGACTTTTCTGCAGTCCTTGTGGCGAGTCCCGATTACCTGAAAGCGTCGTCAGTGCCATTGCGGGCAGAAACACTCTCGGGTCATTGGCTGAACGGCTATTTTACCGAAGATGACCCATCCGGGAAGTCATCGATGAAGCTCTTGACGTTGGGCGGGGCCAAGGCTCGCATAAAAACCAACAGTCTGGAACTATTGCGTCAAGTGTGCCTGTCTGGAGGTGGCATCGCCTATCTGCCACTCCCAATTTGCAAGAATGACCTTGCGGAGGGGAAATTAGTAACCCTCGACATAGGCGGCCCGAAACAGTCTCAACTGCATACGTTGTATATGGCCTTCCCCTCGCACAAAGATATGTTGCCAGCAGTAAGGGCGCTGGCAGAGCATTTCGTGAAAACCATGGAATGAACAGGCCTTGTACGCCAAGACCAAGGATGTCATACGGCAGTGTGCCGACATCCTGACGGAGGAGAGGCTGGCGCAGTCCCTGTCAGTTGTGGTGTGGGGTAATGGCGTTAGTTGGGAAGTTGGTTTCCAGCGCGGGCCCAGTATCGGTTGAATGTTTTTACATTGAGCTTGGTTACAACTTGTCCAAGTGTGGCCTGACATCATACAATTGCGAATCAGTATCATTATTGTTTGCAATATTGAGGCCGCCATGAACGCTCCGGGGTACACGTCACCCGCGATAGAAGATCTGTACGACGTCCACCACGGTTGGTTAAAGTCGTGGCTGTCACGGCGGTTGGGCAGTACTCCCGATGCGGCGGACCTGGCCCATGATGTCTTCCTGCGCCTCATCCTCAAACCCGCCCCCCGTGGCTTCGGCAGCGTCGGCGAGGCCCGCGCCTATCTGCGCACCATGGCCCGTGGCATGTGCATCAATCTCTGGCACCGTCGCGAGATCGAGCAGGCCTGGCTGGACACCCTGGCCGCGCGGCCCGAGCAGTTCTCTCCTTCGGCGGAGCGGCAGGCCATGGTGCTGGAGGCACTGAACGAGGTCGGCGCCATGTTGCTCGACCTGCCAGCCAAAGCGGCCCGGGCCTTTCTGCTCACCGAAGCCTGCCAGATGAGCCAGAAAGAGGTCGCCCAGGAGCTGGGTGTATCTACCCGGATGGTGCGCAAGTACATCGCCCAGGCCATGCTCAAGTGCATGCAGTTGCAGGCCAGCCAGACCGCGTCAGACCTGCTCGACCCCGACCTGGTCTGACGCATGAACAGTGCCGTGCCCCCGTCCACCGCTGTCCCCGCCGAACCCACCCACCGTGCCATGGAGCAGGCTGCCGAGTGGTACGCGCTGCTGAAATCGGAGGAGGTGAGCGAGGGCGATCAAGCGCGCTGGCGCGCCTGGCTGAACGGCGATCCTGAGCATCGCCTGGCTTGGCGTTACGTCGAATCCGTCAGCAGCCGCTTTGCCCCCATCCACGCCACCCCCGATCCCCGCCGAACCGCTGACGGCCTGTGGCAGGCCAACACCCTGCTCATAAAGCGCCGCCGGGTACTGGCGGGTTTTGTCGGGCTAGCGGGGATCGGGCTGCTGGGATGGGCCAGCTGGCGTCACACGCCGCTACCACTCATGGCCCAGGCCTGGCGCGCCGACCATCACACCGCCACCGGTGAAACCCGCGAGGTGGTGCTATCCGACGGCACCCGCGTCTGGCTCAACACCGCCACCGCCATCAACCAGGACTACGGCAGCCGCGAGCGACGCCTGCAGTTAGTGGCCGGCGAAATCCTGATCGACACCGCCAGCGATACTTATGGGGGAGGGCCGCGCCTATTTTATGTGGATACGCCCCAGGGGCGCCTGCGGGCACTGGGCACGCGCTTTACCGTGCGTCTCGATGGCGAGCAGACTTTCCTGGCGGTGTACGAGGGCGCGGTGGAAGCCCACAACCTTGGGGGTAAGCGTACCGTCCTGCAGGCGGGGCAGCAGACCCGATTCAGCCCGGATGCCCTGGGCGAAGTCCAAGCGGCGGATACCGCCCGAGAGGCCTGGAGCCGTGGCGTGCTGGTGGCGCAGGACATCCCCTTGCGCGAAGTGGTGGCGGAACTGCGCCGTTACCGCAACGGGCATCTGGGGCTGGA
>DDNV01000092.1:3612-6879 GCA_002341315.1 Cellvibrionales bacterium UBA2511
CTGGGGCTGGCGCCGGAAGTGGCGGAGTTCCGCGTGTTTGGTAATTTCCCCCTCAATGACACCGATGACACCCTGGATATGCTTGCCGCCGCGCTCCCTGTACGCATCAGCCACACCCTGCCTTGGTGGGTGAGCATCGAAGCTGCCCACTAACGGTGGTATTTCCCGTCCAATGCGCTCATGACTTTCGCTCGCTAAGATTTTTTTTACCCCATTGATTGCATAAGGGGTTCCGCTTTTTACCGGCTCGATTGATTGAGAGGGTAGAAGAGCAAACAACATCGACGGCCACACCCATCCACCGGCCGGGCGATGACGCTGCTCAAAACCGTCAACCGATCTTGAGGAAAGCGCACTATGCCCAGCAGTAAAACCACCTTCGGCGTGCAGACGCCACGACTATCGTCAATCCGTGCGCCGCACCCTCAATCGAAACAAGAGCCACAGCCTTGCGCTACGGCTATGACGGTGCGTCCGCTGGCGATGGTGGTGCATCTGGCTTTCGCCGCCAGCCTGCTGGCCACCGTAGGTTGGGTGCCTGTTGCACAGGCTCAAACGGACAGCGCGTCTTCGCCGCAGGATCAGGTCCAAGAAGATAATGCGCGTCATTTCGACATCCCCGCCGGCCCGCTTTCCACGGCACTGACCCGATTCTCCACCGAGGCCGGCATCTTCCTTGTCGGCGCTACCGAGCTGGCCGAGGGCAAGAGCAGTCCTGGTGTGCAGGGCAGGTTCAGTGTGCAGGCTGCATTGAATCAGTTGTTGGCGGGCACCGAGTTGCAGGCGCAGCCCAATGCTCAGGGGCAGTATGTATTGCGGGAAGCGGGTGGGGCTACCACATTGCCGCCGGTAAAGGTGAGTGCGGATGTGGTTCGGAGTGATGGGTTGCCTGAATCTTACGCTGGAGGGCAGGTGGCACGAGGAGGAAATGTAGGGCTTCTTGGCAATCAAGACGTATTTGATACGCCCTTTAATATTACCAGTTACACATCCGAGCTGATTGAAAATCAACAAGCCAGATCTCTTGCGAATGTTTTGGATAACGATCCATCGGTTCAGGTTGGCAATCGTGGGCGAGGTACCAATACGGCTGGTGATACATTTAATATTCGTGGATTTCAGATGGCGAACAGTGATGTGTCATTTCAGGGGCTCTACGGTGTGTTACCAGCTAATACCATTTCCATGGAAACGGTGGAGCGAGTGGAGGTGATTAAAGGACCTAATGCTTTACTGAATGGTACTTCGCCTGGAGGCAGAGTCGGCGGAACTATTAACATTGTGCCCAAGAGAGCCACTGATACTCCCATTACTCGATTAACAACTACCTATAACTCTGATTCCCAATTGGGTACACACATTGATTTCGGACGTCGTTTTGGCGAGGACAATCAGTTTGGTGTACGTTTTAACGGTGTGTACCGTGAAGGTGATACTGCCGTGGATGATCAAACCTCCCGATTGGGTGTCGCTAATTTGGGGCTGGATTTCCGTGGCAAACGACTGCGTCTGTCAGCTGATATGGGATATCAGAATGATCGAACCCGTCGAAGCAGTGGTTTCGGATCCGGTTTGCGGTTGCCTGATCCCAACGTGGCAATACCTTCTGCACCGGACGCCAGCAACTGTACTGCCCAGAAATGGGAACGTATAGAACACGAAGACAAATATGCCGTGTTACAGGCAGAATTTGATATCAATAATGACTGGACGTTATATGGTGGTATAGGTGGTCGCGATCACACCCGGATTAACCTGAGAACCGATCATCGGCTGATTGATAATACTGGTACTCTGGCATCATTTCCTTCGTATTACCCGGAGTTTACCGATACCAAAACTGCAATGGCAGGTTTGCGTGGTCAGTTTGATACAGCAGGAATAAGCCACCAACTAAATCTGAATGTCTCCACATTGAATGAAAAAATTGGTTTTCTTTATGAAAGTGACAGTAGTCAAATATCTAATCTGGATAATATCGACAACATAGAAAAACCAACACACTTTACCCGCTCTACCAATATCCCGAAGACCCTTGAGCGTAGCCTTTCGTCGATTGCATTGGCCGATACATTGGGTTTATTTGATGATCTATTACTGGTGACTTTGGGGGTGCGGCATCAGCTGGTTAAGGTGGAAAATTTTAATGGTAGTACTGGGGAGAGAACATCACATTACGATGAAAGCGTCATCACGCCAGCTGTCGGAGTGACGTTTAAACCCTGGCAGAATATCGCTTTTTACGGCAATTATATTGAAGGTTTAGACCTTGGGTACACCGCACCAGCAACAGCAGAGAATGCTGGCGAATCTTTCGAACCCTCCAAAACCAAGCAGGTAGAAGCTGGCATTAAAGTTGATATGGGGACCATCGGTGGTTCGGTCAGTGTCTTTGAAATCCGTCAGCCTAGTGTGATTTCCAAGGTTGGTTCTACTTCAAGCACATTTATTTCCAAACTGGATGGCGAGCAACGCAACCGCGGTGTGGAGCTAAATGTGTTTGGCGAATTGAATCCTGCCCTGCGATTGTTAGGCGGGGTGATGTACCTGCAACCGAAATTAACCAAGACCCAGGATGGGCTTAACGATGGCAATAACGCCATAGGTACACCTAGATGGCTGGCGAATATGAGTCTGGAGTGGGATACACCATTTGTTCCTGGTATGACATTAAATGCCCGTGTGGTGGGAAGCAGTTCACAATCTACTAATACCAACAATACCCGGAATATATCTGGCTGGAGTCGTTGGGATCTCGGTGCCAGCTATCAAATGCAAAGCCAGCCTGTGGTTATACGCGCCAGTGTTGAAAATGTGCTTGACCGTGATTATTGGGAGTCAGCAGTTGGTAATGGTATTTTGCGTTTGGCTGAACCTAGAATGGTCTCGTTATCGGCTACGATAGATTTTTAACAAAAGAACAACCCCGGATCAATATCAAACCGTAGGGAGAGCGCCCCAATATGATTCTTGTTCATAATAAGTGGGGTCAAATAAGGAATAAGTGGGGTCATGAATAAGCGCGTAGGTTGGGTTGAGGAACGAAACCCAACATGGGGGCGATGGCATATCCTGAATTGCTGGGTATCGCTACGCTTTACCCAGCCTACGACATGGATGTGAATTCAGTAAAGGCGGCTTGAATCCAGCACCTATTCGAGGATTTCATCCCCCAATACATTTATCGAACAGCCTTGTCATGAACCGGTAATGACAAACGACCGGAATAAGTGGCGAATAAGTGTAATAAGTGGGGTTAATAAGTGG
>DDNV01000092.1:6971-7636 GCA_002341315.1 Cellvibrionales bacterium UBA2511
TAAGTGGGGTTAATAAGTGGGGTCAGATACAACTTTCGCGTGCTGGATGAGTTCCGGGGAGAGTTTCCTCAACTCCGGTCCCTCCTTTCTCCAGTAACCTCCCATGCTGAATCCTTCCAGCCTCAGGTTGGCAAGGTGCGGGTCTTGGCGGAATAAGCCTTTTTATCCTCAACGCTAAATGTCTTCACTGTATGCCGACTCCTAGATTTTGCCATGAGGCCATTATTAACTCATGGCCTTCACCCCAGCTGGGGGATGGATTAATTCCGAGCAGAGTATGAGTCGTCTGCCGATAACAGTTCTTGCAGACGCTCCCCATGGCCTATAAGATGATAACGGTTCTCATTCGCACATTGACTGTGTCTACCCGGTCCGTCAGGAGAGTTTGCCGTGTCGAGCGCGGAATTGGCTCAACAAGTTGATTTTCATGGTCTCTACAACGACCACCACGGTTGGCTGCGCTGTTGGCTGCGCAAAAGTACCGGCTGCTCCGAAACTGCTGCTGACCTTGCCCAGGATACCTTCGTCAAGGTGATGCAGAAGCAGCGGGAAGATTCCGGCTTTGCCATTGGTTACCCTCGTCGCTATTTGCGCATCGTGGCAGGTAGCCTAATGGTCGATCACTTTCGCCGTCGCGCGGTGGAGAAAGCTTATGCCGATGCGCT
>DDNV01000092.1:7829-8116 GCA_002341315.1 Cellvibrionales bacterium UBA2511
ATGCTGCTACCCGAGCCTGCGAGCATCTCTGCTGAAGAGCGGGAAATTATTCTGGAAACCCTGCAACAACTGGACAAAATGCTGGATGCCATGCCCGCCCGTATGCGCCAGGCGTTCTTGCTGTCCCGACTGGACGGCCTCACTTACCAACAGATTGCCGACCAACTGGGCGTTTCCCTGCGCAGCGTTAAACGGTATATGCAACAGGCGTTTGTCCAATGTCTCGACCTGATACTGTAAGCCCAAACCGGCAAATGCTGTTGCAAGAAGCGGCAGATTGGCTAGTG
>DDNV01000092.1:8330-12754 GCA_002341315.1 Cellvibrionales bacterium UBA2511
GCTAGTGCTATTGGATGCCGGAGAACTGAGCCCGTCGGAACAACAAGCCCTGCGACACTGGTGCCAAGCTAGCCAGGAGCACGAACGGGTCTGGCAAGCAGCCTGTGAACTCAACCGCCACTTTTCTCGCGTGCCGGCGGATCTGGCCAAGCCGATTTTGGGTCGACAGCGGCTGAGCCGCCGCGCCGTACTCAAAACTCTGGTCGGCGCGGGCTTGCTGTTCCCCCTGGGTTGGACGGTAGCCCGCAACAAACCCTGGCAGCCCTTGCTTGCCGACTACCGCAGTGCCACCGGCGAGCGCCGGGCGCTGACCCTGGCCGATGGCAGTGAACTCACCCTGAATACCGAAACCGTATTAGATGTGCTGTTTGATAGTCACCAACGCCTGATTCGCCTCTACGGGGGTGAGGTCTTTGTGCGCACCGGCAAAGACACTCTGCGGCCCTTTACGGTGGTCACTGCTCAGGGTGGTATCCAGGCACTGGGTACCGAGTTCGCCGTGCGCTGCTTGGCCGACGTCACCCACGTGACCGTAACCCACCATGCGGTGATGGTATCGCCGCGTTCGGGGGGCTCCCCTCAGCGGGTGGAAGAAGGCCAACAATGCTTGTTTACGCCCCACGCTATTGAATCGATCCAAAACGCTCATCCCGACAGCCTGGCGTGGCGACGCGGCGAACTGATTGTGGATAACTGGCGGCTGGACACTTTTGTCCAGGAACTTGCCCGCTACCGCCCCGGTTTGCTGCGCTGCGATGCTGATATTGCTGATCTTAGAATCTCCGGCGTGTTCCAGACGGAAAACACCGATCAGGCACTGGACGTACTGGAGCAGGTGTTTAACCTGAAGATCAACCGGCTCACCGATTACTGGGTGTCTATTGGTGCGGATTCCACCCAGGAAACATAAACCTACGACCTGATGAAATAAATGTTGTTCCTCGTGTCCCTTTTTCGGCACCTCTCTCGACTAGTAGATAAATGCCGATTGAATCCAACGCCGAGGACACGCCATGCCATCCGTAGTACCCGTAACCAACGCTACCCAAATACAACGTCTCCGTCCTTTCCTGTGCGCACTCGCTATTGCGGTTGCCTGCCTTAGCGGCGCCTTGGTGCCAGTTCCAGTGATGGCGGCTGATAATAATCCTCTCACAGCCCCAGCCGAGCCCGACCAAACCCGTTTCGATATTGCCCCCGGCCCAATGGCAACTGTGCTTAATCGCTTTGCCAGCACAGCGGGGATTACCCTCTCCTTTGATCCTGCACAAATGGATGGTCTGAACAGCAACGGTGTTCACGGTAGCTATTCAGTGGATGAGGCTTTGCGGGTGCTATTAACTGGAACTGAATTGAAAGCAAGTCGTACTGGTAGTGGGGGGTATATGGTGGCCGCGGTTCATGCGGCTAATATGTTGCCGGCGGTGAAAGTAGGTGCGAATGCTTTTGAAGAATCAGCCTACGGGCCCGTAGCAAACTACACCGCAACACGTAGCGCAACGGCCACTAAAATGGATATCGCAATAATTGACACCCCAGCTTCCATCCAAGTAGTGTCAGAGAAGGTTATCAAAGACCAAAATGCATCAAGTTTAAAAGATGTGGTTAGGAATGTTAGTGGAGTACGCATCGACTCAACCGCTGGTAATCGGTCAGAAAGCTTCACAATTCGTGGATTCAGTAGCCTTAGGCTTGCCAGAGATGGATTCCTCTCGCCTGCATCCTTTGGGGACTCCAGTTTTGTCGAACTATCAAACCTTTCAAGGGTTGAGGTTCTCAAAGGTCCAGCCAGCATCCTATACGGGCAAGTCGAACCGGGAGGATTGATTAACCTTGTTACCAAGAAACCATTACAAGAAGCCTTTGGAAGGCTTAGCGGAACTTATGGGACTGATGATTACAAACTTGTAGAAGTAGATTTAAACCAGCCTTTAAGTGCATCAGGTAAACTGCTAGGACGGCTGAATGCGAGCTACCGGGACGGAGGGGACTTTCGAGATTATTTCGTCAATACACAACGGTTGCTCATTGCACCATCGTTACGATGGTTGCCCTCTGAGAAGACAACTGTCGACCTTCAATTCGAATATATAGATCAAGAACGAATGTATGACCGAGGACTAGTTGCTGAAAACGGTAACAACCTAACCCTCTTGCCACGCGAACGATATCTGGGAGAATCTTATAGCACCATCCAATCCGAAGATCATCGCACGACACTCTCAATAGAACACAGTATTAATAGCGATTGGACTCTACGCGCATTGACACAAATAACAAACAGCGACCAGCCTATAAAAGCAGTTAATCCTGTTTCTCTGCAAGCAGATGGCCGAACATTAAATCGAAACTATCAGGAGGTACTTTGGGAAACTGAGAATTTTGGTGCCCAGGCAAACCTCATTGGGCATTTATCTATTGGGGCAATGGATCACGATCTATTAATAGGTGTTGATGCAAACCAGACGAAGCTCGATATGGCATTTAGTCTAGCCACAATCGATGCGATTGATATCTTCGCGCCGGTATATGGGTCAAAGCCAGGACCTACCAGCTTCGCTGGAGGACAAGCCAGGGATATAGATTTCTATGGGATCTATATCAATGATTTGATCTCGCTTAATCGTAACTGGAAAGTCATGCTTGGCGGGCGCTATGATATTGTCGAAACTAATTATCAGGCTAATGGAAATCTCCTTACCGACAACAAAAAAGATCATGAATTCTCGCCTCGTGCTGGTTTAATATTCCAACCAACAGAAAGCATGAGTTTCTACCTCAGTTATACAGAGTCCTTTGCTCCCCCGCTTTCAGGCGCCAGTGCAAGCGGTGAAGAATTTAAGCCTGAAGAAGGAGAACAATTGGAGCTGGGCGTAAAACGAGAATGGATGGACGGGCGCTTATCAACGACATTTGCAATTTTCGATCTCGTTCGAAAAAATGTATCGACTAGTGACCCTGAAAATGCAAATTTTTCGATACAAACCGGTGAGCAACGTAGTCGTGGCTTAGAGATTGATGTCAGCGGAGAGCTAACTCCCGGATGGAACCTATTGAGTTCATTTTCATGGATGGATTCCGAGATTGTCGATGATAATACTTATGACGAAGGAAACCGCCTCCCAAATGCTCCCAGACTGAGCGGAAGTCTTTGGACTACCTATTCATTCCTGAACGAGCCGCTTTCAGACTGGGAAATTGGTGCCGGAATATTCGCATCAGGTGAACGGGAAGGATCTCTTGACAACTCATTTTCAGCACCAGGGTATGCAACCGTAGATTTACTGGCTCGTTACAAGTTTTCTCCCGATGTGAGTATTTCGCTAAACGTCAAAAACCTGTTCGATAAATACTACATTGAATCAACCGGAGGCAGGCTTACATGGATAGAGCCTGGTGCTTCCAGAACAATTCTGGCAAAGGTTGACTGGTCATTCTAAACTTCTAGTCCGTAGGCGGGCTTGAGGAACGACATATCTTTAGGCTGGACACCCCTTCGGGCGCCCCGAAGGGGTTTGTCAAACCCAACAAACAGTAACCCGACTGCTGCATGTTGGGTATGACTCGGCGCATCCGCGCCTCGGCCTGACGGCCAGCTGAGCTGTCCAAATTTGCTCCACACAAACTTGTCGCTACGCTCAACCCAAGCTACAACACCCTCAAGCCGCCCCCCGGCTGCTTCGCAACTGGAACAGGTCGTAATTGGCCTGCATGGACAGCCAGAACTCGGCACTTCCGACGCCAGTCTGTTCCAGCGCCAGTGCCATTTCCGGGGTCACGGAGGCGCTGCCGTTGATGACCCGGTTCAGGGTATTGCGGTGGCACTCTAGCCGTTCTGCAACCACGGCTACGCTGTCGATTTTGTGGCCGTCCTCATCCTCGATCAGCCGTTGCCGGATGATGCGGCCCGGGTGCGAGGGGTTGTACATGGACATGGTGTTTTCTCCTGTCAGTGGTAATCGTCATAGTCCAGCAGGTAGACATTGCCGTCCCGAAACTCGAAGAACAATCGCCAGTTGCCCGACACCTTGATGGCATGCTGGCCTTTCAACTTTCCGGTCAGCGGGTGCAGCTCCCAGTTACCGGCGGCAATATCATCGAGACAGGTGGCGGCGTCCAGCACAGTCAGGCGGTTGCGGAGGCGGTCAGCATGATCAGCACGGATGCCCTTCGTGGTCCCTTTCTCGTAAAACAGCTTCAGTCCTTTGTGCCTGATGCTCTTGATCATCCGTTCATCCTTGTCTGCATAAGGTTAATTGTAGTGTGTCGCGCGACAATGTGCAATCTGGGCTTGCATATTTCCATCCTCAATTCCCAACCCATGCCCCAGCTTGCCCAAATTCATCCAACTGCTGTAAGATGCGAGTAATTCTCATTTGCGGCCCATGACTTCTCAGTACGCAGGGTTCGCCATTCAACGCTGT
>DDNV01000092.1:12867-13272 GCA_002341315.1 Cellvibrionales bacterium UBA2511
CACCCCGATTCACATCACTGCCCCAGGCCGTGGAGGCCTACTACGAGGAACTCCGGCAATTCATCCGCCGCCGGACCGGCTCGCCTTCGATGGCGGAGGACGTGGTGCAGGAGACCTGGATTCGCGCCAACACCACCAGTGTTGCGCTGCCGGACAATCCCCGCGCCTACCTCTACCGTATGGCTGGCAATCTGGCGGTGGACCATGTGCGCCGCCGGCAGGCGTGGGAGCGAGTGGCGCAGCCCGTCGAGGGTGAGCCGGGGGAGGAGGGCAGTGCTTCACAGTTGGATGGCATGCTGGGCCACGCCCCCGGTCCGCTGGAGGCCGTGATTTCCCAGAAGGAGATGGATGCGCTCAGCGATGCCGTGCGGGAGCTGCCGGACAAGTGCCGGGAGGTATTCCTGC
>DDNV01000092.1:13420-14084 GCA_002341315.1 Cellvibrionales bacterium UBA2511
GGGAGGTATTCCTGCTCTACCGCGGCCACGGCCTTACCATGCGGGAGATCGCCGATCGCCTGTCCATCTCGGACAAGACTGTCGAGAAGCATATTGCCCGGGCCATGGTGCATTGCCGGGCGCGCCTGAGGCAAGCGGGGCGTGGAATCTGATGCAGCGGTGTTCGGGATCGTCGGCCAGTTTCCTGACCGGTGCTGGATTTCCTATAGAATCTTTTCGCGGTGGACTGGGGGAAACCGGTTACCCCGCACGTCTTAATCCAAAACGGCCGGAATTTTTCGGAGCCCGCCCGCCTTCATTACACACTCGAACGGCGGAATATCTATGAGCGACAACACGCCCAATCCAAAGAACAGCCCCGCAGGTGACCTGCCCGAAGCCGTGCTGGAAGACGCCGCCATCTGGCAGGCTAGGCTGCGGGAGGCCGCACCGGGCACCGCCGAGGCACGCAGGGTGCGGGCGGAGTTCAACCAATGGCTGTTGGCCGATACCCGCCACCGGCAGGCCTTTGCCGAGATGGAAGCCCTTTGGGGTGCGCTGCAAACGCCAGTTGAGCAATTGATCGCTGAGCAACAGGTAGCGGAAGAGCGTAATGGCTACGAAACCGATTCCGTCACTTCCTTGCAGGCAGAAGATTATTCCGTCACTCCCGCGCAGGCGGGAG
>DDNV01000092.1:14321-22100 GCA_002341315.1 Cellvibrionales bacterium UBA2511
TCCCGCCTGCGCGGGAATGACATCGGCCGGAAAACCGGGAATGACGTTGGACGGAGGCTCATCAGACAGTTTGCCACAGCCGCCTGCCTGGCGCTGGCGGTGTTCACCACCCTCGGTTGGCAGCAGGGCTGGATGACTCAGTGGCAAAGCGACTACATCACCGCCGTGGGCGAGGAAGCGCCCATAGAGACGGGTGACGGCAGCCGCATTACCCTCAACACCGACAGCGCGCTGGCCATGGACTACAGCGCCCGGGAACGTCGGGTGCGCCTGCTGAAAGGGGAGGCCTGGTTCAACGTGGCTTCCACGGACAAACGGCCCTTTATCGTCAGCACTGATGCCGGTGCCGTCAGGGTCACCGGTACTCAGTTCAATGTGCGACTGGTGGACGGCGGCGCTTTCGTCAGCCTGGACGAGGGCAGGGTGGAGCTGCGGGTACCGAACAACAGCAGGCTGGAAGACAGCCCCATTGTACTTGAGCCCGGTCAGCAGGCCGTGTTGGCGGGCAACCGCATCAGTGCCCCGGCGCCCTTCGATCGCACCGCTGTCACCGCCTGGCTACGGGGTCAGTTCGTGTTCTACCACACACCCTTGGCGGAGGTGGTGGACACGCTCAACCGTCATCGTCGTGGGCACATTGTTCTCACCAGTAAGGAGCTGAGCAGCCTCAAGGTCAGCGGCATCTTCTCCACCGACGACCCCGACGCCGCTCTGGAGGTGATGGCTAGCACCCTGCCCATTCAGCAAGTCCGCCTGACGGACTATCTTGTGCTGATCCGCTGACTGCGGCCTCCCTAAAAATATTTTCAATATGGACTGGGGGATTGTCCTTCATCGCTACGTCTCACTCATAGATGCGAATTAAAACCGTTATCATTTAGGTTCGGGGTGTATTATGAAGCGAGACGCAGGCAGCGTGAAGAAAACAGGTATTCAGGTAAGCAGGCTATTCAACAAAGGTGGCGTTCTGACGACGGCCATCGCGCTGGCTTTGTCCTTGGTCGTTGCGCCGCCCGTGTTGGCACAGGATGCAGGCGTCAATAGAGCAGAGGTAGGGGCGCAGCCGCAGCAGGCGTATCAGTTTGACATCCCCGCCAAGCCTTTGCCCCAAGCGATTGCCGATCTGTCCGCTGTCACCGGTCTGCAGGTGCTCTATACCGAGCAATCCACCTTCGACTACATCGCGCCGACCCTGCTGGGCAGCTATACCGTCCGCGATGCCATGCAACAACTGCTGGCGGGTAGTGGCTTGGTAATGCGCTATACCGGGGAGAATTCGGTGACGATTGAATTGGCTAGCCAGGAAGGGGTTCAGATGCTGCCGCCGGTAAGGATATTGGCAGATGGCTTAGGCTTGGGCGCTGTAACAGAAGACACTGATTCATACACCATTGGAAGTACGAACACCGCTACCAAGCTTAACTTGACGCCGAGACAAACGCCGCAGGTCGTCAATGCTGTCACTCATCAAATGATCCAAGATTTTGGTATGACGGAGATGGAGGACGTGCTGAGTCTCGCGCCTGGTGTCAGTGTTGGACACGCAGACGATGATCGGCGCACCTTCACTGCCAGGGGCTATGCCATGTCGGTTCAGTACGATGGTTTGCCCTCGACATCAGGTATTGATGGTGGTGTTGTCGCCGGACCGGACAGCGCGTTAATCGATCGGACTGAAGTGTTGTTGGGCGCTGCCGGGCTAATGAACGGAGCGGGGCAGCCCGGTGGCGTTATCAATATGGTTTTCAAGCGTCCTACAAAGGAATTCCGGGGGGCGGCTACACTTGCTGCCGGCTCGTGGGAGAAGCAACGTATTATGGCTGACCTCTCGGGTTCACTCAGTGAGAGTGGTGGATTACGCGGGCGTGTAGTGGCGGTGGATCAGAGTGGAGAGTCATTCCGGGATTATGAAAAAGAAAGCAAAAAAGTATTCTATGTTGTAGTTGAAAGTGATTTAACTGAGAGCACTCTGCTGTCACTGAGCATCCAGAACCAAGATATTTACGACAATGTCACTGACCGAAGCGGTCTGCCAACGGATAATGATGGCCGCGATATGGGTTGGAGTCGGTCGACGTTTTTGGCTCCGGCATGGAACCAATGGAATAAATACGCTACCACCTACAAAGTACGCTTACAGCAGGATATCTTTGCCAACTGGCAATTGACTGTGCAGGGATCGGCTTTGACATCCGAAGCGGACTGGCTGTTTGGTGCGCTCTCCAGTTTTGACTCGACGACCGGCGATGCAACTTTTTCCCGCTGGGGGCAATACAACAAAGAAACCAGCGACGATCTGGAGGTTTTTTCAACCGGTTCGGTGACGTTATTTGGGCGCAGTCATGAGATCGTGTTGGGAGGCAACTGGACGAAAAGAGTCTGGGATGGAAAAAGTGGCGATGGTACTGACTACGCCACCAATCTATATGCCTTTGACCCGGAAACCAGCATACCTCGCCCAATACTTGTTCTGGACTCTCCGTACAATGATCAGATTACTGAGCAATACGGTGGTTATCTCGCAGGGAATTTCAATTTCACAGATCGAGTCAGCGTGGTCATGGGGGCTCGTTTAAGTTGGTATCGCTACGAGTTCGGTGACACTGCTCGGGAGGAGGATAAGGTGTTCACCCCCTATGCGGGGGTGACATACGAGCTGAATGACTGGGCGTCCGCCTATGCCTCCTACACGGAAATTTTCAATCCCCAATCGGCCAGAGGAACTGATGGCAACACCCTGGAGCCGGAAATTGGTGTCAGTCATGAGTTGGGTGTTAAAGGCGAGTTTTTTGAAGGCAAGCTGAATGCGTCCGCTGTCTTGTTCAGGATTCAGAAGGATAACGAGGCCACACTGCTTCAGCCCTACGACGCCAACAATATCTGTGGTGGCTGGTGTTATCAGGCCAAAGGAAAAACGACGACTGAGGGTATTGATCTGGGTTTGTCGGGGCAAATCACCGAATCGATTCAGGTAATGGCTGGTGTTACCCAATACGAGAAAGATGACAACAACGAAACAGTGAATATTGCCAAGCTGTCGGGGAGTTACGCGCCTATTGGGCAGCGTTGGAGCGCGGGGCTCAGTATTGATTCCAGCAGCAAGAGCTATGGACAGTGGGGTATGACACAGGAGGCGCGCACATTGGTGGGTGTCTTCGGCAAATACCAGCTGACTCCCTCTGTACATATTGCCCTTAATGGCTACAACCTCTTAGACGAAAAGTATTATGCCAATGCGATTGACTCAGGCTACGGCAGGCAGTATTGGGGGGAACCCCGCTCGTGGATGTTAACTGTTCGGACTCAATGGTGACACCGTTTTGGTGGTGGCCGCGCTGCTTGTCGTCAATGCCTGCAGTCTACGGAAGGGCTTTGTCATCCTCAGTTCCGCTTTTACGCTTCTCGATTGATTCATAAGGTAGATGGTGGAAATTCCGCCCAACCAAACAAACAGGCTGTGGGCGGAGCTTTTCTTCCCATGCCGAACCAACAAGAGGTCGTTATACGCAGATTATGAAAGAAGGATTCCGCCAGAGCATGGCCTGGCTGCATACCTGGTCCTGTCTGGTGGTCGGCTGGGTATTATTTTTTGTGTTTGTGACCGGAACCGCAGGGTACTTTAATTCCGAGATTACTCGCTGGATGCAGCCTGAATTGCCCCTGCATCAACCCGTGTCACAGGATAACGGCAAGCTGACCACTGCCGCCATGGACCGGTTGCAGGAAGTCGCCCCCGATGCTGAATTCTGGAGCATCACCTTACCTCATCGCTCACAGGCCTTCCGGCGCTGGGAAGAGTTTTCGATTAGTTGGGAAACCATGCCCAGGGAGGGGCATGAGCATGGCATCTTTGGTAGCGAGATCCTTTCGCCCGGTAACGATGGCTCGGTCAGCACCATTGATCCTCGCGATACCGGCGGTGGTGATGCCCTCTATGTGATGCATTACGCCCTGCATTACATAGACCGTCAGCTGGCCTTCAAGCTGGTGGGCATCTGCACCATGATCATGCTGGTGTCATTAGTTACCGGGGTCATTACCCACAAGAAAATCTTTAGGGACTTTTTTACCTTTCGGCCCGGCAAGGGACAGCGCTCCTGGCTGGATGCCCACAATGTGATCGGTGTGATGGCGCTGCCGTTCTTCCTGATGATTACCTACAGCGGACTGGTGTTCTTTGGCCTGACCTACATGCCCGCCGGGGTTGCCACTATTTACGGTACCGATGACAAAGCCACCGAGCGCTATTTCGATGACTTGTTCGGCGATCACAGCCACGAGGCCATTACCCGGCCCACTGCATCCGTGCCGGAGATGATCGCCAAGGCGGAAGCCGCCTGGGGGCAGGATCAGGTACGCTCCGTGTTTATCCAGCACGACGGCGGTGAAGAGCCGCGCGTGGATATCGGCCGGGTGCGCGGCGGCCAAGTGCGGGTGTTCGACGCCGAAATCATGCGCTTTCATGCCCACACGGGTGAGCTGCTGCCACTGGACCTGCCCGATGGACTGACCCTGAAAACCAATGAGTCTCTGCGGGCCCTGCATGAAGGCCGTTTTGCCGAGCCTTGGTTGCGCTGGCTGTATTTTATTGCCGGGCTGCTGGGCTGCGCCATGATCGGCACCGGGCTGGTGTTATGGACGGTCAAGCGTCGTAGAAACCACGAGGCGACCGGTGGGCACTTCGGCCTGCGACTGGTGGAAGCACTTAATGTCTCTACTATCGCCGGCCTGTCCGCCGGGATTGCCGCCTACTTCTGGGCCAACCGGCTGCTGCCAGTGGAAATGGCCGACCGCGCCGACTGGGAGATGCACTTCCTGTTTCTGATCTGGGGCGAGGCATTGATTTACGCCTTCTTCCGCGACATTCGTAAAGCCTGGGTGGAGCTATTGTGGCTGGCCGCCGCAGCGTTCGTGCTGTTGCCCGTCGTCAATGCCCTCACGACCGATAAACATTTGCTGAACACGCTTGCTGTCGGTGATTGGGTGCTGGCCGGGTTTGACCTGACCATGCTGGCCCTGGGCCTGACCTTTGGCTATATGGCCATCAAGGTCAAACGCATCTGGATAAAAAAGGCAGCACAGAAAGTTGAAACCAATCACACCGCACTGATGGGGGAGACCACATGATGGCCGCTCTCAATAGCACCGCCCGCTACCGTTGGATGGTGGCCTCTCGTGTGTTGGCCTCCGTGGTGGGCGGCTACGCCCTCACATCCGCCGCCACGGTATTGCTGGCCCTGATCTGGCCGTTGCCGCAAGCTGAAGCGGTGGCCGCCGCTACCATGCTCAGCTTTACCCTGTATACGGGGGTGATCCTGTGGATTTTTGCCGTCAAACGACTGCGTACCCTCTGGCTGGGGTTGGTTATCGCCACTGCTTTTTGTGCCGGACTGTCCTGGGTATTGTTGCCTGGGGGTGTCGCGTGACCGGGCTGAATATCGTAGTGTTTGTGGTCAGCATCCTGGGATTTACCGGTCTGGCGCTGGCCATGCCCAAGCACAGTAAGGCAGTTTTTCAGCAACCGCTGTCTGATACCTGCCGTCAATTATTGCGCCTGGCAGGTTGGCTGCTACTGGCTGTGGCCTTAGCGCTGGGCATTGCTCGCTGGCGGTTTGATATCGGCACGGTTACCTGGCTGGGCTGGCTGAGTGTTGCTGGCCTGGCGCTGGTGTTTGTTTTATCCCGCCGGGCTGCAAAGCCTGAAAGCCGACCGAAAAACAAGAACAGTTCTTTCACTCAGCCACCAGAACGGCAATCAGGTAGTGCAGACTCGGAGAGCGCCGACACGGTGCCGAGTTTCTCCACCCAACACACGGTATTTGTTGCCGCTGCATTGTTGATCCCTCTGGTGTGGTTTGTCGGGCAACTGCTGACTACCCCAATCAAGCCCCTGCTGCGGGAAGATGCCGTTCACGGTGAGATCGGCCCCTGGACGTTTACATTGGCGGAGAAAGACCAAAAGCCGCCGGAATTCGTCGCCCTGGATGTGCCGCTGAAAGCCTTCGTCATCCGCTTTTGCGACGGCTGCGAGCGGGATATCCGCATGGCTTACTTAAAGGTGCGGGAGCCTCGCTTTTTTCCGGGCGCTGGGGGCTCCCTGCGCACTGCAGGCAATGCCTTCGAGGGCAGGGGGCGGGAGAAAACCGCCGAGATTCCCCTGCCGCGCATGGCCACCCTCGGCGATGGTCTCTGGCTGACGGTGGAAGCGACCAACGGCGAGGTGTACCACCAGCGGTTTGATATCCAGCGCCTGTCGCCGACCTTGGCCCAGTTTATCCAGGAGGGAAAATGAGAAATCTGATGCTCGCCGTGGCGCTGTTTTGCAGTGCAGCGGTTTATGCACACACGCCGGTTTGCCGTTGTGAATTGAATGGCGACCGGATTGATTGCGAAGGCGGTTACCACGATGGTTCCGGAGCCGTGGATGTGACCATGCGCGTTGTCGCCTATACCGGGGAATCCCTCGTCACTGGCAAGCTGGATGATGCGTCACGATTCAGCACCCCGTTGCCCGGTCAACCTTTCTATATCCTGATGGATGCGGGCCCGGGGGAGGTCTTCGAGGTGGACTGGCGGGATATCGTGGGTATAGATGGCCAGCGTTTCGAGACGACGGAAGCAGGGGATGTCGGTGGTTCCTCAAATGGCCAACCGATAAACCAAAAAGGCAGTGATGAATAGACCTATGACGAGAAACAGCATAACAAACCGGGCCTCAATCCTGGGCCGACTGATGGCTCTGGCCGGCCTTGGCCTGTTGGCGGCCAATGTGGCTTTTGCACAGGTCGAAACCACTGGCAGCAGTATGGTAACCGATGCGCCATCAACAGTGATCGAGGCCGGTGACAGGCCGGTGTCCATCTCCGTGGACGAGGCAGGGGCCATAACCATTGACCAGCAGGCGGTGACGGAGGGTAGTGTAATGGTAGGAGCTGGGGCTGATACTGCCCCAGAAACGACGGCCGGTCCGGTACTGCCCCACGACCTCAGCGCTTGGGGCATGTTTCTGCAGGCCGACTGGGTGGTAAAAGCGGTAATGATCGGCCTGGTGCTGGCTTCCATCGCCACCTGGACGGTGCTGGTGGCCAAGACCCGGGAGCTGCGTGTGCTGGTGAAGCAACAGCGCAAGACGCTGGATGTGGTCACCTTGGCCGAAAGCCTGAAGACTGCCCACGAGAAACTGGACGAGGGGCAGGGTAGTACCGAACTGACCCGAGCCGCCAGCCAGGAGCTGCGTTTGTCCGCCAATACCCTAATGGATGCGGAAGGGGTCAAGGAACGGGTGGCTTCTTGTCTTGAGCGGCTGGAAGCCGCCGCCGGACGCCGGATCACCAGGGGCACCAGCATTCTCGCGACGATAGGTGCGACGGCGCCCTTCGTGGGATTGTTCGGTACCGTGTGGGGGATCATGAACAGCTTTATCGGTATCTCCAAGGCGCAGACCACCAACCTGGCGGTGGTCGCCCCCGGTATCGCCGAGGCGCTGCTGGCCACCGCCCTGGGTTTGGTGGCCGCCATTCCCGCCGTGATGATCTACAACCACTTCGCCCGGCAGATTGCCGCCTACAAGGCGCTGGTGGGGGATACCTCCGCCGCGGTATTGCGGCTGGTGTCCCGGGACCTGAGCCGCTATACAGCCGGTAAACGCAAAGTCGCTGCGGAGGGCTGAACCATGGGCGCCAAAATTCAGCATGATGACGAGCTGGTGGAAAACCACGAGATCAATGTCACGCCCTTTATCGACGTGATGCTGGTGCTGCTGATCATCTTTATGGTGGC
>DDNV01000092.1:22188-22932 GCA_002341315.1 Cellvibrionales bacterium UBA2511
CCTGCCGGCCTCTACGGCCGAGTCCCAGCCCAAGCCGGACCAGCCCCTGTACCTGACCATTGAGGCGGATCACAGCCTGTCGCTGGGTAATGATCCGGTGACACTTGATGGCTTGCCGACGTCGCTTCGCACCGCCACCGAGGGGGATACGGCACGCCGCCTGTTCCTGCGTGCGGACAAGACCGTGGACTACGATACGCTGATGCAAACCATGAATAAATTGCAGGAGGCGGGGTACCTGAAAGTGGCGCTTGTGGGATTGGAAGGTATGCCGGGTGATGGAGGCTTCGCCCCGTGATAGATAATCTGGCTCGCAAGCCGCGCCTGACCCTGGTCCAGGGGCGTGAACTGGCGCACGTAGTGGAAGCGGATTTTATCCCCGAGTTGACCGAGTCACTGGTGGGGAAAAACAAGCGCCGGTGGTGGTTTGATGGCGAGCATTCCCGCTGGGTAACGTCCCTGGGTATTGTACTGTTGATGTATGCCGCTCCCCTAGCTTGGTGGTTGTGGCCGGACAATGCTCCGGGGGCCAGCCTACCACCGCCGGCGGCCATGGTGGTGGAGCTGGCGCCCGCGCCAGTGGCCCCGCCCGCGCCCACCGATCAGCCGCCTGGCCCGGAGCAGGCCGAGGCCACACCACCGCCCCCCGAGCCGAAACCCCTGCCGGAGCCCGAACCAGAATTGCCACCCGTACCGGAGGCCCCGGAGCCAGAAGTGGCCCTGGACCCCATCGAAGAGCCACCG
>DDNV01000092.1:23030-24952 GCA_002341315.1 Cellvibrionales bacterium UBA2511
TGAGCAGGAGTCGCCACTCAAGCCCGAGGAACCCATCGAGGAAACGCCGCCGGAGGAGAAACCCGCCAGCAGCGCCAGTGCACCGCCCGAGGCGCCGGTGGAGGATGTTCAGACTGCCGCGCCTAATCACGGGGTATCCAATCCAGCGGTGGATCGGAACCGGATGCTTAACTGGCAAAGTAGCCTGATGATGAAACTCAACGAGGCCAAGCGCTACCCGTCCAGGGCCCGGCGCTCACGTCACGAGGGCGTAGCCTACCTGCGTTTTGCCATGGACAGGGAGGGCGCTGTGTTGTCCGCCAGCATCGAGCGCAGTTCCGGTTACCCGCTGCTGGATGAGGAAACCCTTGAGTTGATCGAGCGGGCGCAACCCTTGCCGAAGCCGCCGGAGGATATGGCTGGTGAATCGCTGGAATTCGTGGTGCCGGTGGAATTTTTTCTGAACCGATAGTACTGAGATGATACAGGCGAGAGCCTCCAGCAGATGGACGTTCATATTTCCAGGAGCACCGATGACAATAGGGTAGAACCCGTCAGTACTTTCGGTTGAGAGCGGCCTTCAGAGCTTCGGTGTCCAGCATGGACTCCGCCAGCAACTTCTTAAAGCGGGCGTTCTCTTCCTCAAGAGCCTTCAGGCGACGGGCTTCAGAGACTTCCAGACCACCGTACTTCTTGCGCCAAGTGTAGAAGGTTGCGTCCGAGATGTTGTACTTCCGGCACAGCTCTTTGACAGGAAGGCCAGCCTCGGCTTCCTTCAGAATGGGAATGATCTGTTCTTCGGTGAATCGCTTCTTCATGTTCATCGTCCTCTCTGGTGAGAAAGTTCGGTGCAGGTCAATTGCCAGAACCAATGCATTAAGTTGCCAAAAGTAAACCTCCGTTCCTTAACTTCTCGTAGTCAATGGATATACCACCACCAAGGGTGTTTGGGTGGTGTTGTGTCAGTCACATCCTGGATAAAGAGCGCGACGAATAAAATGAAAACAGTCAGCAGCAACAGGCTTTTAAACCAGGATTTTAGGGGTCGTTTAGTCTGCATTTTTTGAGGATGCTCGTCTTGCATCGTTCTCTCCCTGCGATGGATCAGCAGGCAAAGTTTGTTTGCATTCGGCCCTGTGGTATAGGAGCAGCTAGCTCATATTGTGTCAGTACACAGTTATAAATAGATTAACTGTTATGCATAACAGATCTGGGTATTCCCGATGGAGGAGTGTGTCTGTTGTACTGATGTGGTGGTGCACAACGTCGCCTTTGACTAGGTGCTATTTACGTCCTTTCGCGCCAGTAATGCCGCAAGAGTGGACAGGGCCTTCATCGCGGTTTCATCCCAGCGGCACGCACAGGAAAGACGAATGAAGTTCCGGTATTTCCGACTCGCTGAGAAGATGGGGCCGGGCGCGATACTGATACCACGGGCCATGGCTTGCTGGGCCAGTTCGAGGCTGTTGACGTCTTTGGGCAGTTCTACCCAGATGACAAACCCGCCCTCCGGTCGTGTGATGCGGGTGCCCTCCGGGAACAGCGCCATGACGGTGCCCGACATGCGGGAAACGGCGAGCGCATAGTCGTTTTTCACCTTGCGCAGGTGGCGTTCATACTGGCCACCCTCCAGCAGGGAGGCGACAGCGAGCTGGGGGATTGTGGGGGTGGCAAGATTGAGCACGTATTTCATGTACTCCACCTGTTGCTGGTGGCGTCCCGGGACGATCCAGCCGATGCGCAGCCCGGGCGCTAGCGTCTTGGAAAACGAGCCGCAATACAGTACATCTCCGGCTGGTGATAGCGCCTTGCAGATGGACGGTCTCACGGTACTGAAGCCCAGGTCGCCATAGACATCGTCTTCCACCAGGGGAATATCGTGGCTGGCCAGCAGCTCCACTAATCTGGTCTTGTGGTCGCCCGGCATGCAGCTTCCCAGGGGG
>DDNV01000101.1:0-4573 GCA_002341315.1 Cellvibrionales bacterium UBA2511
TTATAGCATGGCCCTGAGAGAGCAGCCGGATGCTGTTTTGATGGATATTGTGTTGCCCGGAGTCAATGGTTTTCAGGCGACCCGCCAGTTGAGCAAGGCCAGCGAGACAGAGCATATTCCCGTGATCATCGTTACCACCAAGGACCAGGAAACCGATAAGGTCTGGGGTATGCGTCAGGGTGCCAGGGCGTATCTCACCAAACCGGTCAATGAAAAAGATCTCATCAGCATTCTGAAGGAAGTAATCAGTTGAATACTGGTCGCTAGCGAGTCATGGTCAGTTCACCGTTCAATACGCTCCTATCCCTGTCGCAGCGGTTTAATAGTGCGAAACGCGGATTGCCGGCGCAGCAGGATATTGTTCCCGCCTGCAAGGTGGTGTGCTTTTCCATTCTCGGCATTAACCTGGTGGTTGCATTGGAAGAACTCACCGAAATAGTTGAATTGCCGCAATACACCCGACTGCCTAGGGTGAAGCGCTGGGTATTGGGGATAGCAAACCTGCGGGGAAGATTGTTGCCTATCGTCAAACTGTCAGCGTTCCTGGGCGACAAATTATCCGGTTCGGCAAAGCAGCAGCGGGTAATGGTGATTGATATGATGGGAATGTTTGTTGGCCTGACGGTTGACCGTGTGTATGGCATGCGTCATTTCAAGATAGATACATATACCAGAAACCTGAATGATATCCCCGACCGGCTCGCGCCGTACGCAGACGGGGGTTTTGTCCAGCCGGATGGCACCTGGATTTTGCTGCGTCCCAGACAGTTGCTGGCAGACCGGCGTTTTACCGAAGTGGCGGCCTAGCTGGTCGCCCAGAAAAATTTGTGCGGGTCTGCCAAGGGTAGCCGCAACACAGGCTTGGAGTGATATTCACATGAAAACGGCGGTCAACAAATCCAAAAATAAGTCTCTGATCACCTTTCTGTCGGTGCTGTTGGTGGTGGTGGTCGTTTTTCTCGGCTTCAACCTGTTGATGGTCTTCAATCAAAATGCCAGGGATCAGGAAAGTTTGCAGCTAACGTCAGAGTTGCGGGCGCTGTCCTACCGGCTCGTCAGTTTGTCCCGGGAATCAACCGCAGGCAACGAGGGAGCATTTGCTGAGCTGCAGGGTTTGGTTGATCGCATGCAGGAGAGCTGGGGTAAACTGCATGGCAACCTGGTGGATGAGGTGGCTGCCCCTCCACTGGATGCTCTTTCGGAAGTGTGGATAACTGCGCAGCAAAATGCCCGTACGATTATCGACAATCAGGACACCGTCATCTTCCTCAACAAGGTCGCGGCGACTCTGAATCAAAGCCTGCCGGAACTCCAAGAGGAGCATAGGGAGGTGGTGGATATTCTGTTGGCCGGCAGAGCGCCCTCCGAACAGGTGGCACTTGCACAGGCGCAAATCTGGCGTGCCGAGAGAATTGGCCGCAATGTTGACAAAATGCTGGCCGGTAGTGCCGATGCGAAAACGGCCGCTGACCAGTTCTCCCGCGATGTGAAAATGTTTGGGCAAGTGCTGGCGGGCATGAAGAATGGTGATGCCGAACTGGGTATCAGCCCTGTTACTGTCCCTCGTGCAAGAGAGAATCTGGACAGCAGTACAGAACATTTTGCGTTTGTCAGCAGTTCCATCCAGGAAATTTTTGATGCTACCCCGGCATTCTTCAGCGCCAGTCAGGCAAGCAAGAGCATCCTTGATGAGTCGCCTCTTCTGCAGGAGCGAATCAACAATATCTCCGACGCGATCGCCGCGTTGCCGCAGAGCCGCAGTTTTACGTATCAAACAGCGCTGTACGCCGGTGTCATCGGTGTGATTATCATGGCGTTAATGGGTGTGCTGATCTCGGCGGAAACCCGCCGCCGGCTTCAGGAAACGGCGATGGACAACAAGCAGAACCAGCAGGCAATTCTGCGTCTGCTGGATGAGATCGCCGGTCTTGGTGAAGGTGACCTTACCAGCCATGCCACTGTCACCGAGGATTTTACCGGTGCGATTGCAGACTCGATCAACTACGCCATCGACCAGCTGCGTATCCTAGTGGCTCAGATACAGGATACCTCCGAAAACGTCTCGGCCGCGGCCAATGAAACCCGGGCTACGGCGCTGCAGCTGGCTGACGCTTCGGAGCATCAGGCGCAGGAAATTGCCGGTGCCTCGGCAGCCATCAACGAAATGGCCGTTACTATTGATCAGGTGTCGGCAAACTCCGCCGAATCTGCCCTGGTGGCGGAAAAATCGGTTTCGATTGCCAAGAAAGGTGCCGAAGTCGTACAGAATACCATCGGCGGCATGGATACGATTCGTGAGCAAATCCAGGATACGTCCAAGCGCATCAAGCGACTGGGGGAGAGCTCTCAGGAAATCGGTGACATCGTGTCACTGATTAATGATATTGCCGACCAGACCAATATTCTCGCACTCAACGCCGCTATACAGGCCTCGATGGCTGGTGATGCGGGACGTGGCTTTGCAGTGGTTGCCGACGAAGTCCAGCGTCTTGCCGAACGTTCTGCCGGGGCAACCAAGCAGATCGCCTCGCTGGTGAAAACCATTCAGACCGACACCAATGAAGCCGTCAGTTCCATGGAGCAAACGACCTCTGAGGTGGTAAGGGGGGCGGAGCGGGCCCATGCTGCGGAGGGTGCCCTGGAGGAAATCGAAACCGTCTCGGCCGATCTTGCGGAACTGATTCAGGATATCTCCACGGCGGCCAAGCATCAGGCCACGACCGCTGGGCACATTTCCAGAACGATGAATGTGATCCAGGATATTACCTCTCAGACCCTCTCCGGTACCAATAATACGGCCCAGTCCATTGGTGAATTGGCGGAGCTGGCCGTTGACCTGAGAAATTCGGTCTCCGGGTTCAAGTTGCCTGCCTCCATGGAGCGCCATCATCCCCACCAGGAACCGAAGCAGGTCGGGGATTTTAATGAATATGCTTTCGGCGATGATGTGCTTTTCGAGGATGCTGCTGAAGATGAGTTTCTCGATCATATCGGCGAAGACGCGCCCGCTGATGGGATTGGCGACCCCGAGGACAGTGCTGCAGACAAACCGTCTGCCCCGATCCGCCAGCCCATGCGTGCTACAAGCTTAAGCGAGGATGAAGCAGATGAAATAGAAAAGGCGATGTATAAAGATCAAACGTCCTCGCCTGCAACGACCCGACCAGTAGATGACAGTGAGCGCTTATCAAGCGCCGACGATAATGGCAGCTATGATGAAGAGGAAATTCTCAAGTCACTGCAGTCAGATGATGGTGATATGGACTTCGACCACCTGGCCAGGGAACTGGATGAAGATGAAGATTTCTCTGCAGAATGGGAAGAGCATACCGGTGATCAGGCGGGCAACAAGGAGAAGAAAAAGCCATATTCTCCGGATAGCCAGGCCTGAGTGATGGCGGAATTTTCCGATGGACCCCGCCATGGAATTGACTGAGCGAAAATTCAGACATTGGTGCCGTTTGGTTGAATCACACAGCGGTATAGCAGTCAGTGATTGCTGGGCGGACTTTGCCCGTCGCCGAATGGTTGAACACCAGTCTTTTTCCCGGCAGCCCGAGGGTGGCCGGGAGCACCTGCAGGCGCTGGTGGATCGCCTGTTGATCAAGGAAACACGGTTTTTTCGTCATCCTCCTTCGTTTAATTATGTGGCAAGTGTGCTGTCGGGTGATTCAGATGTTCCCGAGTCTGACCCTCAATCGGAACCGCCATCCGGGTTTAGTCTGTGGAGCGTCGGTTGTGCCAGTGGTGAGGAGGCTTATTCGCTGGCAATGCTTTCAGAGCAACTCTGTCAGGCAGGTAAATTGTCTTCCCCGTTTCGCTTGCTGGCCACGGACCTGTCCCGGTCGGCCCTGGATATCGCCAGGTGCGGCGAATACCCGCGGAGTCGCCTGAGGCATCTCAATGCCATGCAGCACGCCTGGTTCGAATCAGCGGGGGATAAATTCCTGCGCGTCAGGGAGACCCTCAAAAAGCGCATTGTTTTCGCCCGGCACAATCTGCTCGATTCGCTACCGGGCAAAACCTTCGATGTCATTTTTTGTCAGAACCTGCTGGTATATGTCGCACCAACGCGCAGAAAAATGCTACTGGAGAAACTGGCGGGCGCTCTCAAACCGGCTGGCCGTCTGATTCTTGCTCCCGGTGAATTTTTTGGTGCGCCACCGGCAGTGCTGATACGGGACCGTTTTGATCCCGCTGTGCTCGCCTATCGGCGCTCCGCCAACCCGGTGCGGGGGCATTAAATGGCGCTGACCGGCAGATTACAGGGGCTGACATGGCTTGCCGATGAGGTCGATGCCACCTTGAAGCTCGCCTGTGAGGCGTTAGAGTCTTTTTTGGCGGACCCAACTGATACCGCAAGTATTCGCCAATGTGTTGACTACATTCACCAGATAAAGGGATCCCTGAAAGTCGCTGACTGTTATGGCCCTTTGCTATTGGCCGAGGAGATGGAGGTACTTGCCGACCGTATTCTCGAGCGGCGAATAACGGCTGTGGCCGATGGTTGTGATGTCCTGGTTCAGGCCATGCTGAAGCTTCCAAATTACCTGCGACAGGTGATGGCTACCCG
>DDNV01000101.1:4640-10868 GCA_002341315.1 Cellvibrionales bacterium UBA2511
GACAGGTGATGGCTACCCGTCGGGACAACCCGGAGTCATTACTGCTTCTGTTAAATGAGTTTCGAGCGGTCAGAGGTGAACCGTTGATCTCGGAAACCTCTTTCTTCTCGCCTCATATTGAAGCATCCCGGCGGCTCAGCAAACCATATGACCGTCAACCTGACCCGGTGGTCATGGCCAACCTGCTGCGCAAATTACGGCAAATGTATCAATACGCGCTACTGGGGTTGCTCAAAGGGGAAAAAATTGAGGAAAACTTCAGCTACCTGGACAAGGTCTTCTCACGGCTCAAGGAGTTGAGCAAGGGGATGCCACGGGAACCGCTGTGGAATGTCGTACTGGCACTGCTTGAAGGCATCGCCGGCCGGGATATCCCGCTGGGCTATGCACTGAAAATGTTATTGAGAGAGCTGGAGGGTGAAATCCGTCGACTGGCGCAGGCGGGCTATGACGGGTTGACCCAGCCGCTGCCAGAGGTACTGTTTAAAAACCTGTTGTTTTATATCGCCTTTGCCCGCAGCAAGGGCCCCAGAGCTATCGCAGTCCGGGAGGATTACCGTCTTGATCAGTCACTGCCCAGCGACGTCACCATAGAGGATACCGAAGACGGTCTATCACCTGTTTACGCCCCCGATGCCGCCCGGCTGATTGTGTCGGCGCTGGATCAGGACATTGAGCAGTTCAAGGAATGTCTGTCCCGGTTGGTCGATGAAAGTGATACTCGACCGGCTCTGCTCGATGAATCCGGAGATCGGCTGAGAAAACTGGTTGATGCCGTGACCATGTTGGGCCGGCCAAGGCAGCGCGAGTTGCTGGAGGAGGCTCTAGCTCAGCTGCAACTGTTTATTGCTGACCCGTCGGTGGACTCTCCACATCCAGCGGCCGTGGCCAATTGTCTGGTGGAGGCGCAAACCGGTCTACACGGTTGGTTGGAGCTCAACAAGCAGCTGATCGAGGGTGGTGCTGCCGGTCAGGAGATGCAGGTTGAAGTGAACCGTGCCCAGGCCGCATTGCTGGCAGAGGCCAGGCACACGCTCGATCAGGTCAAAGAGATCATTGTCGACTTTATTACCTCGCAATGGCGGCGGGACAAGCTTGATGGTCTATCCCAGCTGGTTGTGGAGGTCCGGGGGGCGCTCTTGATGCTCGAGCTACCCCGAGCAGTGGCGGTGCTCGATGCCTGCAACCGATTTCTCGATGAGCAGGTATTGTCTGCCCGGAGTGTGCCCAACTGGAATATGCTCGATGCCCTGGCTGAGGCAATCACCGGCATCGAATACTATCTGGAAGTGCTCGATCAGCAGGACCGAGCAGCAGAGCAATCCATTCTCGATCTGGCCGAACAGAGTATTGCCCGCCTCGGTTACTCGCTTGATGCGGGGAGGGGCACTCACCATGATGCTGATGTAGAGCCCTTGACTGAACATCCGCCTTCAGGGGCGTCACAGGATGATGAGCAGTCAGAAGCTGTTGACACTGATGCGATCGATCGGGAAATCATTGATGTTTTTCTGGAAGAAGTGACTGAGGTGCTGGCGACGCTCGACGATACCTATCAACAATGGGTTGATTCACCCAACGCAGAGCAGCCGGTCATTGAGATGCGCCGGGCCTTCCATACCCTCAAGGGGGGTGGGCGCATGGTGGGTGCAGATCAGGTCGCCGGCATAGCCTGGGCGGTTGAGCATCTGCTTAACCGATTGATTGAAAAAAGAGTAGCCATTACACCGACCCTGATGGCAGTTGTCGGACTGACCAAGGATGTGCTGCCCGATCTGGCCGAGGCTTTTTCTGAACAAACTGATTACAGCCGCCCCGAGTATGTTGCCCAGCTGGTAATTGCAGCAGAGGCACTGGCCAGGGGTGAAGAGACGGCCCTGCCAGATAGCGTTGATGATTGTCACGACAGTGACGCAAAGGAACCTTCCCCGGCAATGGTAAGTGATAATGCGGTAACGGGTGCAGAGCCGGACGTTGGTGGCGATCATCCGTTGGTGCCGAACGCAAAAGATCTTGAGTTACTGGAAATCTTTGCCGAAGAGGCAGTGGATTATCTCGATGTCATCAAACAGTTTGTGCTGGAGCAGCGTCAGCATGCCCCGGTCTATTCTCCGCCCACCAGCGCATTGCAGAGCGCCCTGCACACACTGAAAGGCAGTGCCCGAATGGCCGGGGTTGAACCCATTGGCGACCTGATCGCGCCACTGGAACATTTCATCAAGGAGCTGTACAACTACCATCTTGAGGTGACTGGCGATATTGTCGATCTGCTTGATGATGGTGCGAGTTATTGCACACTGTCACTCTCGTCTGTCCATGATGTGCAGCGGGTGGAAAGTATTCCTGAGCTCCCCGTGTTTCTCGAACGGCTGACGGCACTGCGCGATCAAATCATGTCCGCTATCCTCAATGATGAGACAAGACCTTCCCTAAAGGTTGATCCCGATTTCCTCAATCTGCTGATGACCGATGGCATGCAGCGCCTGCTTGACGCAGATCAGCACCTCAGGCAATGGCGGGATCAGCCCGATGACTTCAGTCTGCTGACCGGTTTGCAGGATGAGCTGGAAGGGTTGGCCCCTGCGGCTGGTCGTGCGGGAATGCCGGGTATGCAGGAGCTGGCAGCAGCATTGAGTCAGTTCTATCGACGGCTCGTGGAGATGCGTCGATCCCCTTCTGATGAGCTTCTGGATACTGCAGTCGAGGGGCATGAGCTGTTGTTGGCAATGGTGGATGCCGTGGCCGCCAATCAGGACTTGCCGAACCCGCAAAATGCGTTGCTACAGCGGTTGGAGTCACTGTCTCGTCCAACAGCGGCAGAGGCGCATGTACTGGATCAGTCCTCCCCGGCAGAAGCCGGTGATTTATCCTCTGCGGTGGCCTCCGATGAGGAAATGCCTGGGGTAACTTCTCTACCAGAACCAGAACCAGAACCAGAACCAGAACCAGAACCAGAACCAGAACCAGAACCAGAACCAGAGGTGGATTCTGTCTCACCTGCGGTGGTCTCTGTTGAGTCAGATGTGGCTGAAAGCAGGGACCTCCCTGTGCTGGAAATTGTGCCGCTTGACCGTGAAAAGATCGATCTGGACATTCTTGAGATCTTTATCGAAGAGGCCAATGAGCTGCTGGAAGACATTGATCGCTGTCTGCAGGACTGGCAACAGGATTGGCAGAGTCGTGAGGCAGTGGAGTCACTCAAGCGATCGCTACACACGCTCAAGGGCGGTGCCAGAATGGCCGGGCTGCAGCAGCTCGGTGAGTTGAGCCATGATTTTGAAACCGACATCCTCGCCGTCGAACATCAGCGCGATCGGCTGGACGAGGCGGTGTTCAGCCGGTGGCTGCATAAACAGGATCAGCTCCAGTCGGCACTGGTGGCAGCCAGAGCATTGCTCGGCAATGACAGTGAGGGTGCGCCCCAGGCAGAACCAGTAGTTGAGTTGGCAGAGAAGACGGTTGCCGTGGGGGAATCACCCGAGATCAACCAGATTCCTACCCAGCTACGGGCCAGTCTCACGGAGATACCCGGCATTACTCCACCCCAGCGTCCAACGGCTACATCCACGGAAATGGTCAAAGTGTCAGCCCCGCTGCTGGAGAGTCTGGTGAATCTGGCCGGTGAAACCAGTATTTCACGGGGCCGGGTAGAGCGTGAGATCAGTGATTTTTCGGTTACGCTCGATGAAATGGGTTCCACTATCACCCGCCTCCGGGATCAGGTTCGGCGTATTGGCGTCGAAACAGAAGCGCACATGATGGTCCGGCAGGAACAAATGGAGGCGATGCAACCTCCAGAGGGTTTTGACTCACTTGAAATGGACCGTTATTCCCAATTACAGCAACTGTCACAGGCGTTGCTGGAGTCCGCTTACGATATTCAGGATCTGAAGGAAACGCTGGCGGACAAGGCCAGGTCTGCCGAGGGGCAGCTGTTGATTCAGTCGCGTATCAACACGGATCTTCAGGAGCGGTTGATGCGCACCCGGATGGTGCCGTTCAGCCGGATTGTGCCCAGACTGCGCAGGATGGTCAGGCAGGTCAGTGATGAGGTGGGGAAGAAAGTTGAACTGCAATTGATCAATATAGACGGTGAGATGGACCGCTCTGTCATGGAGCAGATGTTGGCCCCACTGGAACATATGATTCGCAATTCCATTGACCACGGGATTGAGTCTGCAGCAGACCGTCTTGCTGCCGGAAAACCGGAAACCGGGGTGATTTCTGTGGGATTGGCCAGAGAGGCCGGCGATATTCTCCTGCTGTTGTCCGATGACGGTCGGGGACTTAATGTTGAGGCCATTCGCCATCGGGCGATTGAGCAGGGTTTGATTCCCGAGGACAGCCCGCTGGGTGATCAGGACGTCATCGAGTTTATTTTTCAGCCGGGATTTTCCACATCGAACAAAGTAACCCAGGTTTCCGGTCGCGGTGTGGGCATGGATGTGGTCAACAGCCAGGTACGCGAACTGGGAGGATCGGTGCAGGTCGTCACCGATCCCGGCAAGGGTACCCGTTTTATCGTGCGTTTGCCGTTCACGGTGTCGGTCAACAGAGCGCTGATGATTGAGATGGGTAACGATTTGTATGCGCTTTCCCTGAGTAGCGTGGATGGTGTCGTCCGAGTCAGCCCGGTGGAGCTTGAATACTATTATCTCTATCCTGAGGCACGTCTCGAATATGCGGGCGAGTACTACGAAGTTCTCTATCTGGATAGCCTGTTGCACCATCGCTCAACCCCGAAACTGGATATGGAGAGCCAGTCGGTATTCCTGATTCTGGTGCATACCGAAACGCGCCATTTTGCCATTCAGGTAGATGGTCTGGCGGGTAGCATGGAAATTGTAGTGAAAAGTCTTGGTATCCAGCTGAGCAAAGTGCCCGGGTTGACGGGTGCCACGGTGATGGGCGATGGCCGGGTTGTGGTCATTCTGGATCTATTGGCGTTGTTGCGCAGCCGCTTGATGACCACATCTGTTGCAGACAGAGAAGAAATCGGTGAACCCGAGACATCGTCTCCTGTTGCCACTGTAATGGTCGTGGATGATTCCGTGACGGTGCGCAAGGTGACCAGCCGGTTTTTGCTTCGGGAAGGCTTTTCCGTGATTACTGCGAGAGATGGCCTTGAGGCGATGACCCTGCTTCAGGAGCACAGGCCGGATCTCATGCTGCTGGATATCGAAATGCCGCGTATGGATGGTTTTGAAGTGGCGCGCCGCGTCAAGGGCAGCAGCGAGCTGAAACAAATACCGATTATCATGATTACCTCAAGGTCGGGTAAAAAGCATCGGGACAGGGCTTTCTCCCTGGGTGTCGAGCACTACATGGGTAAGCCCTATCAGGAGCAGGAGCTATTGAAAGCCATGGCCAATCTCATGCCCGTAGCAACTGAATCAGGAGAATAGTTGTGCTGTTTGCTATCCGGATAAAAGGCGTGTCCTTAGGCGTCATTGCCCCAGAAAAAGCTATAACTGCTGAGGGGGGCAAGCGGTGAGCAAACCGGTTGTTGATAATCCGTTGTTGCCCGATGAAGTGGACAGCCTGCTTGTGTCGCTCAGCGGTCACCGCCTGCTGGTTCCTATGGCAGCGGTTGCCGAGATTGTGCAGCAGGTTGACTGTCAACGGGATGACCAACAACCCTCCTGGTTGCAGGGTTGGATAAGCTGGCGAACCGAACGCATTCCACTGGTTTCCTTTGAATCACTGGTTGGCGACGAGCGGACGGTGTTGGGTGACCGGGCGATGGCGCTGGTGTTATACCGCATACTGCCGGACGGTCTGAGTCAATTTTATGCCCTGCAAATCCAGAATTTTCCGCATTTGATCAGGTTGGCAGACGATGGGTTGCTGCAGCAGGTTCCCCTGGCGGAGCTGCCACCCTGTGTTCTGATGATGATTACTGTCAGAGAGCAGCAGGCATTGATCCCCGATCTGGATAAAATTGAACAACTGCTCGCAGAAGTGCTTTAGCAGCAGGCGGGGTATTGCGTCCCGTTTTCAGGTATTTTAGTTCTGACCGCCACACAGCATCGGGCCCTGTCTGCGCCTTTTGCCCCGGGCAGATGAGCAAATCCTTACTATGCGTACCTCTGGTGCTGGTGGTAGAGTAGATAAATTCGGTGTTCCCTCCCTGCCTCCAAGTGACTTTTTCGAGGGTCCAATAGTGTCCAAAGAGCGTAAAAGAACGGCTGCCGAAAAGCACGAGGAGCTTTTGGCCAAAGCAATTGA
>DDNV01000101.1:10986-19567 GCA_002341315.1 Cellvibrionales bacterium UBA2511
AGGAGCTTCTGGCCAAAGCAATTGAGATGACAGTATCACTCAATCCGCTGGTTGGCGTCAGTACGGAGGACCTCAAGACAGCCGTCAAGAAAACAGTTAAGCAAACGGCGGCACAGCCTTCCAAGGTGTTGCGCTATAGCAAGCGGTTCGCCGGCAAGGTGACAGATATTCTCAAAGGCACGGACAAGTACGAAGGTCACAAAAATGACCGGCGTTTTGCTGACCCTTCCTGGGATGAAAACAAGCTTTATCACAAGCTCAAGCAGGCCTATTTTGCCTGGGAGGAGTCATTGGATGAACTGGTAGATGACCTTGGCCTGGAGGGAATGGAAGAGCGACGGGCCCGTTTCGTCAAAGAGATGCTGATCACGTCCATGGCTCCCACTAACTTCCTGTTGGGTAATCCAAAAGCACTCAGAAAAGCGATTGAAACCCGTGGCAGCAGTTTGCTGAAAGGGCTGAAGAACTATGCTCACGACCTGAAAGATAACAACGGTATGCCTGCCCAGGTGGATAAAAGCCAGTTTCGGGTGGGTGGTAATCTGGCGACGACAGAGGGTGTTGTCGTTTTTCGCAATGAGATACTGGAGCTGATCCAGTACAAGCCGCGTACTGTCCGTGTGTTTGGCAGGCCGCTACTGATCATCCCTCCCCAGATCAACAAGTTTTATATCTACGATCTGAATGAGGAAAAAAGCTTTTTTCGTTTTTGCCTCGACCAGGGATTTCAGGTATTTGCGATTAGCTGGAGAAATCCCTCGGAGGAACAGGCGCACTGGGGAATGTCTCAATACATTGAGGCGGCGATCGAAGCCGTCGATGCCATCCTCGCAATCACCCGAAGTCAATCTCTCAATGTGGTTGGCGCCTGTGCCGGCGGTATCACGGCTTCAATTCTGTCCTCCTACCTCAAGCAGACCGGTCGTGATCTGGTGCATTCCCTGAGCCTGTCTGTGTGTATGCTCAGCATGAACTCCCGAGAAATGGAGCTGGGGGTTTTTACCACGCCGGCATCCCTTCAGGCAGCGCGTCTCAAATCGCGGGAAAGGGGGGTTCTCGAGGGTGCCGAGCTCGGCCGTGTGTTTAGCTGGATGCGCCCCAATGATCTGGTCTGGAATTATCACATCAACAACTATTTGATGGGTGAAGCACCACCGGCCTTTGATATCCTCTTCTGGAACAGCGATTCAACCAATTTGCCTGCAGAGCTGCACTGTGACTTCCTGGATATTTATGAGCACAATACGCTGGAAGTCGGAGAGATGAAAATTAATGGCGTGACCATAGACCTGGCTGCGCTGGATTGCGACAAGTATGTAACTGCCGGGTTATCCGACCATATTACGCCCTGGAAAGTCTGCTACAAAACCACCCGGATTGTTGGGGGAAATATCAAGTTTGTGCTCAGTTCCAGTGGCCATATTCAGAGTCTGGTCAATCCCCCCACCAACACGAGGGCGCGCTACTTCAGTAATGAAAGCCTGCCAGATAATGCCGATGAGTGGCTCGAGGGGGCTGAACAGTTTGCGGGTTCCTGGTGGACCGACTGGTCCGACTGGCTTCAGGCCCGCTCCGGGGTGCGAAAAACTGCACCGAAGGTGTTGGGCAGCAAGCACTTCAAACCGATGGAGGATGCCCCCGGCACTTATGTCTTCGGCTGAAAACATTGAGGAACATCTGGTGAGCGTGAAAACCAGCGGGTTGCAGATCTACTGGTTGGCGGTCATGGGGTTGAACATCCGCGTTGCCATCAGGCGGGGCAGCGATGTTCGGGGTAAACCCCTGTTGTTACTGAATGGCATTGGTGCCAGTCTGGAGGTTCTGGAAGGTTTCATCGCGGCCATGCCGGGCTGTGAGGTGATTATTTTTGATGTTCCGGGGGCGGGGAAGTCTGAGGCCCCCGTGTTGCCCTGGCGGTTGCATACCTATGCAAGGCTGACCGCAAAAATTCTCGATCAGCTGGACTATCGGCAGGTGGATGTGCTGGGACTCTCCTGGGGTGGCACCCTGGCCCAGCAATTTGCCCGCCAGTATCCCGAACGCTGCAGAAAGCTGGTGCTTTGTGCCACAAGTTGCGGTTCAGCGATGTTTCCCGGGCATCCATCCATCCTGGCAAAAATGATCAGTCCGCGCCGTTACCTGGACAAAAAATACATGTCCCGTATTGCCGGTGATCTCTATGGCGGTAAAATGCGCACCGATCCGGCCCAGGTGGAAAAGCATGTATCACGGGTGCAGACCACCAGTTCGCGCGGTTACTATTATCAGTTGCTGGCACTGGCAACCTGGTCGAGCCTGCACTGGTTGCACAAGATTGCCATGCCAACCCTGATTGTTCATGGCACCGATGACCCGATCATTCCGCCGGTCAACGCGAAGATTCTTGCCAGCCGGATCCCCGACGCCGAACTGTGGCTGATGAATTGTGGCCATTTGTTCATGCTCACCATGCCGGATACGGTTGCCCCGGCGATCCGGGAATTTCTCGACCGATAGCACCGCCACTTACCTTCACCGGAATATTCTCATGACACAACCCATTAGTGGTCAGTCTGACTGGTTTGAAATCACGCAGGCCCAGATCAACCAGTTTGCCGATGCGACCCACGACCACCAGTACCTGCATGTGGACCCGCAGCGAGCCGCAGAAGGACCGTTTGGTAAAACCATTGCCCATGGCTTCCTCTACCTCTCCATGGTGCCCCACATGATGCTGGATGACCTGCTGGCCATTATTGGCGATGCGACAGTGATCAACTACGGGGTCAATGGCCTGCGTTTTATTTCGCCGGTTCCGGTCGGCAGTCGCATTCGTCTCAACTGGCAGGTTTTGTCCGACGAACCAAAAGGCAAAAATCGGCTGTTGACCGTGGAGATTGGCATTGAAATCCAGGGAGTTGAAAAGCCTGCCATGGCTGCTGAGTGGTTGCTCTATATTCTATGATGACAAGCTGACCCTGGGGCGGGGCAGTGGTACTGCTCAGTCAATGCGCGGTAAACAGTTTGCCCCGTACGGTCTCGCGGTATTTCATCGGCGATGTGCCGAATTGGCGATGAAATATTTTACTGAATGCAGCAGCGTCCTGGTAGCCGGAGTGAGCGGCCACTTCGGCTACAGACAGATTAGATTTCTGCAGTAACTCCCTGGCATTGTTGAGTCTGGTACGCTGCAGGTACTTCAGGGGTGTCTGGCCCAGTGCATTTTTGAAGCGGCGGTCAAACGTGCGCATACTGAAACCGAACTGTTTCGCCACGTCGCCAATCCTGATGGGCTTGCTGAAATTATCCTCAAACCAGATCTGTGCCTGCACCACCTGTTCATCGGGGTGGTGCTCCACGTTGTCAGAGAAATAGCTGGTGGGTTCGAAGGAGCTGCGAATTTCGTGAAAGAAGTTGCGCTCCACCTGGGTGGCCGCCTGGCGACCGTACAACCTCGCCACCAGGTGTACCATCAGCTCCGCCATGGCGTTGACGCTGGCCGCGCAGTAGAGGTTGCCGGCCTGGGTAATGAAGTACTGTCTCTTCAGGGCTACCAGTGGGTAGTCGCGCTGAAACTGATCAAAATAATGCCAGTGGGTGGTAGCGGGTTGCTGATCCAGCAGGCCCGCCTCTGCCAGAAAGCACACGCCTGTGCCCACTGCGATGACGGTGGCGCCCTCCTTTACCTGATGTTGTAACCAGGGGATATAGTTGCTGTATTTTTTCAGGGCAGGCCGTGGGTTCCGCCACAGTGCGGGCAGGCTGATTATGTCGCAGTGGTCTATCTCGTCAATCGTCGCTGAGGGGCTAATGGCGAAGCCCGAGGGCGAGGTGATCGGCTGATCATCAATGGACAGGGTGGTCGCTACAATACTGCGGGTGTTGTTGGGGTTAGCTGCCCGGTCTGCTGCCTCGGCAGTGCGCAGCATTTCCACCGGCAAGGTGGCACTGGTAGTCAGCAAATTGTTGTAAAGCAGGGTGCAAACCCGCAGTGGTGGTGGTGGATTAATCGTTTCTTTGGCCATAATGGAAAAATATATGGCTATAACAGACAAAAATCAACCGGGGATGCCTGATAGACTGCGTCTATAAATTCAACTGGATGCAGTGCAACATGCAAGCTTTACCTGTTATTGTCGGTTTTGGTGGCTATAACGCCGCCGGGCGTAGCTCTTCACACCAGGGTTTTCGCCGAACGGTGGTCGAGTCCCTGCCCCTTGCTGAGCGCAATAAAACCCTGGTGGGTCTGGCCTGTCTTATGGGTCTGGTGAAGTGGGATGGCAGCTCGTACCGTGACAAGGTCGGGCAGTCCTATGATGCGGCTGCCGTGGCCTCGACCTTTGCTGACCAGGTCATGGCTGGAACCCTGATCCGCCGCCTGGAAAACGCCATCTACAATCCAGAAGAAATCACTGGCCATAAACGTGTACAAATGCAACAACACGATGAAGGCGGTGTACGGTTTACCCTGAGCCGCCGGGATATGCCAGCACAGATTCCAGGACACTGGAACGTACGTCCCCTTGAGGACGGGAGTTTTGAAATCTACTCTCGTGATGCCGGAGAATTTCTGGTGCCGGTGCAGACCGAGCAGCTGGCCAAGGCAGCGGGTCAGTTACCCTCCGGTTTTGATCCCGCAGCCCAGTACAGTTCGAGATTTCACCCGCGAGGGTTGCAATTGGCATTGCTGGGCGCAAGCGATGCGATTCACTCCGTCGGTGTCCCCTGGGAGCAAATAGTTGCGACCGTTCACCCGGACGAAATTGGTGTCTATGGCTCCAGTGTGTTTGGACAGCTGGCCCCGGAGGGTTTTGGCGGATTATTGCAAAGTCGCTTGCGCAGTGAGCGCACCTCCTCCAAGCAGCTGGCTCTGGGACTTAATACCATGCCAGCAGATTTTATAAATGCCTATGTGCTGGGCAGTGTTGGGCATACCGAGGCAATCACGGGCGCCTGCGCCTCCTTTCTTTACGTGCTACAGGCGGCCGTGCGGGATATCCGCAGTGGTCGGCGTCGTGTTGCGGTGGTGGGCAATGCCGAAGCCAGTCTGACACCTGAGATATTTGAAGGTTTTACCAATATGGGTGCGCTGGGCACCGACGAAGGACTTTGCAAGCTCGACGGTTCCAGTCTGCCCGATTGGCGACGAGCCAGTCGACCTTTCGGCGAAAACTGTGGTTTCACTCTGGCGGAAGGGACTCAGTTTGTAGTGTTGATGGACGATGCGCTGGCCGTGGAGCTGGGTGCTGATATTCACGGGGCTGTGCCCGAGGTCTTTATCAATGCCGATGGTCTGAAAAAATCCATTTCTGCACCCGGTGCCGGTAATTATGTATCGTTTGCCAAGGCAGTCGCATCGGCAATGGCAATCCTCGGTGAAGACACCGTTAAGCACAACAGCTTTATTCACGCCCATGGCTCCAGTACCCCTGCCAACCGTGTCACCGAATCAGAAATTTTCAACCGGGTCGCTGCCGCTTTCGGGATCAGTGACTGGCCAGTGGCAGCGGTCAAGGCCTACGTTGGTCATACGATTGCTTCAGCCAGTGGCGATCAGTTGATGTCGGCGCTGGGCACGTTCAAATACCAGTTGATTCCTGGCATCAAAACAATTGACCGGGTTGCCGCCGATGTTTGTCAAACCCATACTTCGTTCCCTTTGCGGGACAGGGATGTCAGGGAGCGGGGCATGGATCTGGCGCTGATTAACTCCAAGGGTTTTGGTGGCAATAATGCAACTGCCGTGGTTATATCCCCCCGCAAGGTCGAGGATATGCTGAGCCGTCGTTATGGTGCGGCAATGGCTGATTACCGTTCGCGCCTTGAGCAGACCCGTCAGCGGGCAGCGGACTATGAGTTGCGGGCAGATCGGGCAGAGCTCGATGTCATTTACCGGTTTGGCGAGCAGGTCATTGATGACAGTGCCATTCAGTTTAGCCGTGATGGGCTGACCATGCCGGGTTTTGGCAAGGCCGTGATATTCGACAAGTCAAACCCCTGGGCAGACATGAGCTAGGGACAGTTCACCATTCGCGATGTCCGATGGATAACGGGCTCGTGACCCCAGTAAAAAGTTCATTCGGAATTTAAAGTCCTCTCCTTTAGAATGGCCCTCTCTCACGGTTCTTTTTGGTGAAAGTGGTGTTAGCCGGCGTGGCTGATCGTGATGGCGCGTTTACTTGGCCGATCAGCCGACGCCATTGATACCGTGCTTCAATGTTCTGCCAGAGGGTAGCTGGAATGAGGTTGACATATTCCGGTTATGTTCGGCGGTTATACAGAATTATAACTATGTCGGAGTGATTATCTTGAATGATCATCAAGGCCATAGCTGGTCCATTGTGGATTCGGCGAGTCTCTATGGCGTCAACGACTGGGGTGCCGGGTATTTTGGTCTCTCAGAAAAGGGTGAAATAACGGTTATTGCTCCTCACAATGGGCGCTCTCACCAGATTTCCCTGCTCGATATTGTCGCCGGTCTGGAACAGCGTGGCCATGCCATGCCGGTTTTGTTGCGGATTGAGAATCTGCTCGACCAGCGGATCACCTATCTCAACGAAAGTTTTGCCGACGCTATCCGCCAAATGAACTATCAGGGCGAGTACCGCGGTGTCTTTCCTATCAAGGTCAATCAACAGTGCCATGTGGTGGAAGAGATTGCCAAATTTGGCAGTCAGTACCATCACGGCCTCGAGGCGGGTAGCAAGGCGGAACTGATTATCGCCATGTCACATCTGCAGGATCGTGAGGCCTGTATCATTTGTAATGGGTACAAGGATGCAGAATTTATCCAGCTTGGCCTGCATGCCAGAAAGCTGGGCCTGAAATGTTTCTTTGTAATCGAGACCCCCTCCGAGCTGGGGATCATTCTGGAGCAGAGCAAGCGCCTCGGTATCGAACCGTTGATCGGCGTACGCCTGAAACTGGCCGCCAAGGTTGAGGGCCACTGGTTTGAAGACAGTGGTGATCGCTCACTGTTTGGCCTGACCGTGACCCAGCTGGTGGATGTGCTGGACCGGTTGCGCGAGGCGGATATGCTGCACTGCCTGCAACTGATGCACTATCACATCGGCTCCCAGATCCCGAATATTCGCAATATTCGCGACGGTGTCCAGGAAGCCTGCCGCTACTACGTGGATTTGGTGAAAGAGGGTGCCCCACTGGGTTATCTCGACCTGGGTGGCGGTCTGGCGGTGGATTACACCGGTGCTCGCACCAACGAAACTCACAGCAAAAACTACTCCCTGGAGGAGTACTGTGTCGATATCGTGGAAACCATCACCGAGGCACTCAACAATAGCGATATTCCTCACCCGACCCTGATTACCGAGTCGGGACGGGCCACCGTGGCTTACTCCTCGGTACTGCTGTTCAATATTCTCGATGTGAGTTATTTCAAGTCCAACGGTATACCCGATCAGTTGCCAGAAGACTGTACTGAATCGCTCGATAATCTCTGGGTAACCCTGCAGTCGCTGAACGACACCAATCTTCAGGAGTGTTGTAATGACGCGGCTCACTACCGGGAGGACATGCGGCGCATGTTTCGTCAGGGTCAGGTGCAACTGCGGGAACTTGCCCTGGCGGAAAATCTCTATCTGGAGGTTTTACAGCGCACCCGCCTGCTGTTGCCGTCGTTGCGTCGTATCCCGCCGGAGCTGGCAAATCTGGATGAGGCGCTCGCTGACATTTATTACGGGAATTTCAGCCTGTTCCAGTCGCTGCCGGATTCCTGGGCAATCGACCAGATTTTCCCGGTGATGCCAATCCATCGGTTGGATGAAGCACCCACTAACAAGGCGATCATTGCCGACCTGACCTGTGACTCCGATGGCAAACTGGATTTGTTTGCCAATGCCGACGGCGAAACCCGGACCTTGCCGCTGCACGACCTCAAAGAGGGTGAAGAGTATTACCTCGGTGTGTTTCTGGTGGGTGCCTACCAGGAAACCCTGGGGGATCTGCACAACCTGTTCGGTGATACCCATGTGGTGAGTGTTCGCATTGATGGTGAGGGGCAGTTTGAATTTGTTGAGGAAATTCAGGGCGATACCATCGGCGATGTGCTCAGTTATGTGGAATACAACCCCAAGGAGTTGTATGAGAAATTTCGTATCTATGCCGAGACCGCTGTGCGTTCTGGCAGTATCAGCGTGGCCGAGCGCCAGCGGATGTTAAAGACGTTCAGTAACAGCCTGAATGGCTATACCTATTTTGAGCGGGACTGATAGAGTCGGGATTGTGTTAAGCCACGGCTGATCGTGGCGTGATGACCATTCGTTTTCGCAAATAGCGTTGGTTCTGAGAAAGATAATCTGTTTGCCGACTGGCAAAAAGAAAGGTTGAGGAGTTAAGCATGGCAAAAGTACTCATTATCGGTGCCGGTGGGGTCGGTGGCGTTGTGACCCACAAGTGTGCCCAGTTGCCGGATGTCTTTGAGGAGATAGTCCTCGCCAGTCGCACCGAAGCGAAATGTCGGCACATTGCCTCGCAACTCGATCGCTCCATTGAGACCGCACAGGTAGATGCGGACAATGTGCCGGAGCTGGTGGCGCTGATCAATCGCGTCAAACCGGATCTGGTGATCAACGTGGCGCTGCCC
>DDNV01000101.1:19767-23958 GCA_002341315.1 Cellvibrionales bacterium UBA2511
TGGCAGTGGGCCTATCAGGACAAATTTAAACAGGCAGGGCTGATGGCTCTGCTCGGTTCCGGGTTCGATCCCGGCGCCACCAACGTGTTTACCGCCTACATCGCCAAGCACTACTTCGACGAGATCCATACCCTGGACATTATCGACGTCAACGGCGGCGATCACGGCTATCCGTTTGCCACCAACTTCAACCCGGAGATCAACATCCGCGAAGTGACCGCCGAGTGCCGTCACTGGGAAAACGGCGAGTTCGTCACCACTCCGGCGATGTCCACCAGGCAGTCCTTCACCTGTCCGGACGGCGTGGGGACTTACAACATCTATCGCATGTACCACGAAGAGCTGGAATCGCTGGTGAAAAACTTCCCCAGCCTGAAGCGTGCCCAGTTCTGGATGAGCTTTGGCGAGAGCTACCTGAAACACCTGGAGGTACTCGGCAACGTGGGTATGACCGGCATCGAGCCGGTGGACTTCAACGGCCAGCAGATCGTGCCGATCCAGTTTCTCAAGCGCCTGCTGCCCGATCCGGCCAGCCTCGGCCCGCGCACCAAGGGCAAGACCTGCATCGGCTGCGTGGTCACAGGTGTCAAGGACGGCAAGTTCGAAACCGTTTATCTCTATAACATCTGCGATCATCAGGAATGTTATGCCGAGGTTCAATCCCAGGCGATCTCCTACACCACCGGGGTACCGGCGATGATCGGTGCCAAGATGATGCTGGAGGGTAAATGGTTGCAGCCGGGGGTATGGAATCTGGAGCAGCTGGATCCCGACCCCTTTATGGCGGACATGAATAGATACGGGTTACCGTGGACCGTGATTGAGGACTACCAGTCCTGATCGCGGGGTTGGAGCTACTTTTTTCCGGGGGTTCAGGGCAACTGCTTTGTTGCGGGTGATGTTTGTGCCGCCAGCAAATGGGCCTTAAAGGATTCCCCGGCCATGGGTTTGGCAAACAGGTAGCCCTGGGCATAGTCACAACCGGCGGCTGTCAGCAGGTCCCGCTGTTCGCCAGTTTCCACCCCCTCGGCAATGACTTCTATACCCAGCTTGTGGGCCATTACAATAATGGCCTCGCACAGGGCCAGATCTTCACTGCCGGGCTGCAGGTTGCTGACAAAGGTCTTGTCAATTTTCAGGTAATCAATATCAAATTTTTTCAAATAGGACAGTGACGAGTAGCCGGTGCCAAAATCATCCAGGGCTACCTGGATACCGGCATCCCGGAAGGCCAGCAGCTGCTCGGTAACAATGGTGCGCTGCTCGAGCAGCAAACCCTCGGTAATTTCCAGCACCACTGCCTGTCCGGGCAAACCCAGATCAAACATCGATTCACGCCAAAGTTGAAATACGTTTTTACTGCGGTTATTCAGTTGCACGGGTGAGACATTCATACTGATCTGGAATTCCGGATGGAAATCCTCGCGCAGGGATTGTGACATCTCCGCGACATCCTCGAACAGGCGATGGCCAATCAGATGAATCAGACCGGTTTCCTCGGCTATCGGGATAAAGGTATCCGGACCGATTAATCCCTCGATAGGGTGTTGCCAGCGCATCAGAGCTTCGGCCTTGTGAATGTTGCCGGTTCGCAAATTGATGATCGGCTGATAGGCGACCCATAATTCGAGCTTTTCCAGTCCCATCTTGAGGTCGTTGACGATACGCATCCGCTTGAGGGCGGATTCCTGCATGGACTGGGTAAAGTACTGGTAGCCGTTGCGCCCTTCTTTTTTGGCCGCATACATGGCCTGATCGGCATTTTTCAGTAGCCCCTCAATGTCGGTAGCATCCTCGGGATAGAGGGTGACACCGATACTGGCGCTGACAAACGCGACATCACTGTCAAGTTGATAGGGCTCGGATAGGCATGTGAGCAGGCTGGTCAAGACCCGCTCAATGGTTGAGCGCTCTTCCAGTTCGCTGAGAATGATAATGAACTCATCACCACCGAGACGGGCCACGGTATCGGTCTCACGGATGCAGTGACCAATTCTGCTGGCGGCTTCAACCAGTAGTTGATCGCCTTTTTCGTGGCCCAGGGTATCGTTGACCTCCTTGAAATGATCAAGGTCGATAAACAGCACGGCCATCGACAATGCCGAGCGGTGAGCTTTTTTGATTTCCTGTCCCAGGCGGTCGTAAAACATCCGGCGGTTGGGCAGCTCGGTTAATGGGTCAAAGTTGGCCTGTTCCCAAATGAGTTGCTCATTGGCTTTCTTTTCCGTGATATCGGAGAACTGTGCGACCCAGCGATGCACCGATCCGTCGGGATTATAAACAGCATTGATGGAAAGCCATTCGGCAAAAATTTCGCCACTTTTTCGTTTGTTCCACAACTCCCCTTCCCAGTGTCCAGTGGTTTCCAGTGCCTTCCACATACGCGCATAAAAACTCGTTGGATGCTTGCCGGAACGCAAAATACTGGGGTTTTGGCCAACAACATTCTGGAGGGAATAGCCGGTCATGGTGGTGAAGGTCTGGTTAACATCAATAATGGTGCCGGCCGCGTCGGTGACCATCATGGCCTCATTGCTGTTCTGGTAGACCAGGCCCGCCAGCTTCAGGGCTTCCTCGTTCTCCTTGCGGCTGTCGATATCAGTAATGATTCCGTGCCAGAGTGTACTGCCGTCGCTGAGCCTTTCCGGAATGGCGTCGCAGAGCCGCCACTCGGTTATCTGTTCCGGCAACAGGACCCGAAATTCCGTATGCAGTGGGCAGAGCTCTTCGGCTGAAATACGTATCTGGGTTCGCAGGCGGTTGACATCATCGGGATGAATTTGATCGAACGCTGCCGAAGCATCATCTGCCACGTCGTCGGCTTCCAGACCGAGAATGTTTCTGATGGCCGGGCTGCACCAGGGAATGGCACTGGTGCCGTCGGCGAACTGTTGAAACTGGAAGATCATGCCGGGTACCTGCGCGGCCAGCTTCATCAGCAGGTTATAGCTGTGCTGTTGCTTTTCGATGGCGAGCTTCCGCTGGGTAATATCCTGTACGGTACCCCTCAACCGGGTAACACGGTACTGCTTGTTCCGTGCAGCCTTGGCGATAAATCGCAGCCAGATAACCTGCTTGTCCCTGGCGATGGCAAGTTCGAGATCAATGGATTTTCCCTCATTGAGGCATCTTTCCAGCGACTCCTTCAGAGTGGTGCGATCGGCGTTATCAAGCAGCGAATAGATCAGCGAAAAGCTGGGTGCGATATTGTCTGCAACGCCGAAATTTTCACAGGTTTGCTGGGTCCACTGCATAATTTCCGAATCGCAATCGTATTCCCAGCCACCTACCAGAGCGATACGGCTGACTTCATTGAGCGCTCTTTCGCTCTCCCTCAGTGCCTTTTCTGCCGCCTGGTGATCCTCCAGCACCCCCAGCAATGCCAGTCGCGCCTGGGTTGATTCATGGAGCAGTCGGCTCGTCTCGCGATGGGCAGTCTCAAGGCCCTGTTCAAACTCCTTCCTCGGATTGATATTGGTAAGGGTGGCCAGCATGCGGGACGGAGCTCCACTATCATCCCATGCCACCACCTTGCTGAGTGACGCGACCCAGATCCAGTTATCGGCAGTGTCCCGGATACGAAACTCCTGATAGAGCTCGCCGGTTTGTTTGCGCACACTGTTATTCAGGTAGCGCCGAAAGGTATCCAGAGCGTGTTGTCTGTCATCCGGGTGGATGCAGGCAAGGGCACCGCTGAGTGTTTCGTGGGATTGGTCAAGACTGCGTCCCAGAATCCGGTTGTAACCCTCGTTGACAACCAGTCCACCGCTTTGCAGGTCAATGTCCACCAGTCCCAGCCCAGCCGCAGACAGTGCCAGTCGGAGTCGCTCTTCATTTTCTTCCAGGCGGTTGGCACCCTGTTCCTGTTGCAGCCGCTTTGCCATCAACAGGCCCAGCAGTACCGTCGCAATCGGATAAATCAGTATTACGGGAAGGGTGATGGTCGCCAGTACGGCACTTGCCTGATCACCGGGCAGGGTCAGCATCAATGCCAACATGAGGACATGCGCCACAATGCCAAGACTGTACAGCTCTGCCCAGCCCAGGGTGGTCATTGAGCTGGCCCTGACGTGTCGCCACAGCAGTCCCAGTGTGCCGCAGACGAGAATGACCGCGATACCAGTCCAGGCCCCCGCCCCGCCCTGATAGAGCCGGAAAAGTGAAGCGATGGTTACGGTAACGATTGTCGGC
>DDNV01000101.1:24119-26362 GCA_002341315.1 Cellvibrionales bacterium UBA2511
GTAACGATTGTCGGCAGGGTGCCAAAAAACAGGCCTGTCAACGTGATCAGCACCGAACGTGTATCAAACTGGATACCCGGCGCAAAGGTGAAGGGTGACAGCATCAGGGCAGCAGCAATGGTGCCCATGATCAGGCCAACCACAATATGGTTGAGGGATGGCCTGATGGGTGGGTGCAACGAGCGGCTCATGTCATAAAGCAGCACCACCGCGAGTAACAGGGCCGTATTTTGCAGGAGCGGCAGGAAGGCCGTGCTCATAGTATTTCGCCCCGGTCATCGTAACGAGGTGCTTTACCCATACGTAAAAGCAGCTGATTAACCTCGCGTTTTAGCTCGAGTGTGCGGGATTCTCTGCCAAGTGTGGCTTTTTGCCAGCGGCTTAACTCATCGAGTCGCTGTTGGAGGCCGGTCTCAAGTTCGCGCTGTGATGTGACGTCCCGGGCGATTCGTGTGGCACCGATGATGATGCCATCAGTGCTGAATATGGGGTTATAGCTTACTTCAAACACTTTGACCTGGCCGACCAGGGTGACTTTTTTGCTGGTTTTGACAGACGCCCCGCTCAGGGCTTTATTGATGTTATGGCGAATATCACTGGCGTACTCCATGTCGACCCCGGCTTTGGGTAGAACACTATCGATAAGTTGGCCTACTTCAGGTGTTATCTCGAACACCTGTTGCACGAATTCGGCGTATGTGGAGTTGAATGCCGTGAGTTTGAGCTCGGTATCCACAGCAACGACCTGATCGCCGGCACTTTCAATAATCGCATTCAGCAGTTCTCTGCTGCTATGCAAGGCCTGGTGATGTTGATAACTCAGCAGTTGATAAGCTCTGCTGCTGAGCACAGCGAAAGAAACCAGCAATCCTGCCAACAGGGAGAAACCGATAAAACTCCAGCGCACTGCATGGCTGATGGCGTCTTTCCCCACCGCTATTTCCAGTTGCCATATCTGGTCAGCCACGCGGATACTGTGGCTCCAGCCTGGGGGGGTGCCGGTGGGCAGAGCCCCGGCGATCAGAGTTTTGCTGCCGCTGTTCGAAAAGCCGGTAACCTGATAATGCAATTGATTTGCCCGGGTGGCGAGATCCAGTGGCAGAAACAGCTGTCTGAAATCAATGATGCCGATCACAAAGCCCATTACCGAACCTTTCCGGTTGGAAGGTGCCCCCGCCGCTGGTTCAAACACAGGGATAAACAAAACCAGAACGCCGGTGAGAGAGGGGTGCAGATCGACGATCCGGGCGGTTGCCTCTCTCGAGCTAATGGCGGTGTTGATCGCCCGACGGCGATCATCAAACTGACCATGATCGAGCCCCAATGGGTTGAAAGCAGCACCTTCTGGCAGGGCGCTAAATTGGACTGGGTAATAGTCATCCTCTGCCGGTGCGCTGATTTTTTGCCAATCCTTATCTACGGTACTGATGGCAAATTCAGTGTGCTGCTTGCGCATCCCGGTTTCAAATACCTGTCGTTGATTGGCGGTGATCCTTGGCGCCCAGTCTAACCGGAGAACATGTGGCTGATTTGAGATATGGCCGCTGAAGCGAAGAAACTCTGCTTCGGTTACCTGTTCACTCGCCGAGAAAAAGGATTCTATGGCATGCAGCGGTAAAATTTTTTCGTTCAGAGTGCGGAAGCTCAGATCTGTGAGTGTTTTGACCTGCCGGGACAGGTTGGCCTCGGCCTCTGCCAGCTCTAGGCGCGACAGCGTGAGGCTGCCGGCCACTAAAAGTATCGTGGTCATCAGCAGTGGCAACAGAAACCGGTAACGCGGCCTGGCTCCGGGTTGGCTGTTCGGCCAGAGTAACAGCACCAGGGGGGCAATCAGGACTACCCCGATGGAATCCCCTGCCCACCACAGCAGCCATTGCTGGGCCACATTTTCAGCGGGCAGCATGCCCAGCAAGTAACGGGATGAGGCGCCAATAGTCGGTGACATAAGGCAGGCCAGAGGACCTGCCGAGAACAGAAAATGCCACTCGCGACCAGGTATAACCGATAGCGCCTGGCGATCAAGGTAAGCTCTTGCCAGGGTTGCGCCGAGCAGTGCCTGTACCGTTACGCCTGCAGCATAGCTGCTGGCGGCAATAACCCCTGCGGCAGTTGGCGTCAGCATCGGGTCTGACAGAAAAGCGCCCAGAAATACACCGGGCCACAGGCGCCGCCCGACGATTAATAATGCGGCAACAGTCAGGCCGGCGGGAAGCCAGATGGGAGAGGCGGGCCCTGCGGACAGC
>DDNV01000101.1:26506-27078 GCA_002341315.1 Cellvibrionales bacterium UBA2511
GGCCCTGCGGACAGGTAAATGTGCAGTGATGCTTTGGCCGTGATGAAGTAAAGCAAGCCTACCGCGGCGTTGTAGCCAACCCATTGAAATGACCGGATAGGTGTTATCGGTTGAGGTTGGGAATCCCCACTGTGTTGATGATCCCTTCGCGGCTGAGGTGCATCCATGGTGAAATATCTTGTCAATGGGTGGTAATCCGTAAATATGCGAAGTATAAGCCAGCGTCAGCAGGCTGTATCTTCACTAGGACACAGTTTAGCAGTACCAGTGTGGTTATATAGAATCCTTTTATGGCTCTGCGGACATGGTTGTAGCACCGGCGGTAAGCTGGCCATTTGGTAGACGGTGGCTGTTGTGTTTGTCGTAGGCAGTTTCCCGGTTTTGAAAGACGTATAATGACCCCCATGGGGTGGTTCCAGTGTGATGCTGCCTGATGGTGAAAGCCGGACGACCGTTTGCGTCGAAAACAGGAGTTTGATTTTTGACAGGTAATAACGCAATAAAGGTAGTTGCACAAAACGCGCTGGAGACATTTGACTCCGATCGGGTGCCTTCGCCCTGTTTCGTGGTGG
>DDNV01000057.1:0-2454 GCA_002341315.1 Cellvibrionales bacterium UBA2511
CTTTTTGCAAAGCTACAAGTCGTTCGAAGTGGTGGTGCATGGATAGAGTCGTGGATGGTTGATCTTTCGAGGGAAAGTAAGAATCAGGCAAAGCTGTTCCTGTTACGAACTGTCAACAATTGGGCCGGGGAAGCGCCGCCAACAGGGAGCGTATTCGCTGTCGTAGGTATTGGTTCTTTCTCGCGAGCCGAGTAATGCCTAACAAGGCGTGCAAGCCGCCCCTGTAGATCCCCCGTTTTAGTGGACACTTTACGCACATACCTTTTCATATTCTTCGGGGGATTGGTAGCCCAGCGATGAGTGCAAACGCACTCGATTATAGAACTCATATACTCAATAATATGTGATACGGCGTCTATACAATTTTCAAATTGCCGATGATGAACAAGCTCCGCTTTCATTGTGTGAAAGAAAGATTCCACTCGGGCATTGCCCAGTGGGTTACCTTTCCGGCTCATACTTCTTGTCATACCCGCACTTTCTACTAAATCACGGTACTCATGCGCCGCATATTCGATCCGCTGATCCGAGTGGAAAATCAAAGGGGTCGTAGTGATTATTTTTTAACCATATATACCGCCAGACTGATCAAAATTTATTTACTCCGACCCTTTTGATAGCCAATACTTGATTCAACCCAATTTTTTGGAATTGTTTATGGACAACCCAAACTTGGCAAGCCCACCTACTGTTCAATCTGTTCCCTCTTTCTTTGGACGTCTGTGGCCGCGTATTGTCGGATTACTGATAGTTTTCAAGGTCATGATTCCGCTGTTGATTTTGCTGGTGTTGTTGGTCGGTAGCTGGAAAATCATTGGCGGCATTAATACCGAAATCGAACGGGCCGGCAGGGCGCTTGAACCAAAAATTGAGTTGGCGAAAGATGAAATCGAAAAAATTCGTGAGGAAAGCCGACGCATTGCCGATGAAATCGTGAAAATCAAAAATCAGGGTGGCGAAGCGGCGGAAGAAATCAAACGCTCGATTGAACCTATCCGTCAGTCGCTGTATGCCATCAGCGGCACCGTAGGCGCAATTTCGAAAACATTGGAATCAATTTTGAACGGCATGATCAAGATCATCAACCGCATTCCGGGTGTGAAGGATATGCAGCGGATTAATTTGCCCGATATAAATGTTCCGGGTTTTCATTTGCCAGATATCGATATTGATGTCGATCTGACCTTTAACATGGCAGCAGTTGAGGCGCTCAAAGCCGCCACCGAACAAATTGCCGCCGAGGCGGAATCGATGTTAAACACAATCGTAAAAATCTGGACAGCCTGGTGGTGGACGGTCACCACGATATTTTATTTGATCGGATTCTGGATTCTACTGGCTCTGGTCGGAAGTGTTTCCCGCAGCTGGCATAAGTTTTTAACCGGCATGCGATTACTGATGGGCAGATCCCAGGATGCAAGTTTGCAGATGCTTTAGATATTTCGCTAAAGGGGTCGTAACAATTATTTTTTAAGCACTAAACCGACCCCTTTAGTTGTCTGTAACCCTTCTGAACTGCTCAACACGATTGCGGCCAAGTTTTTTGGCACTGTACAGTGCATTATCTGCACGCTTGAGGGCATCATTAATACTGTCGTTTTGGTTATTATCGAGCATGGTCACACCACAGCTGACTGTGCAGTTGATATCAATCCCATCACTGTGTACAGACTGGTTTTCTGTAATTGAACGCACTCGCTCGGCTGTTTGCAGGGCTGTTTGCAAATCGCTTTGTGGTAACAGTATGGTGAACTCTTCACCACCAATGCGCCCCAACAGGTCATTGTTCCGCAGGGTGTCGAGCCAGCGCCGGCAAAGCATTACCAGCACCCGGTCACCGGCATAATGTCCGTAACGATCATTGACCTGTTTGAAGTGGTCCACGTCCAGCATAATAAGGGCCGGTGTATGTCCATAGCGTTGCGTCCGTTGCAGCTCCTCTTCAGCACGTTCGAGAAAATACCCGCGGGCCATGACTCCCGTCAGCTGGTCACGCCAGGCTAGGTCTTGCAATAGGGCTTCATTCAGTTTCTGTCGGGTAATATCACGGAAGAACCAGACCCGACCCAGATAATTATTCTGATCATCAAACAAACCGGTTGAATGACGATCCAGTGTGCGCCCATCCGTCAGTTCGATTTCAGTATGATCGTGGAGCTCTGGATTGTCGTAAAGCTCTTGAATACGCTGCAAAAAAGCATCGGGGTCCTTAAGTTTGCGCAATGCTGAGTCAAGCAAGGGCTCTTCAGGCAAGTGTGGATAGGCGGTCTGATCGTCAGGTCTGCTTTTTTGTTCTATCTGCCAGACTTCGAGAAACCGCTGGTTATATGAAATAACTTGCGAGTGCCGATCAACCACCAGAATACCGTCCGGCGATGCTTCCTGAATGGCATGCAGTAACGGGCGGGTGAACTGGTTGTGATTGTCATCTTTGTCCATATAAGACCGGAATTG
>DDNV01000057.1:2519-3933 GCA_002341315.1 Cellvibrionales bacterium UBA2511
ATAAGACCGGAATTGACGTTCTTATCGGAGAGATCTGTAAAATTTCATTATAGGCCTCCGACTTATATAGGCAAATCGCTTGCCGGGTAATCTCGATAGTTGAGGCCAAGCCGGTTCCAAGCAGCAGCGTCAAATGAAAGAGGCCGTAACAACTACTTTTCAACCGTTTTCTCCGCTAGGCTGACAGGTGTACTTTTTAATGGCCAATTGATCGCCTATTGGCAGCGAACTTTCACAACAGAACAGCATTTGGGGCAAGTTTACCTGTCATGTACAAAGTTTTATTAATCGGCTTCCTAGTTTGCCAGCTGGCCATGGCTGATGAGCAGTTTCTCGCAGACAGTGTGCTGGTCGATAAGTCGGAGAGAAAGCTCTATCTGCTCCGGGAGGGTATCAAGTACCGGGAGTATTCCATCGCTTTGGGCCCCCGGCCACGTGGTCACAAATTGCATGCTGGCGATGAACGGACGCCAGAAGGGCGTTATATTCTGGATTTCAAGACTGAAAAAAGTGATTTTTACAAAGCCATTCATATTTCCTACCCTAATGAGCAGGATATTAAACGGGCCTCAGACATTGGGGCTGCTCCGGGAGGTTCAATCATGATTCATGGGATGCCCAATAATACGACGTTACCTCCCGAGCTGGTTCAGATGTTCAACTGGACCGATGGCTGTATTGCGGTAACCGACCAGGACATGGATGAAATCTGGTCGGCCATCAAGCCAGGCACACCTATTGATATTCGTCCCTAATGGCAACCTGGCGGCCAATTCAGGGAACCATGACAAGCGCCAGGGCCTTTGGTGTCCTGTTAGCTGCTCTTTGTTGCCTGCCCTGCCTGGCTGAGAATCGGCATATTCTGACATCAGAGACAAACACGGATCTGGTGGGCAATAACAGCAGCACCAACATATCGAGAGAAGAAACGCTGATTGATATCGCAGTTCGATATCAGTTGGGATACAACATGATCCGCTCGGCAAATCCGGATGTCGACGCCTGGCTTCCCGATGACGGGAGCAACGTATTATTGCCGTTCAGTGTTATTTTGCCGGATGCGCCACGAACAGGCATTGTCATCAATACAGCGGAAATGCGTCTTTATTTTTACCACAGGGATGAGCAGCAGAATGACACAGTGACTGTTTACCCCATCAGTGTGGGCCGCAGGGACTGGGCGACCCCGCTGACTGAAACGCGGGTGACAATGAAAATTGAGCACCCGCCCTGGTATCCCCCTGACAGCATCCGTGCGGAACACGCCGCTCGCGGGGACATCCTGCCCAAAATCGTTCCCGCTGGCCCGGACAACCCACTAGGGGATTATTTACTGGCATTGGATATTCCAAGCTATTTTATCCACGGGACCAATAAACGCTTTGGCATTGGCATGCAGGTCACTCATGGCTGT
>DDNV01000057.1:4106-8857 GCA_002341315.1 Cellvibrionales bacterium UBA2511
CGAACAGGTATTGTCGATAAGCTGACGTCAATACTGGAGAAACAGCCAGAGGTTCTGATCGACTGGAACAGGGTCGATATTGCAATAACAAAGGCTACGGGCATACCCGTGCTGGTGGGAATACAGCCACATTCATTATCAGATTTTGAGTATTACCGAAATCATATCCGGTCAGACCACTCAAACCAACCGGATATGATTGAGTAAATGGACTACTTTTCCATGGCCTTTTTAAAGGCCCGGTCAATTTTCTCGTTGGCTTCGTATGCTGATGTTTTTGCTTCGTCAGCGGTACTTTGGGCACTGGCAGCAGCTTTATTTGCAGCATCAGCTGAACGCTGGGCATCGGCGGCAGCCCTGTTTGCTTCAGCAGCAGAGCGCTGAGCTTCCTCCGCCATTGCCCGGACCTCATCTACCGATGAATTACTGGCACAACCAGTGACCGCCACCACCATCAAAACAGGTAAAAACTTTACTAAAGATTTCATGAAGCTCTCCTTACTGAAGAAAGAACAAGTCAGATATACACGGGGGTTATTACTTTCAAAGTATGGATGCAGGATTTACCAGTTGCAAACCCTGTTACTTATCAACTTGATTTGAATTAATTATCAGGTTCATATTATTCATGGTGTACTGACACAAGACACACATATTGGCTAGAGAGGTACTGCCACGCAGCTGGCAAAACCCCATGATTGCGACGGTAGGAAACCCTATGGCAAAACAACGATTGATTATGCTGTTCGACGGGACCTGGAACGATCCCGAAGATCAAACAAATGTTTATCGTATATCGCGCTGTCTGCATGATTATGACGGCGATATGCGACAACGCTTTTTCTACAACGCCGGTGTTGGCACATCCAAGCTGGAGCGCTTCAGAGGCGGCGTGTTCGGTTACGGCCTTAGCAAAAATTTGCTGGCGGGATACGAATGGCTTGCAAAACGCTACACCGACGGAGAGGAAATCTGGATATTTGGTTTCAGTCGTGGCGCCTATACGGCAAGAAGTCTCGTTGGGTTAATCCGCAAATGTGGATTACTGCATATCGTCACCCCGGGCTTGCTGGAAAAGGCTGAAAGTATCTACCGGGACGAAAGCCTCTCGCCAGAGGCTGACGCCTGCAAGCATTTCAGAGCGCGGTACAGCCGGACCCCCAGGATCCATTTCATCGGTGTCTGGGATACCGTCGGCGCACTGGGCGTGCCCGGCACCGTCCTTTCCGAAAGGGGAAAGTACTCTTGGCACGATACCGAACTCTCCAGCATTGTGGATTATGCCTACCATGCGGTTGCACTGGATGAACACAGGGCGGCCTATGACGTACCACTGTGGACCAGTGCCGATGGACACAAAAAACAGCGCAATCTGGAGGTGGAGCAGCGCTGGTTTATTGGCGCCCATGCGAATGTGGGTGGCGGTTATGGTGTCAAGGATTCGCTTGCCGATCTTCCGTTGCAATGGATGCTGGAGAAGGCTGAGAAAGCAGGGCTGAAACTCGATCCATTCAAGGCGCCCGACGACGCATGGCAAACCGAGCCAAAAGACTCCTTCAAGGAATTCCTGAACGGTGCCTACGCATGGTTCCGCAAGATCAAAGGCGAGGGAGATGGCCGGTTCTGCAGAAGTTATTCAGAGGGTCTAAACGGACACCCTGCGGTCAACATTTCGGTTGATAACAGTGTCTGGAAGCGTTGGAAAGATGCCAAGTTTAACTATCGACCACGCACCCTGACCGATGCCGACCAGCGCCCTCCGGAGCAATAAGTGGCACCCTCGTCGTGACCCGAGGGTGCCACTCCCATATTGTTTTTGATGTGTAGACCAACGGGGGCTTCGGACCCTGCTTCTGCATCGCAGCAGTTCGAAACGACGACTTAACAACTGTCGCTTGGCCAAGTGGACACCATATGGACATATCACTGGTTTCAACCATTATTATTCTTGGTACTGCCGCCGGGATCTGTATCCCCGTAGGTGGACTTATTGCGAGTTTCGAGCACATCCGACCCAATTGGCTCGAACAGGAATTTCGACATTTTCTGATTGCCTTCGGTGGCGGCATTCTTCTGGGGGCCGTTTCTGTCGTTCTGGTTCCGGAAGGAACCGCATTTATGGGTAATGCTGTATTTTCAATTCCTGTCGTCCTCGCCGGTGGCCTCACGTTCTTCCTGATCGAGCGATTACTCGACTTGAGGCGGAGGGAGTCTCCCCAATTGATGGCGATGGTTCTGGACTACGTGCCCGAAGCTATCGCATTGGGTGGGCTAATCGCGCTGGGGTCACCTATTGCTCCGTTACTGGCATTACTGATTGGCTTACAAAATCTGCCAGAAGGGTTTAACGCCTACAGAGAGCTTAGGTTTCAAAACAATACCTCTCCCCAAAAAACGTTGCTGACAATGAGCCTCCTGGTTCCACTAGGACCGTTGGCCGGGATTGCTGGTTATTCATTCCTCTCGGAGCACGAACCCATAATGGGAGCAATCATGCTATTTTCAGCTGGCGGCATTCTTTATCTGATTTTCCAGGATATCGCGCCACAATCGCGACTGAAAAAACACTGGGCACCGCCCCTTGGCGCCGTGTTTGGGTTTTGCTTTGCACTATTTGCTGAAATGTTGACACACACCACTTAGCAAGCCAGGGTTCTCGCCCCTTCAGTCCGGGACGACGCTACAAAAGAGGTATTTAATGAACTGGTTTATTCTGTTTGTTGCCGGTCTGCTTGAAATCGGCTGGGCTATTGGACTGAAGTACACGGAGGGCTTTACACGACTGTGGCCAACCGTGGGGACAGTCATTTCACTGGTGGCCAGTTTCCTGTTGCTTGGCATTGCCATGCGATCTCTACCCGTGGGAACAGCTTATGCGGTGTGGGTTGGTATCGGTGCCGTTGGCACAGCGATTTTGGGGATATTGCTGTTCGGCGATTCCGCCGATTTGCCGAGAATACTGAGCCTCTGCCTGATTTGTGCCGGTATTGTTGGCCTCAAACTGACCCATGCCTGACAACCGATTGAAAAGTTTGGACTGTCAGACCCATGGCATGCATTCAAAATACCCCGCCAGCTGGTTCGGCCTCGGCCCGCTTTCATTAGCACTCTATGTCAGTGCCCGGCAAACAACTCCTGACTGTTAGACATTTCTGCTACCTTTTACCTGCGTCAATTTGTCGCATGTTCTGTTTTTCGCCTGTCTTTTAGAATAGCGCTCCTTTTGAGTCTTCACCAAGGAGTGGCTTGTTTTGACTTTCATCTATTCCCGCGTCATGAAACGTTCTATTTTCCATGCTGTACTGGCCACCAGTCTCCCGGTCGTTTTGCTGGCATCCTCTCACGCTGAGGAGGCTGTAGAAGAAATTATCCTTATCAAGTCTCAGCAAACAATGCCTACAACAACGGGCGACGCCACCAATTTATTGGGTAACCAGGGTGTCAATTTTTCTGCTGCCGGTGGTATTTCCCAGTTACCCAGCATTCGTGGAATGAATGGTGATCGGGTTAAAGTACTCATTGACGGCGGTGAAATTACTTCTGCCTGTGCAAACCATATGAATCCCCCGCTTTCCTATATGGACGCCAGCCGTATTTCATCGACGACGGTCCTGAGTGGAATTACCCCTGTCAGTATGGGTGGCGACAGTATCGCCGGCACAATTTCAGTGGATTCCCGCAAACCCGCCTATTCTGATTCCGACGAACTACTTATGCAGGGTTCTATTGGTGCCATTTACGAAAGTAATGGGCGGCACCACGGCGAATACTTAAACGCTACCATCGCCAACAGCAATCTGAGTCTGGGTTACAGCGGTAGTCTGGACCGCTCCGACAGCTATCGCGATGGCAGTGGCGACAAAGTTCTCGATACGCTCTATCGTTCAGAAAATCACGCCATTACCTTTGGTGCCAGAGGTGAAGTTCAGGAGCTCGTCCTGAAACTCACTCACCAGAAGGTGCACTATCAAGGCTTTCCCAATCAGTACATGGACATGGTAGGCAATAAAGGTGACGGCGTTATTGTCAACTACCTCCACGATTTCAGCTGGATGAAACTCGATGTCCTGTTTAGCTGGAATGATGTCGAACACGAAATGGGATTTTTCACCGATGAGAAGACCGGCACAATGCCCATGTATACCGAAGGCAAGGACATGGGTTACGTGCTGAAGGCAGAATTCCCACTGTCAGAGCAACACACATTGCGTATCGGCAACGAATACCACAAATTTGAACTCGACGACTGGTGGCCTGCTGTGCCCGGCTCAATGATGATGGGCCCCGATGACTATATCAATATCAATGATGGCGAGCGCACCCGCTACGCGCTGTGGGCTGAGTCAGAATATCGGATCAATACATCCTGGACAGCTCTCTACGGTATTCGCTACGAGCATGTCATTACCGATACCGATGATGTGCAACCCTACAACACCATGCCGATGATCATGATGAGCCCCAACCTCGATGCACCGGCTGCAACTGCATTCAATGCTCGCAATCACAAACAGGTTGATGACAACATTGATTTAACCCTGCTGCTCCGCTACCAGCCTACGTCCGAGGACACTGTAGAGTTTGGCTACGCACGCAAAACCCGCTCACCCAACCTCTATGAGCGCTACACATGGGGCAGGAACACCATGGCAATGACCATGATTGGCTGGTATGGCGACGGCAATGGCTATGTGGGTGATATTGACCTGGATCCAGAGACTGCACATACCCTGAGCGCTGCCTATAGCAAA
>DDNV01000057.1:8892-13136 GCA_002341315.1 Cellvibrionales bacterium UBA2511
CTACACATACGTGGATGATTTTATTGATGCGACTCAGATCGGTACATTCAATCCGAGAATGGTAATGTCCGTTACACGACCCAGGTTGCAATTTACCAATATCGACGCCGAGTTTTACGGCCTGGATGTCAATGGTTCCCGCCTTCTTTCCCAATCTGGCAAGTGGGGCACCGTGAACCTGAAAGCCCGAGCGTCCTACACTCGAGGCAAACGCAAGGACGGCCCGGAAGATCTATACCACATCATGCCACTTAATGTGAAAATCGCTTTGGAGCAGTCTTTTCAGCAGTGGGCCAATACCATTGAACTGGAGTGGGTCGATGAAAAAGACGACGTGGACCGGGTTCGCCTGGAAAATAAAACGGCCAAATATACCCTCCTGAACATATTCACCCAATACCGCTGGCATAACACCACGCTCAATTTTGGGGTACGTAATCTGCTGGATGAGAGCCATGACTTGCCTTTGGGTGGCGTAAGTCTGGCCCAATGGCGTGATGACGGCATGACGGGGCCCTTTGAATCACTCCACGGTCCCGGCCGCTCTGCAGAGATGGGAATTCGTTACGATTTCTAGCAGGGCCTTTCAATCAATCACCACCAACAGGGGGCACATCTTGCCCTCTGTTGGCCTGTCGTCACGCCACTTACCCTTTTTGCAATATCGGAGTCATAGCTCTCCCACCGCGCCTGCACGAATCAATTCCCAGAGATACTACCCCTTGAGGGCATGCCGCCATTAGGACACATTCCATGCTTTTTATACCCACCCATCGGCTCTAAAGACCGCACAGCCCCACCTCAACGACCAACCTTGACAGCCTAACCACTTGTTCTAACATAACTTTTAGGCCAACTGTAAATATAATTTATACAGTTGGCTCACATGTGGTTTATGGAAAAGCCATACAGGTAGACGGAAAGAGCCTGAGACAACAGACCGAACACGGCAGCCGTTTTATCGTTGCAGCTCTGCTGCTACAAAGCTTCGGGTACTGGTGTGTCAGGCCACGCAAGTCAGGAGGACATTATGAATGACTTAAGTCTGACCAACCCTTTTCGCTCTCTCATTGCCGCCCTTGAGAAGCGGGATGAATACACGGCTGGTCACGATCAGCGAACGAAGCTGATTGCGTTGGATATTGGCGAGCAATGTAACCTGGAAGCTGAGGAGCTGGCGATCCTCGAAATTGCGGCGTCTGTGCACGATATCGGCAAAATCGGGATTCCCGATCGAATTTTGCTAAAACCCGGGCGCCTTGATGCAGAAGAGTGGGAGGTGATGAAGACCCATCCGGAGCACGGGTTTCTGATCCTCGGCACCGTCGAATCGCCCTATGCAGAGTCGGTGGCCAACGTGGTTCGAAACCCTCATGAGGCGTTTGATGGGAGCGGATACCCCGACGGCAAACGCAGCGAGGATATCCCTGTTCTCTCACGTATCATAGCACTGGCGGATTGTTACGATGCGATGGCCACATCCAGGCCGTATCGCCCAGGCAAACCGCACAGCTTTATCATGAAGGTCATCCACGAGGACAGCGAATACAAATACGATCCCTATTTGCGCGAAAAACTCGTAACTTGCCTCGAAAATAGCCCACTCCGCGCTCAACAGTCAGAAATATAGGGGTATATTGACATACTCATATTGTCGAGAAGTGAACGTCACCCTGTCGCCTTCCTCTGTGGCATAAAATATCACCCCAATAACGCCACCGATTTAATCAGCATATAGAGGGACTTCCCTGTTTCAAGGCCAAGCTGACTGACGGCTCTCAAGGTCACTTCTGCCAGCACCAATTGTCCATCCGCAGTGCGACAGGCCACCACACAGCGGCTGTCTGCTGGAGGATCGATGCGCTCAATGGTCACCGGCAGATGATTTTGGATACTGATGTGATGCGGATCCACCAGGGACAGGCTGACATCACGAGCGCGAATAAGTATCCGTGTGGGCCGGGAACCACAGGCCTGTCCCGCTCTGGGAATCCACAGCCGGGCTTCAGGTGGGCCAAAGGGTCTGACGCCATCCTCTCCGGCCTCGCCCAGAGCTCCCTCCAGAACCGAAACAGCACCGGCATCATCGAATAGTGGCGAGTCCGGACGCGCCAGTGACTCGTGTAGCGTTTCGATGCGCTGGATGAGGCCATCCTGCAGGAACACAATCCGGTCCGCCAGACGTTCGATCTCATCCGGGGAGTGGCTGACCATAATGATAGGCACAGCGGACTCGGCTGCCATACGACCAAGAAATGGCATGATTTCACGCCGGGTCTGGGTATCGAGCGCCGCCATTGGCTCATCCAACAGTAACAGCTGTGGACTGATCAGCAAGGCCCGCCCCAGGGACACTCGCTGGCGCTGGCCACCCGACAGTTGATCGATGCGGCGGCCAAGCAGATCTTCAATACCCAGCATGGCGGAGACTTCAGGCAGATGCAGTCGTCGTATTCGCGCCGGAGTTCGCTTGTAGCCATAGAGCAGGTTTTCCTGCACTGACAAATGCGGCAGCAGGCTGTGTTCCTGAAAAACCAGGCCGATACGCCGCCTGTGCAGCGGCACAAACTGTCTTCCCTGCTGCCAGTGCTGATCGCCAAACCTCACTGCAGCTCCCCTGATTCGCTCCAGTCCGGCGATGAGACGCAGCAAAGTCGTCTTGCCACAACCAGAGCGGCCAAACAGCCCGGTCACGCCCTCAAGAGGCCACTCGTGATCTACCTTGAGCTCAAAGTCTCCGCCATAACGCAGGTGAGCCTGAATACGAAGCATCATAACCGGACGACCTGAAAGCGACGGGTAAGGCTATACACGACGAACAGGGTGGCAAAGGCGAAGATCAGCAGCATCAATGAAAGACTGTGGGCAGCCTCGTAGTTCATGGCTTCGGCATGATCGTAGATCAATACCGACAACACTCTGGTTTCACCGGGTATGCTGCCACCGAGCATCAGGATAACGCCAAATTCGCCCATGGTATGAGCGAAAGTCAATGTGGCCGCCACCACAAAGCCGCTGCGAGTCAGTGGAAAAATCACGGTACGGAAACGATCCAGTGCGCCGGCGCCGAGACTGCTGGCCACCTCCACTGGACGCCGCCCCAGGTTGCTGAAGGCTTCGGTCAGCGGCTGCACGGCAAAGGGCATGGAATAGAGAATGGACGCAATCAGAATGCCCTCAAAGGAAAAGGCAAGGTGATGTAAACCAAGGTCCTCCAGCGTTTTGCCCACGATCCCCCGCGGCCCCATCGCCACTAGCAGATAAAAGCCAAGCACAGTGGGCGGCAGCACCAGAGGCAGGGAGACAATCGCCTGCACCACATTCCTACCACGGGAGCGCCCCTTTGCCAGCCACCAGGCAAGCGGCGTCGCCAACAGCAACAGGATAATCGTGGTATACAGGCACAGTCGGAGGGTGACATCGATGGCTTGCCATTCCGCTGGTCCAAATGTGTACATGGCACTTCCTCATTCCGGGAGACCGCCGGCACGGTGGTACTGTTTACTCCGGCGTGACAAAACCGTAGCGGGTCATAATGTCGTGTACTTTGTCGGTCGCCATAAACCCTGCAAATGCCAGCGCTTCGGGCTTGTTGCCGCCACGCCTGGTGACCACATAACCCTGCGTCAGCGGATTGTGCAGCGTATCGTCAATCAGGTAGTGATCATGCCTGGCCAGCTCGGGAAACTTGGCCAGAGACAGGGCGATAATGCCCACCTGTGCAGCGCCGGATTCAGTCATCTGGGCGGCGTGCGCAATATTCTCGCCGAACACCAGTTTGCTCTGCACAGCATCCCACACACCTGTCGACTGCATCGCCTCTTTGGCGCGCAGACCGTAGGGAGCATGTGAGGGCTGGGCAATGGCAATGCGGGTAATCGCCTCTGAAGTCAGGTCTTCAAGGGTGAGGCTGGCGGCGTTCAGGGTGTTGCTCCAGATCACAATCCGGCCAATGGCATAGACAGCCGGTTCAGTGGTTGTCAGGCCCTTATTCCTGAGTTGCCGGGGGAAGGCGATGTCGGCCGAAAAGAAGATATCGTAAGGTGCACCGTTAGTGATCTGCGTGGTCATTTTCCCCGAGGAGCCGTAGATAACCTCAATGGCGGCATCGGGACGCACCTCACGATAGAGGTTCACAATGTCATCCAGTGCATAACGCAGATCAGAGGCCGCCGCGATACGTATGGGCTCGCTGGCATGCAACGCTGCGGTTAACAGCAGAAGAGTCAGTATCACAAGCAACC
>DDNV01000057.1:13368-13576 GCA_002341315.1 Cellvibrionales bacterium UBA2511
CACAAGCAACCGACCCGGTTTTGCGAATAGGGGCATTGTCGATTCCGAGCAAGGGTTGGTGTGATTATGCTGTGGCCGGAGCGGATGCACTGTCACGTTATATCCAATTGAACATAACGAGAAGAATAGGGTCAGATCGCCGGATCGTCAACCCAGGACGAATATCGACCAATCAGTGGGGACTGCTGGGAGGGGACGACGCCAGAAG
>DDNV01000057.1:13728-19468 GCA_002341315.1 Cellvibrionales bacterium UBA2511
AAGGGCTGAGAGTTCGCTCAATTCATCGGCCACTGCCGCTGCCGTCTTTTCTTCGATTTGTCGGTACAAAGCCAGCACCCGCTCACCCAGCGGCGTAATATGGGCACCCCCGCCGCCACTGCCCCCTGCGGCGGTTTCAATCAGGGGAGAGGAAAAACACTGGTTCATGGTATCAACCAGCAACCAGGCCCGGCGATAGCTCATCCCCATCTGCCGGGATGCGGCCGAGATGGACCCAGTGGCGACAATACGCTCCAGTAGTTCCGCTTTCCCCGGGCCGATAGCGATAGCTTTTCCGAAAAGGATACGTTGCCGCAGGCGCAATGACGAAGTACCTGGTTTCATAATATTGTGCTCGAGCGATACGACCACTGATTTTGCCACAATAGACATGGGGCAACGAATTTAACAGTTTGTCAGGGCCCGGTCAGCGACGCCCTTGAGGTTCAAAGCATAGCTGGCGCGACACCTCTCAGGCGCGAGATCGTTTATCACCGCAGCGAGGTGCCGCGCAAAATGAGATGGCTACTTCAGATCAGAAAGATTGGCTCCAAAATTGATATGAAACGGTGAACCATCCAGAAGCAGGGCAGGTACGGATTTGACCCCTGCTGACTCAGCTTCGGCAATACGGGATCTGTCCTGCCCAAGATGCACGATTTCCACATCATACTGAACGGGGTCTATTGCCCTGGCCACACTGTCCTCAGCCGCCACACAAACCGGGCAACCAGCGTGATAAAAAACTGCTTTTGCTTTCATAACTTCTCTCCAGTCGTTAAGTTACAATCATGTTCGAAACACACCCAAACGGTAGCGCTATTATCAGTTGCAAAAAAGCGGGAACCGGAAGGTGCGGTAGGCACTTTATGGTGTAATTTAATGAATATTAATGAGAAAAAAATGCATTCCCGCGCCAGCAATGTCTACCGCAAGCTTGAAGACGTGGTTGGCTGCAAATGGTCGGTGTCGGTCTTGCTGGCCATTGATGCCGGGATCTCCCGCCCCGGCGCACTGGAGCGTCACATTTCCGGCATATCAACGAAAGTACTGTCCGAACGACTGCGCAAACTGACGACCTATGGTTTGCTCGAGAAGCAGAGTTTCCCGGAGGTGCCACCGCGCACGGAGTATTCATTGACACCATCGGGAAGGAAATTGATACGCATCATTCAACAGATTCACACTTTGGATTCAACACTTCACGGGGCAAAACCCAAGTCATCTAAGGGCAACTGACAGCTGGCAACAGCACCGCCCGAATGGCTTAAAACAAGGCGTTACACACTATGGGCATCATCGAGTCGATAGCACTTCTGGGAATCATGATTGCACTTGCTGCGATGCCAAGCACCAGTGTTGCGCTGGTTGTCACACGCGCTGCCACTCTGGGCGTTAAAAACGGTATAGCGGTTGCTGCGGGAATTGTTGTCGGCGACCTGCTCTTTGTCATGTTGGTGATACTGGGTCTATCCACGCTTGCAGAGGCCCTGGGCAGCCTGTTTCTGGTCATCAGGTATCTAGGTGCAACCTATCTGATCTGGCTTGGCTTCTCATTGCTGACAAGAAAACACACCACCGGGTTTACGACTGACAGCCCAGCGGGAAAAGGACGTTTCACAACGGGCTTCTTTGCCGGCCTCGCCCTGACGCTCGGGGATATCAAGGCTATCTTTTTCTACCTTAGCCTGTTTCCCGTGTTTATTGATTTAGCCGCACTCCGGCTAACCGACATTTTCATTATCCTGGCAGTCACAGTGGTGGCTGTGGGTGGCGTGAAAGTCGTCTATGCATGTTCAGCAGCAAAAATTGCCGCCCTGTCGAAAGGCCTACCGTTTGAGCCCGCCATCAGAAAAGCCGCAGGCGGTGCTATGATCGGAGCGGGAAGTTATATCATTGTACAAAGCTGACAACCACATACGGTTAGATCACCAATGTTGACAGGAAATATACGTTTTCCTGTTAACATTACTCGACGTTCGGGAGTTCCCAGGACTGCCTCTGTGAGGCGGCTACCATGTTTTTCCTGAAGCAGCTGATTATGCACCCTTCAAAGACAACAATAAGAGGTACCACCATGCCCTTTTCTCCGGAACATCTAACCGAATTGAACTTGCTGGTCATGTTCAGCACCCCCTCACTGCAGGAAGGCATCAAGGTTCACCAACATGAGGCGGCGCCCGAACTGGTGGCAGCAGCCGAGCGCCTGCATCAAAAGGGTTTGATCACAAACAAGGACGGTGGCTACCTGACTGACCTTGGTTTCGAGACAGTCGATCACGCCCAGAAACTCTTGGGAATTCTCTCAACCGACTGAAGATACAAACTACTTCTTTCGGATACCGGAATGAACAAAAAATTCAGGACAATTAATGAAACATAAAATTACACTCTTGTTTGCCATGACTTTTTTTATTGTCGGAAATGGTGCTGGCCTTTTGGTGCAGCGGGCTCATGCAGCCCAAGATGGGGCAAACACCCTTTGTAGTGGTTTTGCTCTGCCCAGCGCAAACAAAGTTTATTTGTTTGCCTACAGGGAGCATCAGCCGCGCGAGAGTATTGCCCAATTGATCAGAAAGGAAACCGCCCTGGCGCTGGCCGGTACCGCTGATGAGGTGGTCATCGTCCAGGATAGCGAGCAGGCAAAGGCAGACGGGCTCTTACTGAAAATCAAGGTGCTCAATATCGCCCGGGGCAATCTCTTCACCAGAATCGATTTTCGATATGAGTTAATCGAAAGCTCTAATAAAGCAGAAATTCTCAACGAAACTGACGTGTTAACGTCAAACTTTGGTTTTAAAAAACTGACTGGCGATGTGGGCAGGGAAATTGTGCGAAACATCACCCCGTTGATCGATTGTTTTGAGGCTCGCAGGCAGTAAATCCCGCCAGCCCATCATGCTGCGGGGCTATTATGGCACCAGATGCCTGATCACCAGTTGCGAGGCAATGAAACAGATAGAGAAGAAAATCACCATTGCCATGATACCCGCCAGAATCACGGATTTCGGATTGGTCTCCAGCAGGTCAGACGCCCTCTTCATGCCGCGCTTCCTTTGCAGGGCAAACACCAGACAAAACGCCTGGGCAATAATCTCAAGTGCACTGAGGTTTTTCGGTGTAGTTTCTTCGACTTCATCCTGTTGCGAGTCCACTTCGGCAGAGGCTTCTGGCGCAGTATCCTGCTGATTTCTATTGGTCATAACCTTTCTTACTCATCCGTTGGGAAAGCAACTGTGGTATCAGTAGTCTGGTAGACACAGCCGCCAAGATTGAATTTACTAACCGCACATAGAATAACAGACGGCAGGGCTTGATATTCGCGGCACCGGGACTTATTCAGCGCCGCTGCGAACGGCCGTGCCGACAGAATCCTGCAACGGCCCCAGTGGATTGCGGCGGGTTTCCTCTTCGTCAATCAAAGGGACACCGCTCCAGATCTTGTAGACCACCGTATTGTGGTCAATCACGATCAGGGCATTGAAATTCCAACCGTTGCGGATACGCTCACGTTTGAATTTTAGCAAGTCCAGCACCACGTTGCCCACCCGTTTGCTGTTGCTAACACTGGGCGTTGCCTCATAGGCCAGGCATTTCTCGCGGGACTTGAGACAGGTCCTCACACTGGGGGGTAGCTCATCATTTGTCACGGAACTGTTTGGGCTGAACTTCTGGATAATGTCGAGGTAGGAAAGAATTCTGACATTGGGAGCGCTATATGGATCAAAACCCAGATCCTGCAGGTCATCGGTAGTGGTTTCGTTGAGAATGATGCTGTCGTAAGACGCCTTCGCCTCCTCAAAACTGTTCCACTGGGATTTGGTCTTGGCCCCACCTTTGGGCAAACCGCTACTGCACGATGCCAGCACTATCGCCATCAGTACCACCAACAGCGAAAGAGGGACCCAGTACGTCTGACGAATCTTAACTGCCTTGTTCATGGCGCCCGGCTTGACTTTATGAAGACGATTCAATCATTACATTAAAGGTAAAGAGCCGTCCACTCTGCCTGCAACGTATTTATATTTGCTGTTTTACAGCCGGTTTGGCACCCTTACGGCCTGCTCAGATAACGTCAAAGCCGCCCCGGCCAAGACCACCCTCATTCATCAATATTTCACGGAGTCCCCATGACATTAGAAGAAGCAAAAGCACTGCGCGAAAGCTGGGGCGACAAGCCTTGCAACCACCCATCCTTTGCCGACGAATACATGTTTGGCTCAAAGACAGGGGATTTTGTCTGTGAACAGTGTGGCCGGTCGTTCACCAAACGTCAGAGAGACAACCTGAGCCAGGCAGACAACCCAAGGCTTAACCGGTTTCTGCAACAGAAGGATCTCATCAAGGAGCGACTCGACACTCTATCCCAGCGCAAGAGCAAGCTCACAGAAGTAGCCCAGAGCGAATCCGGTAGTTCTGTAATGTTGCTGGAAGCATTATTGAAGGATCAAGAGCAATTGATTCTGCGCGCCGAAGAGTTGATTCAGATAATGGACCAAACCTGATTACAGCCGCGCATCCGGCTGAGATGCCCCCCAATAATTCAGTACAGTTCAGGAGGCAAAGCCATTAACGCAGAGCCATTCAGCTCACTGGCTTGCCCCCTGGACGGCAATGCCCTGACACGCCATGGCACAACGTGGCGCTGCGCCAGTGGACACAGCTTCGATATCGCCAGGCAGGGCTATACCCACTTATTGCCCGTGCAGAAAAAACGCTCCGCCGACCCCGGCGACAGCAAAATGATGGTGGCGGCACGCCAGCGCTTCCTGAACGCGGGTCATTATCAGCCCATAGCAGATGCCTTGAGCCGCACAGTGCTGGCAGAGCTCCCCACCAACACCACCGCGAGCTGCCTCGATGCCGGTTGCGGTGAAGGTTACTATCTTCGACAGCTGAGGACAGCGGCAGGCGGCGATGGACACTCGCTTGCCCTGATGGGGCTAGATATTTCGAAGTGGGCTGTCCTCTCTGCGGCCAAGCAGGCCGCCACCATATCTCCCTGGGCCAACTGGGTAGTGGGCAGCAATGCCAATTTGCCGGTATTGAGCAATACACTGAACGGGTTGCTGTGTATTTTTGGTTTTCCCGTCTACTCCGAATTTGCCCGGGTACTTAAACCCGGCAGCATCCTGTATCAGGTGGATACCGGACCCGATCATCTCCGGGAATTGCGCGACATCATCTACCCCCGCATCCGGCCAGCTCGCACGGTTGAGCCGCAGCAACCGGCGGAGTTCACGCATCGATCCAGCATAAGCATTCACTATCGCCTTACGCTGACAGACACTGCAGCGATAGCTGACCTGCTTGCCATGACCCCACACCTGTATCGCACCACAGCAGAAGGCCGGGCCAAAGCATCAGCGCTGACAACCCTGGAAGTTACCGTCGATGCCATACTGTCGCGTTTCGAACGCCACTAGGATCAGCGGCTCCAATATCCCTGTAACACCGACCATGCCGGCCAATTGTCAAACCCTGTCCCCTACAGCGGATTTGCCGAATTACTCAGTGAAGGATTAATGATCGGCGGCTGGGTGGCGATGTGGCGACCCATGGAAATTTTTCTCTATCGCTGGTGGCCGATTGTTCGCCGCCGCCGAACTTATATACGGCTGGCGGAGATGCCCGTGACAGTAATCACCTGAAGCTGATTCCTGCAAGTGCCAACAATCCCTCAAAAACCTTGCCAGAGCGCCAACATCTGTCAGCTGAAAAAGCATAAAATAGCACCCCT
>DDNV01000030.1:0-17963 GCA_002341315.1 Cellvibrionales bacterium UBA2511
ATATGGGAGACGGTTCGATCAACTTCTTCCATCAGCTCGCGTTTCCAAGCCAGTAGAATCTGCTTGAAGTGGCTGCGCTGATTGTCGTTCATGAACTCCTCACCCTTCTTTTCCTTGTAGGGGGTGAAGCCATGAAGTGAGGCAATGGTGACAGTTTCTGCTTTCTTAGGCATTTTTTTCCATTCTCGGTAATTTGCGAGACCCGCGTTTATAGTGCCAGCGGGAAAATTTTTCAAGTAAAAAAACTGTTTTCCGGGTATTAAACCATTATCGATGTGTACGGGACGTTGCAATTGCAAGGCCAGAGTATAGCAATTTGCGCCACCTGTTTGGTTGACGGTGAAATAATCGCATAATGCTAATGAGTATAATAAATACTGATTATGTCACCCGTGTATCTTGTTGTGGCTTGAGGGCAGAATACCATGCAGACAGCGGAAAGAACCCGCAAGCTAACCTCTTTCAAAGTAGTAGATTTTCTCGAGGCGGCAAGGCGGCTTGAGGCAGAGGGCCGGGATATCATTCACATGGAAATCGGTGAACCCTGCTTCGCTACCGCAGCACCCATTGTAGAGGCGGCCCGCTTGGCGCTGGATCAGGGTAAAACCGCGTATACGCCGTCCTGCGGTATTCCCGAACTGCGTCTTGCCATCAGTGATTATTACCGGCAGCGCTACGGTGTAACAGTTGATCCTGAGCGCGTGATTGTCACCACCGGTAGCAGTGCCGCACTGGGGATGATCTTTGAGTTGTTACTGAATCCAGGTGATGGATTTTTGCTGGCGGACCCCGGTTATCCCTGTAATGCCAATTTTGTCCGGCGACTGGATGCTGAACCCCAGCTTGTACCGGTGGGCCCTGAGCATAATTATCAGTTGACCGCAGAACTGGTCAATCGCCACTGGCAGGCGAATACGGTCGGCGCCATGGTCGCGACCCCCAGTAACCCTACCGGGTCAGTCATTGACCGGGATCAGATGTCAGACTTGTATCGGGCAGTTGCCTCCCAGGGTGGAACTCTGGTGGTGGATGAGATTTATCATGGCCTGACCTACACGGCTGCGCCGCCCGGTTCTGCCCTTGAGGTGGCGGAGGATGTGCTGGTGGTAAACAGCTTCTCCAAGTATTTTGGCATGACCGGCTGGCGGTTGGGCTGGATGGTCGTGCCCGAGGTATTTGTCGAACTGTTTACGGTGATGGCCCAGAATTTTTATATTGCCAGTCCCACCCTGTCGCAGTACGCCGCACTCGCGGCATTTCAACCGGAGACCCTGCCAATACTGGATGGCCGCTGTGCGGAGTTTCAGCAGCGCCGGGACTACCTGGTGCCGGCACTGCAGCAGCTCGGGTTTACTGTTGCCGGGCTGCCCGAGGGTGCTTTTTATGTCTATGCCGATGTGTCTGCATTGACCGATGACTGTGAAGATTTCTGCTGGCGGTTGTTGAACGAGCACGGCGTGGCCTGTACTCCGGGGACGGACTTTGGTCAGCACCGCGCCAGCCAACATGTGCGTTTTGCCTATACTGAACCACTGCCCCGATTACAGTTGGCCGTGCAGCGGATTGAACGGGCGTTACAGTCATGAAGATTGTTCCGCCGTTTGAACGTGCCACATTGATTCAACGCTACAAGCGGTTTCTCGCCGATATTCGGCTGTCCAGTGGTGAAGAAATGACGATTCACTGTCCGAATACCGGCTCCATGAAAAACTGTTGGCAAGCGGAGACGCCGTGCTGGTTTTCCCGCTCTGATGATCCCCGGCGAAAATTGTCGGGAACCCTGGAAATTACTACCACCCCGGATGGCTTTCTCACCGGCGTCAATACCAACCGGCCCAACAAGCTGGTTCGCGAAGCGATTGAACAGGGTGTTATTGCAGAGCTGCAGGGTTATGAGTCAATTCGCGCGGAGGTGAAATACGGTGCCGAGAACAGTCGTATTGATCTGTTGCTGACGGGAGAGGAGCTTGCGCCCTGCTATGTGGAGGTCAAGAACACGACCCTGGGCGCAGGTGGTGGTCGGGTGCTGTTTCCCGATGCGGTCACCGAGCGCGGTACCAAGCATCTTCGGGAATTGATCAGTATGGTTCAGCAGGGTCATCGTGCGGTACTGGTGTTTTGTGTGCAGCACAGTGGTGCCGATTGTGCAGGGCCCGCCGATGAGATCGATCCGGTTTACGGTGCGACACTGCGACAGGCGATTGCTGCGGGTGTTGAGGTGCTGGTTTACGGATGCCGGATATCGGCAACGGAGATCGTTATCGACCGGCCACTGCCATTTCTGCTGGATTAACCGAGGCGAGCCCCGTTCAGGCAAACAAGCCTTTCAGGGCATCCAGTGAGTCGCGCCCTTTTTGTCGGGCCACCTCCGGATCACTCGGCTGCCCCATGCCTTCTTTTTCCAGGTCCTCCTGTGGCAGTTCATCGATAAAGCGGCTCGGAGTTGTCTCGGCGATCTCGCCGAACAGTTTTCGCCTGGCGGCCATGGTCATGGTCAGGGTTTGTCTGGCCCGGGTAATGCCGACGTACGCGAGGCGCCGCTCCTCTTCGATGGTATCCCCATCAATACTGTTGCGGTGGGGTAGCAGGCCTTCCTCCATGCCGATCATGAACACGTGGGGGAATTCCAGTCCCTTGGCGGCGTGCAGGGTCATCAGTTGTACCTTGTCATCGGCGGAATCCTCCTCCTGACGGTCGAGAATGTCCCGCAGCACCAGTTTGGCAATTGCATCCTCCACCGCGGTATCCTGCTGTTCCCGCTCTCCGGTAATGGCCAGTTCGTCCCTGGTCAGCAGTTGCCGGATTTGCTCGATCAGAAAGTTGACATTTTCCATGCGCTTTTCTGCAACCTTGCCACTGCTGGCGTTCTGGTGCAGCCAGCCTTCGTAGTCCATATCGTTGACCATCTCTCGGATGGCAGCAATCGGGTCGCCATTGCTGCAGTGGCTGGCCACCTGGCCAATCCAGTGCCTGAAACGTTGCAGTCGTTCCAGGTTGTTGGGCGCCAGCTGGCACTGTAGCCCGAGCTCATCAATACAATCCATTAGGGACATCTGCCGTTCGTTGGCGTAGCGTCCCAGTTTTTCCAGTGTTGAGGTGCCGATTTGGCGGCGCGGCGTGTTGATGATTCGCAAGAAGGCATTGTCGTCATCGCTGTTCACCATCAGGCGAAGATAGGCCATGATGTCCTTGATCTCGGTTCGGGCGTAAAACGAGGTGCCGCCGCTGAGCTGATAGGGCACGCCCTGGGCCTGTAGTTTCAACTCCAGCAATCTGGCCTGGTGATTACCCCGGTAGAGCACGGCAAAATCGCGGAAGTGACAACTTTTGCGCAATTTCGTATCGAGAATTTCATTGACGATGCGTTCGGTTTCCGCCTCCTCGTTGGCGGTGAGGATAATCCGCAAGGGGGCCCCTGGACCCAGCTCACTCCAGAGAGATTTGCTGAACAGGTGAGGGTTGTTGTCGATCAGCCGGTTGGCCGCCCTTAGAATGCGGCCAGTTGAACGGTAGTTTTGCTCCAGTTTGATGACGTGAAGCTCCGGAAAATCCTCCTGCAGTTGCTGCAGGTTTTCCGGCCTGGCGCCGCGCCAGGCATAAATGGACTGATCGTCGTCACCCACCACGGTCAGTGATCGCCTTGCTCCCACCAGCAATTTAACCAGTTGATACTGCGCAAAGTTGGTGTCCTGATACTCATCCACCAGCAGGTAACGAATGCGATTCTGCCATTTGCCGAGGATCTCCGGCGATTGCTGAAACAGCAGTGACGGGATCAGTATCAGGTCATCGAAGTCCACTGCGTTGTAGGCCCGCAGGGCGTCCGTATAACGCTGATAGACCAACGCTATTGTCTGTTCTTCACTACTGGCGGCATTTGCAAGGGTTTGGGATGGCGTCAGGAGATCATTTTTCCAGCTGGAAATCTGGTGTTGCACCCTGTCCAGATGATCGGCATCCAAGTCCGACTTTTTCAGCATCAGTTCCTGTAACAGACTTTTTGCATCCTCTGCATCGAAAATGGAAAACCCGGGCTTAAAACCAAGCTGGACGATTTCGCTGCGGATAATGTGCAGGCCGAGATTGTGAAAAGTGGAGACGGTCAGCCCCTTGGCCTGCTGGCCGCTGACCAGCTTGGCTGCCCGCGCCTTCATCTCCCGGGCGGCTTTATTGGTGAAAGTGACGGCCGCAATATGACGGGCACTGATGCCGCATTGCTGAATCAGGTGGGCGATCTTGCTGGTGATGACACTGGTTTTGCCACTGCCGGCCCCGGCCAGTACCAGCAATGGGCCATCAATGTAATTTACTGCAGCGCGTTGCTGGCTATTGAGTTTGTTCAAGTCGGTTTGCCGGATTGGAGGATGATCAGTGAGCTGCGGATTGTAGCAAGTGAATAGCTGCCGTCCACTGCTGCCCGACCGGGTCAACCAAAAACGTATTTACCGGGGGCGGGCCAAAGCACCTCATAATCCGTGCCTTCGGCACCCATGGTTGGCGGGGCAACCTGCTCGGAGGATTGATCATCCAGCCAGAGATTCCAGGCCGGCCACCAGGAGCCGGAGTGACTCTCTACCGACTCCACCCAGCTGTCCGGGTCAATGTAAGGTGCCATGGGGTCCTGTGACTTGATCTGGTAGCGGCGGTGGGGATGCTCCGGGCCGGATACGATACCGGCATTGTGGCCACCACTGGTGAGCAGGAAGGTGATATCCGAGCGGGCCATATGGTGGATTTTGTAAACGGATTTCCACGGTGCCACATGGTCGGCTGAGGTGCCCACCACAAAGAAAGGTACGCGAATATCCTGAATTGCGACAGGTTTGCCTTCCACCAGAAATTTGCAGCTGGCCAATCGGTTTTCAACAAACAGTTCGTGCAGGTAGCGACTGTGCATGGCTGCGGGCATTCTTGTGCCATCGGCATTCCAGGCCATCAAGGCGACGGGTTTTGTCTCCCGGCCCAGATAGTAGCGCTCCACCGCCGGGTTCCAGACCAGTTCCTGAGTGCGCAGTGCCTTGAAGGCGCCACCCATACTGGCGGCTTCCAGGTAGCCGTCGGTCCACATCATGCTATCGAGAAAAGCCAATTGGCTGGCACCCAGGAACAGTTTGATTTCGCCGGGCTCGGTGAAGTCTGTCTGGGCTGCCAGCAGGGTGATGCTGTTGAGACTGTCATCCTGCTCTCTGGCCAGGTAGGCTGCGGCCATTGCCAAGAGTGTTCCACCAATACAATAGCCGGTAGCGTTGATTTTGGCCTTTGGCACCACTGTTTTGACGGCATCCAATGCGTCCAAAATGCCTGATTTTATGTAATCCTCAATATCCAGTTCTCGATCATCTTTATCGGGATTTTTCCAGGAAATCATGAACACGGTCTTTCCCTGGGCAACCAGGTAATTAACTAGGGATTTTTCCGGTACCAGATCAAGGATGTAATATTTCATGATCCAGGCGGGTACGATCAGTACCGGCTCTCTGGCCACGGTTTCTGTAGTGGGGCTGTATTGAATCAGTTCGATCAGGTTGTTCTGGTAGATGACCTGGCCCGGGGTAATGGCCAGATTTTCTCCCACCTTGAAATCACCCATCTCAGGCCGGTTATCCCTGAGCAGTTTCTTTTGAATGTCCCGTTGCATATTGCCGATGCCTTCCAGCAAGTTCCGGCCTTTGTTTTCCCAGGTGGCCTTGAGAACCTCCGGGTTGGTTTGTGGCAAATTGGTTGGTGAGATGACCTCCAGGGCGTGACCGTTAATAAAGTCCACCAGTTCCTTGCTGAACGGTCCCATACCCGGCAGATCCGTATCCGCTTCCTTCAGCCATTCCACCGCCATGCTGTGGCCCTTGGCCATGACGCTGAAAGGGACTTTTTTCCAGAGATCATTCATGAAATAAGGGTATTTTTTAGGGGGTGGGTTCTCGTTTTTTTCGGTGATGGCCCGGGCGGTAAACGTGGATAGTCGCAGCAGTTTCTCAGAGAAATTCTGCAATAACCTCACGCGTCTGGCGGGAGAAATAGACAGGTGGGCCAGCCAGTCTGTGTAGGCCAGCAATAACTGAACAGGAGACAGTCCCTGGGATGCCTTGCCGATGATTGACCGTATCCGTGAGTCTATTTTCTCGACAGATGCATCATTTAATCGGGGGATTTCGGCGATGAGATTGTCCAGTTCATCAATCACACTGGAAACTGTTCTGTCTGGTTTTTCCGCCATGTATTGCTCCTTGGTTAAGTCTTGCCAGTATACCACTGCCCAGAGGTCATTTTTGTGGCAGCCGTTTGTCGATGGCAAATCAATGACTCAGTCTGAGCCTGTAGCCGAGGGCCTCAGTGAGGTGGTCCATAGTGATTGCGGCACTGTTGTCGAGGTCAGCAATGGTTCGGGTCACTTTCAATATACGATGAAATGCTCTGGGTGATAAACCGAGTTGTTCTACCGCCCGATTGAGCAGGGTTTTTTGTGGCTGGTCAAGTGCGCAAAAGGTAGCCACTTCCCGGCTGGAGAGTCGGGCATTGATTGTTCCCGCCCGGGTCAGCTGCAGTTGGCGGGCTGCCATGACCCTGTTGCGGATATCTGTGCTGCAGTCGCCATCGGTTTTTCCTTCAACCAGCCGGTCGCCCGGCAGAGGCGGGACTTCTATCTGTAAGTCGATGCGATCCAGCAATGGCCCGGAGATGCGATCGGCGTAGCGGTGTATCTGGTCGGGGGTGCAGCGACAGCGTTGGCTACCGTAGTAGCCGCAGGGGCAGGGGTTCATTGCCGCAATCAGTTGGAATGCCGCCGGAAAGCGCGTCTGAGCCTGGACCCTTGAAATCATGATTTCGCCGGATTCCAGTGGCTCACGCAGTACTTCGAGGACCCGTCGGGGAAATTCAGGCAATTCATCCAGAAACAACACGCCGTGATGGGCGAGGGAGATTTCCCCCGGCCTGGGCACACTGCCACCGCCCACCAGTGCTGTTGCAGACGCCGTATGGTGGGGCGAGCGAAAAGGCGGATTGTAAAGCGTATCCCGCAAGCCGCGACCTGCGACTGAATGAATGGCGGCGACCTCGAGCATTTCCCGCTCCTGCAACGGCGGCAATATACTGGTCAGCCGACTGGCCAACATGGTTTTGCCCGTCCCCGGAGGGCCACTGAAAAGCAGGTTGTGACCGCCCGCAGCAGCGATTTCCAGTGCCCGTTTTGCCTGGTGCTGACCGATGATGTCGGCCATATCCCCATCCGTTTCAGCAACTCTTGCCCTGGTACCGCAGGAAAGGGGTTTAATCGGCTGATTGCCATTCAGGTGTGCACAGACTTCGAGCAGATGGGTGGCGGCGATCACCCGGGTTTTGCTGCTCAGGGCTGCTTCGTCCGCATTCATGGCCGGCAAGATCAGGGATCTGCCCGAGTTTCCGCAAGCCAGTGAAGTTGGTAGTACCCCTTCCACGGGACGCAAGTCTCCCGACAGCGCCAGTTCACCGATGACTTCGTATCGGTCGAGCCGGTCTGCGGGGATTTGTGCCGACGCGGCCAGTACCCCCAGCGCGATCGCCAAATCGAAGCGACCCCCTTCCTTGGGCAGATCGGCGGGTGCCAGATTAATCGTGATGCGTCGGGCGGGGAAATCGAAGTGAGTGTTCAGCAGGGCGCTGCGAACCCGGTCCTTGCTCTCTTTCACTGCAGTTTCAGGCATGCCCACAATAGACAGCCCGGGGAGTCCGTTGGACAGATGAACCTCCACGGTCACAGCGGGAGCATCGATGCCGTATTTGGCGCGGGTATGGACGATAGCAAGTGACATGGAGGCCCTCCTTGGCTGGCATGTCGATCTGGTGGTGCTTTCTTTGTATGGGGGCGGTCGGGCCGTTTAGTCTTGCCGATCTTCCAGTTGTACTTCAAGTCTGGCGAGCTGTTGCTCGAGCTGTTCCAGCTTTTCCCGGCTGCGCTTCAGGACAGCCTGCTGCGCGTCGAACTCGTCCCGGGTTACCAGATCCAGCTTGTCGAAAGCAGCCTGCGCGGCCGCTCGCAGCTTCTGTTGCATGTCACTACCCAGGGCCTCTGCGCCTGGGGTAATGACATTGTTGAGTTGGTGCAAAAACTGGTTAATGAACTCGTTAGGTCGCATGGATGGGCCGCTCCGAATAAGTGGTGATCTATTTTAAGGAGATCACTCTGTATGTACAGAGCACTTTAAGTGACGGCTGCTTCCGGGCAGTTGTAATGCAGTTGGGCTTCCAGCGAAGTTTTTTGGTGCGATGACTGATTTGGCTAGCCCATTTGTGCACAAAAAAGGTGCATTGAGAGGTTGGTGCCCGCTTTACAGGAGTTCAATTACCGCTTTTTGAAGGTTGGCATGCCAAATGCATTAAGTGCTGATGTACCAATTACAAACCGTGATTGCATATTTAATTTTTCGCTGTTGTTTATATTTTGGAGAAGCATATGAACGCATTTAAAAAGTCTCTGGTCGTTACCTCTATGGCGCTGACCCTCCCCCTGGCTTCCAATGTTGCGCAGGCCTACGAGGTCTCTGCCAATGTCACAATCGCTTCGGATTACAGATTCCGTGGGATTTCACAGAATGACACTGAAATTGCCATACAGGGTGGTTTTGATATCGCGTTTGATAACGGCCTGTACGTGGGTACCTGGGGCTCCCAAGTGGACTTTAATGATCCGGACAGCTCCGATGCCGGACTCGAACTGGATTATTACTTCGGTTATGGTGGCAATCTCACTGAAGAGGTTAGCTATGACGTCGGTTACCTTTACTATGATTACCCCGGTTCCGACGCAACCGAATTTGATCTGACTGGCAAGCGTGATCTCGATTACCAGGAGCTCTACGGTAGTCTGTCCTACAAAGGCGGCACGCTGGGTTTCGCCTATTCCGATGACTATTTCCTGGAAACTGGTGAATTCTGGTATCTCTACGCGGACTACGGTTTCGAGCTGCCCCACGGGTTTTCACTGGGATTCCATGCGGGCTACAACAAGTTTGAACATAAAAGCACTGACAGTGGCAAGGATGGTGAAGAAGCTTTCCTGACTGATGGTGAAGATAGCTATACCGATTACTCCATTACCCTCGGCAAGTCCTGGCAGGGGCTGGATTTTGCACTGAGCTGGATTGATACCACACTGGACGATGAAGAGTGCTTCGATACATCCTGGTGTGACAGCACGTTGTTGTTTTCCATTAGCAAAAGCATGTAATTGACCGGTGGCACCCGGCATGTCGGGTGCCACTATCTCTGAGGAGCAACGCAATGAAAATGATTACAGCAGTTGTCAAGCCCTTCAAACTGGATGACGTGCGAGAAGCGCTTGCCGCCATCGGTGTTCAGGGTGTGACGGTGACCGAGGTAAAAGGGTTTGGCCGACAAAAAGGCCACACAGAACTGTACCGTGGTGCTGAATATGTGGTGGATTTTTTGCCCAAGGTAAAACTGGAATTGGCCCTTGCGGATGAAATGGTGGACGGCGCTATCGAAGCGATTACCTCTGCCGCTCATACCGGCAAGATTGGTGATGGCAAAATCTTCATTTCGGATTTACAGGAAGTCATTCGAATTCGCACCGGTGAAACCGGTGTAGAAGCAGTTTAAGACACGGGAGACTACGACAATGAGTCCTGAAATTATTGAAGTTAAATACGCGCTCGATACATTTTATTTTCTGATCGCTGGCGCGTTCGTGATGTGGATGGCAGCAGGTTTTGCCATGTTGGAGGCCGGCCTGGTTCGCGCCAAAAACACCACTGAAATTCTTACCAAAAACGTCGCACTGTTTGCCGTTGCCTGCACCATGTATCTGTTTGTGGGTTATACCATCATGTATGGCGGCAGCGCGGGCGGTTTCCTGCCCGATGGCTGGTTCGGTAACAGTATTGCAAATGCTTCTCTCGAAGAGGTGCTGGCCAGCGACGGAGACACGTATTACTCCGGCGCGTCGGACTTCTTCTTCCAGGTGGTATTTGTGGCAACCGCGATGTCGATCGTATCCGGTGCTGTTGCCGAGCGGATGAAGCTCTGGGCCTTCCTGATTTTTGCCGTGGTCATGACGGGTGTAATCTACCCGATTCAGGGAATGTGGACCTGGGGTGGTGGTTTCCTTAGTGAAGCCGGTTACTCCGACTACGCCGGTTCCGGTATTGTCCACATGGCCGGTGCTGCCGCTGCCCTGGCGGGTGTGTTGCTGCTCGGTGCCCGCAAGGGGAAATACGGTGCCAACGGACAGATCAACGCTATTCCGGGTGCCAATATGCCTCTGGCAACACTGGGTACCTTCATTCTCTGGATGGGTTGGTTCGGCTTCAACGGTGGCTCTGAGCTGGTGGTTTCAGATGTCAGTTCCGCCAATAACGTGGCCAGTGTCTTCGTCAACACCAATGCGTCAGCCTGCGGCGGTTTGATCGCTGCCCTGTTGCTGGGTCATATCCTCTTTGGTAAGGCGGATCTCACCATGGCACTGAACGGTGCTCTGGCTGGTCTGGTCGCCATTACTGCCGGTCCTCTGGCACCGAGCCCTGTGGTGGCAACATTGATCGGCGCCATTGGCGGGATCATTGTCGTGTTTTCCATCGTCGGCCTGGACAAAATGAAAATTGATGATCCCGTAGGGGCCATCTCTGTTCATGGCGTGGTAGGTATCTGGGGTGTTCTGGCTGTGCCATTCACCAATAGTGACGCCTCATGGGGCTCTCAGATCTACGGCATCGTGGTGATTTTCCTTTGGGTCTTTGTGATGAGCCTGATTGTCTGGGGTATTATCAAGGTCGCCATGGGTATCCGCGTCAGTGAACAGGCAGAGTACGAGGGTGTTGATGTGTCCGAATGTGGCATTGAAGCCTATCCCGAGTTCACTAAAAGCTGATTCTTCTTCCCACTTCCAGGGGGCCGGTCGAGATGACTGGCCCCCTGTTTTTATGTTTGACTTGAAAACCGGGTAACCGGGGTGCAATTATTGATGGGAAGGTGTATCTTTTGCCGTCAATTGTTCGATCCAAATAAAATGTACAAGGTAAATCTATGAAGCTTATTACAGCTATTGTAAAACCCTTCAAACTGGACGATGTCAGAGAGGCGCTTGCAGAGGTCGGCGTTCAGGGTATCACTGTCACTGAGGTAAAAGGTTTTGGACGCCAGAAAGGCCACACTGAACTCTATCGTGGTGCGGAATACGTTGTGGATTTCCTGCCCAAGGTAAAACTGGAAATTGCGCTTGATGACAACCACGTCGATGTTGTGGTTGAAGCGATCACCAAGTCTGCCCAAACCGGTAAAATCGGCGATGGAAAAATCTTTATTTCCACACTGGAAGAAGTGATTCGTATTCGTACCGGAGAAACCGGTAGCGACGCCATTTAGATGGATGGCCGGGCTGAATGCCCGGCAACCCATAATTTTCCTGCCCTATCCCGCTTTCTTCTTTCGCTCGTTATCAGTTTGATCACACATCTATCGGAGCTTTTATCGGCTCAGGGGCTGATGATCAGGTCAAAGCTCACTTGAAGATTATCGCTATAGGTGATTTCGTCGGGTAGGTAGGTTCCCGGACGAGCAGCGCTGTTGCGCACCATCATCGTCTCCATGCTGGATGCCTTCATCATGTCGCCAGAGGGCGGTGTATTGCGGTGATAATCGATTCGCACGACAGGCCCAAGCTCTGCACCGTAGGCTTTTGCAAGCGCTTCAGCCTTGGTCTTCGAGTCTGAAATTGCCAGCAGATGGGCTGCCTGAATGTGTTTGGCCATTTCGCTATTTTCGTAGCGTACGTTATCAATACCCTCCAGCCGCTGGGCTAGTGCCTGGTCCATCACTTCGGTGAGTTGTGTCATATCCTTTAACGTGACAGTGAGTCGGCGGACCGCTTCATAACCGCTGAACAACCGATTACTGTTGGTGTGTTCGTAGCGAGGGTAAATGCGAATGGATGAGGCCACCAGGTCATCCTGTGAGATAGACATTGTTTTGAGTTGATCGATAAAGGCATTTACCCGGTCATCTACATCGCGCTTCGCTTCCTGACCGGATTTGCGGGTGGCCCGGACGCTCAAGTCAACGATGGCAGTATCAGCGGGAACAGTTATTTCGCCGTAGCCATTGGTGGAAATCAGTCTTCTATCACTTTCATCATGGGCCTGGCAGGACAGAGACAGGAACAGTAAAGGTAACAATAGGACGTTGCGCACAATAAAACTCCGTTGGTGTATGTTGAGAAACCATAGCAAAAGTGGGGCAGGCAATGGATGCCTGTAACCGGATAGCCTCAGCAACCGCTCACTTTTTTTGGGCGCGGGGATGAGACTGATCATAAATCCTGGCAAGGTGCTGGAAGTCCAGGTGGGTGTAAACCTGAGTTGTGGATAAATTGGCATGGCCCAACAGTTCCTGAACAGCGCGAAGATCGCCGCTGGATTCCAACAGATGGCTTGCAAATGAGTGGCGCAGCATGTGGGGATGTATTTTCCCGTCCATATTTTGCTTGAGACCGATTAGTCGCAGCCGTTCCTGAATGGCGCGAGTAGAAATGCGTTTGCCCTGGCGGCTGACAAATATCGCTCGCGTGTCGTCATTGGCATATTCGCGGCGCCTTGTGAGCCAGGCCTTCAAGGCTCTGATTGCATGGCTTCCCACGGGCAGTTGCCGCGATTTGTTTCCCTTCCCGGTGACCGTCACCAGTTGATCATTCAGGTCGATGTCTCCCAGGTTCAGGGCTGTTAATTCCGATAGCCGCAGGCCGGAGGAGTAGAACAGCTCCACGATGGCCAGATCCCTGCAGTCGATCCAGCTTTCCGCCGAGAATGCCAGGAAGCGTGCAACTTGGTCCGTATCGAGGGTTTTTGGCAGTTTTTTCACGGATCTTGGTGCACTGATCGCCATCGCCGGATTGGCTTTCAGCCACTGTTGTTTGAGCGCGTAGTTAAAGAAAGTTCTCAGTGACGCGAGCCAGCGATCCAGGCTGCGTCCGCCCAGCCCTTTGCGATGCAGGGTGGTCAGGCAGCTACGAATATGTTGACTGTCCAGCTGTAACAACGATAGGGATTGCTTTTCACACCAGTCGTCCAGTTTATGCAGGTCGCGAAGATAGCCCTTGATGGTGTGAGTGGAAAGCCTGCGTTCGCTGCGTAAGTGCTGTTCAAATTGCTGGAGTCGATCAGTGGAGTCGGGCAGCATCGGTTCGGTCCCTCGGCTAGGGTAGCAGGCGGGGAATAATGCGATTCAGTACCTCTGCAATATAGCTGAGGAACAGCGTCCCCATGCTGCTCCGATAGTAGTTTGGATCAGTATGGCCGATAGCCAGCACGCCGAACACCGTGCCGTGTGTCAGGGGTACGGCAGCCACAGATCCCACATTTTTAGCCTCATTGCCAAACAGAAAAGCCAGCTCGTCACTACCCAGAACCCCACAGATAGCCCGATTGGTGCGCAGTAGTGTCCCGATATGATTATTGGCCTGCTCCACACTAACCATCCGCACATGGGGGTTCAGTTCAGAGGTTGATTCGTCACCAAACAGGAGCATGCTGTGGAATTGAACCTGGAAGTCTGTGCTGAGACTGTTGGAGGTGGCGTTGACAATGGTTGCGAGATCCTCTGCTTCCAAAAGGGTCAGAATGAGCCGTTTGGTTTTTTCGAAGAGTTTGTCATTGATTTTTGCTGAATCCAGCATGGCATTGAGCCGTTGTCGCATTTCCAGATTGCGTTCCCGTAAAACGGCTACTTGCCGTTCAATCAACGAGATGGCTGGCCCACTGTCGTGGGGCAGCTCTATGACTTCAAGCAGGTCGGGGTGATCTTCAAAAAAACACGGGTTCGTTTCCAGGTAGGTTTTAATCTGGGCGGGGGTCAGCAATTCTTCAGTATGTGGGGGGTTTTGCTCTGTACTCATATCTTTATCCGTCCATGAAAAACGGTGGTGGCCGGTCCGGACATGATTACCGGCTGATTTTCGCCTGGCCACGCTATCTGGAGACTGCCGCCCAGGAGGTTGACGGTTACGGACGAGTCTAGCAGGTCTTGCAAGTGGCCTGCCACTACTGCAGCGCAGGCCCCGCTTCCACAGGCCAGTGTCTCGCCAGCGCCCCGTTCAAAAACGCGCAGGTTGATCTGCTGGCGGTCTAGAATCTGCATAAAGCCCACATTGACTCTCTGGGGAAAACGATGATGGCCCTCTATCGCTGGTCCCAGTGTGTCAACCGGTGCTGTTTGTATGTCGCTGACGGTGAGGACGGCGTGGGGGTTGCCCATCGATACTGCGCTGATCGACAGTTCTTTGCCATCAACTGACAGGGGATAATTGATAGCCTTCCCGTCGGCAACGAACGGAATATCTGGCGGGGTCAGAATGGGCACGCCCATATTGACTTCGATCAGATTGTTGGCTTTAACCCGCAGCGTGATAACGCCCGTCGCGGTTTCCACCCGTAACGTGCTTTTTCCGGTGAGGTGCCTGTCCCGGACAAATTTGGCAAAACAGCGGGCGCCGTTGCCACATTGCTCAACTTCATTGCCATCCTGATTGAAAATCCGGTAGCGAAAATCCACATCATGGCGGCTGGGTGGCTCTACCACCAGGACTTGATCACAGCCAATACCAAAGTGTCGGTCTGCCAGTTTGCGGGCTAGCGCCGGGGTCATGGCAATAGCCTGAGAGACGCCGTCAATGACGACGAAATCATTACCCAGTCCGTGCATTTTGGTAAAACGTAACAGCATAGCGCAGTTATCTTGTATTAAAGGTTTGATCCCAGGATAGTTCGGTTTCGCTACAGGTTCAGGTGGGTAGCAGGGTCTCTCCGCGAATGAGGTCTTCAACTGTTTCCCGAGCCCTGACCTGATGTGCCCGGTTGCCATCCACCATGATTTCCGCCGCCCGGCCCCGACTGTTGTAGTTCGAGCTCATGGTAAAGCCATAGGCTCCGGCTGAATAAACGCACAGCAGGTCTCCCTGCTCAAGCGCCAGCCGTCGATTTTTCCCCAGAAAGTCGCCGGTTTCGCACACTGGGCCGACAATGTCCCAATTGTGGGGCGTGCCGGCATGGGGGGATACCGGTTTGATGGCCATCCATGCCTCGTAAAGTGCCGGCCGGATCATATCGTTCATGGCTGCATCGACAATGGCAAAGTTTTTGTCTTTCCCCGGCTTCAGGTATTCCACCCGGGTTAACAGGATACCGGCGTTTGCCGCTATCGATCGTCCGGGTTCGAGCACCAGCGTCATTGGCGATTGGTCGAGCTGTTGTCGAATAGCCGCGATGTATTCCGACGGATGAGGCGGTTGCTCGTTCTGGTAGCACACGCCGAGTCCGCCCCCCAGATCCAGGTGTTCCAGATTGATACCGCTGGCGGACAGTTGTTCTACCAGTTTCAGTACCCGATTCAGCGCATCGATAAAAGGTGCAATCTCGGTCAATTGGGAGCCGATGTGGCAATCAATACCGGTAATGGTCAAGTGCGGCATTTCGCTGGCGGCGAGATAGACATCCAGCGCCTGGCTGATATCGATGCCAAATTTATTGTCGCGCAGGCCGGTGGAAATATAGGGATGGGTTTTTGCATCCACGTCGGGGTTGACCCGCAGGGAAATGTTCGCCTTTTTGCCGGATTTGCCTGCCACCCGGTTGAGTACTGCGAGCTCGGCTTCGGATTCAACATTGAAACAGTGAATCCCGACCTGTAATGCCCGGGCCATCTCCGATGGCTGTTTGCCCACGCCGGAAAAAATGACTTTCGCGGGATCCCCTCCTGCTGCCAGAACGCGCTCCAGTTCACCCACCGAGACAATGTCGAATCCAGCACCGAGCTGGGCCAATACATTTAATACGGCGAGGTTGGAATTGGCTTTCACCGCATAGCAAATCAGGTGATGTCTATCGGCCAGTGCGTCCTGATAAGCCATAAAATGTTCTGTAAGCGCCGCCCGGCTATAGACGTAAGTGGGTGTACCGTAACGCTCGGCAATACTATCCAGTGCAACGCTCTCGGCGCACAATCTACCATCTCGGTAATCAAAATAGTTCATGGCTGGCCGCAACCCTTAGTGAATTAAGCGTCGGTGTCCGAAGGCTGGCCTTCTTTCTCTTCCGCTGGTTGGGTTGGTGGTTCGGCGGGTGTCTGCTGCACCGGTTCGGGTGGAAGGTATAGCGGACCTTTGTTGCCGCAGGCGGACAAGCCGATAAAAACCGCGCTGAGCAGTATCAGTGCAAAAAAACGTTGCATGTGGGGAAGCCTGTATTCTGATTCCGGGAATTCCTGCGAGTATAGCGGCTGTCACCCTAAACACTCAATCGCGTATACTCTTCAATGAGTTCGGTGATGTCTTCATGAGTTCTACCCTATGACTGAAATTGAGTTCATCCAACTGGCAGACGAGTTGATGCTGTCCGTTGAGGATGCGATCGAAGCCAGCGGCCTGGATATTGATTATGAGAGTGTCGGCGGTGTGTTGGCACTCACTATCGAGGCGGAAAACTCCAAAGTGATTATTTCCCGGCAGCTGGCGATGTCCCAGATATGGTCGGCTGCCAGGTCCGGTGGATTTCATCCGAATTACCACGATCAAACCTGGCGTTGTACTGCGACAGGTGAAACTTTTGAGACCCTGCTGAACCGTGTTTGTCGGGAGCAAGGCGCGGGCGGGCAGAGGATTTTTGATTATTCGAATGGCTAGTCAAATTGGTTTCAGGCACCAGGAACAAGCTAATGGCTTTTGTGGACCGGAGCCCTTATCCTTCCCGGTCTAGCGATTGGCTCACCTCTGCGTTTACATGAATTGGTTTGTAGTTATATGACGTATTGCGTTTCGATAAGACTGAATGAAGGACTGGTTTTTTGTTCTGATTCACGCACCAATGCTGGTCCGGACAGGGTCAGTACCTACAGCAAGTTGCATCGTTTTTCCATCCACGGTGACCGCCAGATGATGATGATGTCAGCAGGTAATCTGGCCACCAGTCAGGCAGTGATGGCCCAGATTGAGCGGGATCTCAAAGAGGATGCCGAATTCAATTTGCGAAAGGCCTGCTATCTGTCTGAAGTGGCTGATTATATTGGTGAACTGAGTGTCAGGGAGCAAAGCAAACACAAACAGAATGGGGTCAAGGCCGGCTTCAACGCCGAGGCAACCTTTATTTTGGGTGGACAAATCAAGGGAGTGGATACCGAGCTTTACCTGATATATCCCGAGGGCAACCACATCACTTCCTCGGAGCAATATCCGTTTTTGCAGATCGGTGAAACAAAATACGGCAAACCGATACTGGATCGGATTGTCCGCCCCGAAACGCCCCATGAGACAGCCATGCGCTGTGCTCTGGTGTCGCTGGATTCAACGATGCGCAGTAACGCCACTGTGGGGCCACCCATTGAGCTTCTCTACTATGAAGCAGACAGCCTTAGCAGCCCGAACAAATATTATAAATTTGAAGATAATGATCCCTACCTGGTGATGTTGCGGCAGAGCTGGGATGAAAACATACGCAAGGCGTTTAGTGAATTGCCAACGTTGAGCCAAGTGTTTGGAGCTGACTTATAACCCGGTCAACAAATACCAGCTTGTTCTCTACTTGGTGGTTGATGATAAAAGGGTAAGCGTCTTGCCGCCCGACACTTCGATTGAGTTCATTCAGGGTGATGCTCAGCTGCCGCCAGATATCAATGCGCGTTTGCATGTCCATGGCTGAGGGCCCGTGATTGATCACACCGTGAGCTGCGGCCGTTTCCAGTGCATCATAGATGTGCAGGTAGTGACCCCAACTTTCAGCCCAGTCTTCAGATGGATGGGCGCTGGCATAACTGCTGATGAAATGATCGGCCCAGTCCGGTGCCGGTCCATGTCTGTAGTAGTCATCCAGCGCACTGCGGTAATCCTGGCGTTCATCACCGAAGACGTTTCTGAAGGCCCGCTTTATATCATCATCCGGATTGAGCCTTGACCAGTAATAGTGCCCGGATTCATGGCGCAGGTGTCCAAG
>DDNV01000030.1:18074-19141 GCA_002341315.1 Cellvibrionales bacterium UBA2511
CGTGGCGCAGGTGTCCAAGTACGGTGCGATAGGATTCCTTCATTTCGGATTTGACCGTCACCCGGGCGATGTCGTCCGCTTCCATCACGTTGATCGTAATGACCCCACCGAGATAGCCGGTGGTGACAAACGTTTCTGCAAAAAGCGGTTGTGTGCGGCCATCTTCAATAAAATCCAGTAGCAGGCCGCGTTCGGGTTCTGCCCAGCCGTTTTCAAAGGGTAGGCCCAGTTGAATCAAAGTGAAAAACAGGCGTTTTTTGCCTTGTTCCAGTCGCAACCAGCGAGCCCTGTTCTCGGGTTGACTCTGGTTGGGAACAGTGCGGTTGAATTGACAGGCTGTGCAAAGTGAGTCGTTGCTTTCTTTAGGGAGTAACCAGTTACAGACACCAAATTCCATTTCGTTGCCGCAGAAGCGGAAGAGCTGCTGATCGCTGGCCTCGAACAATTGACCATGCACGGCAGTCAGCGTCCGCATTTCCATATTGCCGGGGTCAAAACCCAGATTGGTTTTGCAGTATAGGCATTGGCGACTTTCAAAAAAAACCTGATTGCCACAGTGGCAGAAAAACTTCTTCATGATTGCATGGGCAAAAACCAGGCTGTATTGATGGCATCATCAAGTTGATTGAGTGATATTTGCAGCTGATCGATAAACTGGTGCAGTTGTGCCAGAGTCATGTTTTCTGCATCAAACCGGGTCAGCTTTTGCAGTGCCGATTCCACTATCTGGATCGCGTCGCCATTGTTGCTCAGTGGCTGCAGTTCTTCAAGGATTCCTGTCAGGCAAAAGTAAACGGTCCGGGGTAGCCTGGCTTCCTTGAAAATAAAGTTGACCACAGCGTTTGGTTCCACCAGTGGGCCAATTTTGTGGCGATAGGCGCTCATCGCCGAGAGCGATTTCAGCATGCTGCCCCACAGCAGGGGATCAATCGCCTGATTGGTCTCCGCCCTGCCCAGAATAGCGCCTGCGCCCACGTCGATAATACGGGTGCTCATGTCGGCTCGTTCCAACAGGTGCCCCAATTTTATAAAGCGGTGTGAGTGTTCCCTGAAGAGGGTGGTCATCT
>DDNV01000030.1:19289-20074 GCA_002341315.1 Cellvibrionales bacterium UBA2511
TGACCATCTGGCAGCGGGAAATAATCTGTTCCAGAAATTCGTAGCGGTGACGTCGACCAATCGACTTTTCTGCCGTCTCCTGCGTATAGATGAACAGTTCATTGACATGCTCCCAGGTCTCCTCGGGTAGCACATCGCGGGTGGTGCGGACATTCTCTCGAGCTGCCTTTACCGAGTTGCTGATGCTCGAAGCATTTTCCTGATCCGCAATCAGAAAGCGCAGTACATTCTGCTCATTAAAGACTCGATACCGCTTTGTATAAACAGGCTCTGCATCCAGCATCTGGATGAGCACCTCCCAGCCAACCTGGGTATCACGGGGCAAATCCATTATCAGGTGAGTGTAGGCATTGGTCAGTCTGGCCGTGTTCTCTGCGCGCTCCAGATAGCGGGCCATCCAGTAGAGTCGTTCGGCAACGCGGGACAGCATCGTCATCAGTTCCCCTCCACAATCCAGGTGTCTTTGCTGCCGCCGCCCTGAGAGGAGTTGACCACCAGAGAGCCTTTCGTCATGGCAACTCTTGTCAGTCCGCCCGGTGTGACCCAGGTATCTTTGCCCTGCAGAATAAAGGGGCGCAGATCCAGGTGGCGCGGTGCGACAGTGTGGTCGATATAGGTCGGTGCAGTCGATAATGACAGGGTGGGCTGAGCAATATAGTTGCGTGGATTATTTTCAATCAGCGCAGCAAATTCCCTGCGCGTCTGGGCGCTGGCATGGGGGCCGACCATAATGCCGTAGCCACCGGACTCATTGGCGGGCTTTACCACCAGCTTGTCGAGGTTGG
>DDNV01000030.1:20242-24846 GCA_002341315.1 Cellvibrionales bacterium UBA2511
GCGTAAATGACCTTGTCATCCGCTACGCCACTTCCCGGGGCGTTGGCAATGGCAACATTCCCCGCCTTCCAGGCCCGCATGATTCCCGGAACCCCTAACATGGAGTCCTGGCGAAATACCTCCGGGTCAATAAAGTCTTCGTCTATGCGCCGGTAGACCACATCCACCTTTACCGGCCCGTCCACGGTGCGCATATACACACAGTCGTCATCACCGGTGTGCAGATCGCTACCCTCTACCAGTTCCGCGCCCATACTTTGGGCAAGAAATGCATGTTCAAAATAGGCGGAGTTGTAGATGCCGGGCGTCAGGACCGCAATGCAGGGTTTCCGGGTTTCGCGGGGAGAGAGTGAAGCGAGTGTTTGATAGAGTTTTGACGGGTAGTCGTCTACCGGCTGGATGCTGTAGTTTTCAAAAAGCTCTGGCAGAACACGTTTGGTAATCTCCCTGTTTTCCAGCATATAGGACACACCGGAGGGCACCCGCAGATTGTCCTCAAGCACATAGAATTTTCCATTGCTGTTGCGCACCAGATCGGAGCCACAAATATGGGCCCATGCGCCATAACGAGGCGAAACCCCTCTGCACTGGGGTTTGTAATTGGTGGATTCAAGGACAATGTCTGCAGGGATCAGCTGGTCGGCGAGGATGCGCTGTTTATTATAAATATCATCGATAAAGCAGTTGAGGGCACGAGTGCGCTGTTGTAATCCAAGACTGATCTTCGACCACTCCTTTGCCGTGATGGTCCGGGGGATGATGTCGAATGGCCAGTTTCGATCAATATTGCCGCCCTCTGTGTAAACCGTGAAAGAGATGCCCATATCCCGTATGGCCAGCTCTGCGGCAGAGCGTCGTTCATTAATCTCCTCCTCTGGCAGGCGCTGCAGAAAATTGATCATGCCCCGTGCGGCAGTTCTTGGATTTCCTGAACTGGTTAGCAGCTCGTCATAAAACAAGCTGGAGTTATAGCCTTGCCAGGTGTTATTCATAAATTGTCATGCACCTCCTGTTGTGGCGGATCGGCCGCCCCGAAGGCAGCCCAATTAATGACAAATTAGCAATCGCTATGCCAACAACAACTGCCGGAGAAAATAGATGGCAGTCCTCTTCTGTAAAACGGTTGCCGACTGCGCCTCTACCAAGCAGATTACACGGTCATACTGATGTGGCTCTGTCCTCGGTCAGGTTCGATTGCTGAGCCGTTCGGCCGCAGACTGGACAGCAATTCTTACTTGTTCGGGCGCTGTACCCCCGATGTGGTTTCTGGCGGCGACAGAGCCTTCGAGCGTCAGCACATCGAACACATCGGTTTCAATGACGGTTGAGAATTGTCTCAGCTCCTCCAGTGACATATCCGAGAGGTCCTTGTTTTCAGCAATGCCAAATGCCACAGATTTGCCGACAATTTCATGGGAATCGCGGAAGGGAATGCCTTTGCGAACCAGATAATCGGCGAGATCGGTGGCCGTTGAAAAGCCGCGACGTGCAGCTTCACGCATGGACTCTTTCTTCGGTCGAATAGCCGGGATCATGTCGGCAAAGGCCCGCAGGCAATCCTTGACGGTATCAACGGTATCAAACAGTGGCTCCTTGTCTTCCTGATTATCTTTATTGTAGGCCAATGGTTGGGACTTCATAAGGGTCAACAATGCAACTAAATGGCCATTAACCCGGCCCGTTTTACCCCGAACCAGTTCGGGTACATCGGGATTTTTCTTCTGCGGCATGATGGAAGAACCCGTACAAAAGCGATCCGGCAGCTCAATAAAATCAAACTGTGCGGAGGTCCATAGGATCAGTTCTTCGGAAGCGCGAGACAGGTGTGTGAGGAGGATGCTGGCAAATGCACAAAATTCAATGGCAAAGTCCCTGTCACTGACGGAATCCAGGGAGTTGCGGGTAGGGCCATCGAACCCCAGTAGATCTGCTGTCATATGGCGATCGATGGGGTAGGTGGTCCCCGCCAGGGCTGCAGCGCCCAGAGGTGATTGATTGAGACGTTTTCTGCAGTCGAGCAATCTGCTGTAATCGCGTTCCAGCATTTCAAACCAGGCCATCAGATGGTGACCAAAAGTGACTGGCTGAGCTGTCTGGAGGTGGGTGAATCCGGGCATGATGGTCTCTGCCTGGGCTTTTGCCAGACCCAGAATGCCCTGCTGCAGACGGGTCAATTCCGCGCTGATGGCGTCAATTTCATGTCTCAGCCAGAGTCTGATATCTGTGGCCACCTGATCATTTCTTGAGCGCCCGGTATGGAGCTTTTTGCCGGTGATGCCGATCTGTGAGGTGAGCGCTGCCTCCACATTCATGTGGACATCTTCCAGTGCCAGGCTCCACTCGAATGTCCCGTTTTCAATATCCGTCAGAATAGTCGTCAGGCCACTTTTGATCGACTCAAGTTCACTTTCATCAAGTACCCCGACTTTGGTCAGCATGGTGGCGTGGGCAATGGAGCCCTGAATATCCTGTGGGGCGAGGCGTTGGTCAAAGTCGACAGAGGCCGTAAATCTGGCCACGAAAGCGTCCGTGGCCTCATTGAAGCGGCCGCCCCAGGATAGATTGGTATCTTTTGAATTGCTCATCGGTAAACTGAACCTTTATAACTTGTCGGACCACAGATAAAGTACTGCGGGTGCAGGAAAAACCTGATTATAGCAAAGCCGGGTGAAACGCGAGTGAAACAGGATGGGTTGACGTTGATGGGAATCGTGAATCGGTGGAAAGCGAATAAATCCGGTGCTGCGCCACTGTTTCTTCGGGAGGGGGATACCTTCCTGCCTAACTTTTGTCGTGGTCAGGGGTTGCTGACCGTGATTGTTATTTCCGAATTGCTGGCACTGATGATTAGTGTCGCCGACAGTGGTTTGCAAAACTTTGACTGGGTCAAGCTGGCGAAAGTGTCGCTGCTGTCCCTTTGGATCGCACTGCTCAGTGCAGTCGTGCTCTGTTTCGCCAATCGGGTGCTGTCCGGCGTACGGCTGGTGACTGCAGCTACCCTGTCTTTTCTGCTTATTCTGATGGTCACCCTGTTTTGTGGTGCTGTGTCCGAAGGTATTGTGTGGTGGTACTCGGCACCTTTGGCTCAGCGCAATTACAACACCTGGAATATTGCCGAGTATTTGCTTCTGGTGGCGATACCCGCCGGTATTCTGCTTCGTTATCTGTATCTTCAGCAACAGTTGCGGTTGCGCCAGCGAGCTGAACTGGAAGCGCGGATTCAGGCATTGCAATCGAGAATCCGGCCCCACTTTCTGTTTAACAGTATGAACATGATTGCCAGCCTGATTGGTTCGGACCCTGAAAAAGCCGAGCGCGTCGTGGAAGATCTGTCGGACCTCTACCGCTATGCCCTGACGGATGCGCAAACGCTGGTTCCGTTGCGCGAGGAGTTATCTCTTTGCCGCCGCTACATGGCGCTGGAGAAGCTGCGATTGGGTGATCGACTCTCGGCGCGGTGGGAAATTGGTGACTATGGGGAAGGCGTACAGATTCCCTGTCTGACACTTCAGCCAATTCTGGAGAATGCAATTTACCATGGCATTCAGTTGTTACAGGAGGGTGGTGAAATCACTATTTCTGTCCAGCGAATCGGGGACTGTATTGAAATTGTCGTTTCCAATCCATTGCACCGTGCGCTCCAACAGCACCGGGGTAATAAAATTGCATTGCAGAACGTCCGGCAACGCCTGCAGGCGCATTTTGGTTCAGGGGCCAGCGTCACTGCGGAATCCGGTGAAAGTTGCTATATTACTCGCATTAGCTACCCAATCGGATAGTAGGTCTGTCGATGAGAATACTGATCGTTGATGATGAACCACTCGCCCGTGACCGTCTGAAAAGAATGTTGTCGGTGATTGATGGTTGCATGCATGTCGGTGAAGCTGGGAGCGGTGAGCAGGCCCTTGAGGTGGCTGAGAAATTCAGCCCGGATCTGGTGTTTATGGATGTGCGGATGCCGGGGATGGATGGTCTTGCGGCAGCCCAGTATCTGTCGGATTTTGAGCCGCCGCCGGCGATTATCTTCTGTACCGCTTACGACGATTATGCCGTCGAGGCTTTTTCCTCTCAGGCGATCGGTTACCTGCTCAAGCCGGTTAAACAGGTGGATTTGGAAAATGCCATTCTGCGTACCAAGCGAATCAATAAAGCACAATTAATCGAGTTGCAGGATTCGCCTGTCTATCAGACAGATGGCAGGAGCCATATTGCGGCCAAAAATCGTCGTGGTATCGATCTGGTTGCCATTGCCGATGTGCGGCTGTTTCAGGCAGATCATAAATATGTCACGGCCTATCATACTCAGGGCGAAGCACTCCTCGACGAAACACTGAAAGAACTTGAGGATGAGTTCGAGAACCGGTTTTTCCGCATTCATCGCAATGCACTGATTTCAATCCCGCATATTGAAGGCCTGGAACGCAATCTTGAAGGACAGTTTTTTGTCCGCCTTCAGGGAATGGACATTCGCCCACAGGTTAGCAGGCGTCATGTGGCGCCGTTGCGTAAACTGCTCGAGCAGATGTGACGCGTTAACTGCATGTGGCAGGGGTTGCGTTGTCTGCCGACCAAGATCCCAACCCAATCTGTTATGATGCGCCGTT
>DDNV01000030.1:24908-25177 GCA_002341315.1 Cellvibrionales bacterium UBA2511
ACGGTCGTTACTATCATGTCAAAACACCTTCGTATCGCAACCCGTAAAAGCCCCCTGGCGCTCTGGCAGGCAGAGTATGTCAAAGAGCGGTTGCTGCAACTCCATCCGGATCTCGAAGTGAGTCTTGTCACCTTTACCACTAAAGGTGACAAGATACTGGATGTGCCATTGGCGAAGGTCGGCGGCAAAGGACTGTTTGTCAAAGAGCTTGAAGTTGCCATGCTGGAGGATCGGGCAGATATTGCGGTGCACTCGATGAAAGATGTGCC
>DDNV01000030.1:25298-25774 GCA_002341315.1 Cellvibrionales bacterium UBA2511
GTGCACTCGATGAAAGATGTGCCCATGGAGTTTCCGCAGGGTTTGGGGCTCAGTGTGATCTGTGAACGGGAGGACCCCACCGATGCTTTCGTGTCGAATGATTTTGCGCGACTGGAAGAGCTGCCGTCTGGCAGCCGGGTGGGAACATCGAGTCTGCGTCGCCAGTGCCAGCTCCGGGAGGCTTTTCCCGAGCTGCTGGTCGGCGATCTGCGAGGCAATGTCCAGACGCGTCTCGGCAGACTGGACAGCGGTGAATTCGATGCCATTTTGCTGGCGACGGCTGGGTTGGTACGATTGAAAATGGAAACGCGCATCAGCCGCCGGTTGCCGCCGGAGCAGTGCTTGCCAGCGGGCGGGCAGGGGGCCGTCGGCATTGAAAGTCGTGTTGGTGATGACTGGGTTCAGGCGTTGTTGAAGCCGTTACATGATGAAGCCACAGCGGAGTGCGTCATGGCAGAGCGCGCCATGAATCGACG
>DDNV01000030.1:25954-26427 GCA_002341315.1 Cellvibrionales bacterium UBA2511
TGTCAGGTGCCGATTGCCTGCTATGCGATTCACCGTGGAGAAAAGCAGATCTGGCTGAGGGGGCTGGTCGGCTCGCCCGATGGAACCCAGATCATACGAGACGATATCAGCGGCAGTGTAAACGACGCCGAAGCATTGGGTATTGAGCTGGCCGAGCGGCTCCTGCAGCGGGGTGCCGGTGACATTCTGCGTGAGGTCTACGAGAATTATTGAGTCGAGCGCAATGAGCCGGTTGAATGTTTTGCTGATAAGGCCGCTTCTGGAGCAGGATGAGCTTGTGACATCGCTGGAGCTGGCAGGGATACAGATTTACCGCTATCCGGTAATGAAAATAGAACCCGTACTCGCCCCGAATGCCAAATCGAGAATCCTGGACTTCGATCACTATCAGATAGCGATATTTGTCAGCCGCACTGCAGCCCGGCTGGGGGTTGATTGGCTGGAAAATCACTGGCCGATGTTACCGGTGGGTG
>DDNV01000030.1:26525-29768 GCA_002341315.1 Cellvibrionales bacterium UBA2511
GCCGATGTTACCGGTGGGTGTACGCTATTACGCGGTAGGTAAAGCCACAGCAGCGGAGCTTGCAGAGCGTGGAATTTGCGCCGAGTCGCCCCAGACAGCCTTTAACAGTGAAGCGCTATTGGCATTGGACTCTCTTCGGTCTGTTGCCGGCCAGAGAGCGCTGATTTTTGCCGGAGAAGGTGGTCGTACGCTGTTGGCCGAAGAGCTGCAGAAACGTGGTGCGACAGTGGATCGCTGTGAGTTATACCGGCGCTGCATAATGAAAGACTCCGCCGGTAAAATTGCCAGACTGCTGACAGATAAAAAGTTGGATCTGGTGGCTGCCCACAGTGGAGAGTTGGTTCATAATCTGCTTGCAGTCGTTCCGGGGGAACTCCATGGTGCCCTCTGTCGGTTGCCTGTCGTTGTGCCGGGTGAGCGGGTTGCAAGCATTGCGAGAGACCTGTCGTTTGATCGGGTTCTCACCGCCCCATCGGCGGCGCCAGAGGACATGGTCTCGACTATCCTTGAGTGGTACAGTAATAAAATCTAGATCTTTGATACACGTTTGCCGTGGATAGCTTGGCTGCAGAAGACAGTTAATTACACCGTCGGTCTCAAAGCCCAAGCCAATCGTTATAATGAACTCCAGCCACCATCGCCAGGAATCGAGTCAGTGGATAATGACAAGCAGCCAGATGACAACAAACAGCCAGTAAATCCGGAAAAGTCTGCAAACCGACCGTCTGCCCAGGCGGGTGATTCGGTGTTGACGTCTTCCGGAGCGATATCCGACCCACCCCCCGCCAAACCTTCTAAAACCTCCAGTTCGACGAAAAGCACGACCCCTGAAAAACCGGTCAAAGCTTCATCGGGCAGGCCAATGCTGATTTTTCTGATGATCCTCCTGATACTCACCATTGCCGCAGGTGGGGCCGGTGGCTGGTGGCTTTATCATCAGCAACAGCGTCAACCGGGCATCCAGGACGATTTCGCCGTCCTGCGAGCTGATGTTGAACGTCTGCAGCAGAGTCTGACTGAGGAAAGGCGTTTGCGGAGTGATCTTGCAGCGGGTTCAAGTCAGGCTGACCAGGAGCTGACGCTCAGAATGAATCGTCAGGCCAGCCGGCTCGAGGAAATTTCGACGCCCTCCAGAAAGGACTGGAAACTGGCCGAGGCCGAGTATCTGCTCAGACTGGGTAATCAGCGACTGCTGACCGAGCGGGACAGTGAAGGTGCGCTGGCCTTGTTGCAGTCCGCCGACAGTATTCTTCGCGACCTTGATGAAGTCGAGTTATTGCCGGTCCGTGAGGTGCTGGCAAAAAATATCGTCGCTCTCAAGTCTGTTCCCATAGTCGATACAGACGGACTCTATCTTGAATTAAAAGCGATTGCCGGGGAGGTGGGCAATTTGCCGATATTGGCACCTCAGATGTCGGAATCGACAGGGCGGCTCGTACCAGTGGAGGCCGCCACTGATCAGACTGACACCTGGTATGACCCGTTGGTCAGGGTGTTTTACAGCACCTTGAGCCAGATTGGCCAGATTGTTCGTGTCACGCATCGCGAGGAGGCGGTCAAACCGATACTGTCTCCCCAGCAGGAACAATTGATTCGCCTGCGGCTTGTGGTGGTTCTGGAGTCGGCTCAGCTGGCCATGTTGCATGAGCAACAGGTGGTTTACGACGAGAGTCTGGCATTAGCCCAACAATTACTGGCTGATTATTTTCAGCTCAATGAGGCGCGTTCAATGGCTTTGGTCGAGCAGTTAAGTGAGCTGCAGCAGCGATCAGTGGTTCAACCGCGTACGGATATTTCAGCTGGACTCAACGCGCTGCGTGATTACATCGATAGTTGGCGTCAACGTCATGATCTGGATTCCCGGGGAGGTCAACAGCGGTGAGAAAGTTGCTGTTGTTTATCGTATTGATTGCCCTGATTGGTGGGGTCGTAGCGTGGCAAATGCTGGAAACCAGTGGTTATGTGTTGATAGCCGTCGGTAACTATACCGTTGAAATGAGCCTTTGGGCACTGCTGTTTTTACTGCTACTGGTGTGGTTTCTACTCAGAACGGGGGGCTATTTTTTTCGATTGCTGGTAGAGCCCGGTAGACAGCTTGTTCGTCAGCGTGTGTCCTCCAGACAATCGCGTTTTCGTGCACGGACCGCCAAAGGGTTGTTGCAATTTATTGAAGGGCGCTGGGATCTGGCTCGGCGCAATCTCAAGCGCGCAGCCCGATATTCCGATATGCCGCTGATCAACTATCTGGCTGCTGCAAATGCGGCGCATGAACTCGGTGACCGTCTGGATGCCAATCGACTGCTTTTGAAAGCAGAACAAACCGACCCCGGCGGTGAGCTGGCTATCGGGTTGGTTCAGGCAAGGATGCACCTGCATAGTGAGCAGTACGAGGAAGCATTGGCGATTCTGCAACGTCTCTACGCTGGTGAGCCTGACCACCCTCTGGTATTGTGTTTATTGCAGCAGGCCTATAGTGGGCTGGAGGACTGGACCAGTCTTGAGAAGCTGCTGCCCGACTTCAAGCGTTATCGGGTGTTTGATGAGCGCACGCTGGGGCAGATTGAAGTAGACATCTACGCTGCACTCCTGGCCGGAATGTCGGCCCCCGCTCCGCACAGTGGTTCGGCAAGCCTGATCAAACTCTGGCAGGACATACCCCGTCATGTGCGTTCAAAGCCATTGATACTGGATACCTATATCAACAGTTTGTATCAATTGGGCGATTATGCCCGGGTAGAGGATTTGTTGCGCAAAACTCTCAAATCCAGGTGGGACGAGAAATTGGTGAAGTTGTTCGGTCTGGTGGATGGCGGAGATCCGCGCCGACAATTATTGATCGCTGAGCGCTGGTTGCGGGAACGTCCCAATGATGCTGTGTTGATGCTCACGCTGGGCAGGCTTTGTCTTCGCAATCAGCTTTGGGGCAAGGCCCGCGATTATCTGGAAAGCTCCTTGTCACTCAAAGCAGATCCCGAGACTTATGCCGAACTTGCGGGCTTGATGGCGAGACTGGGTGAGCATGAGAAAAGTGCACGTTACTACCAGCAGGGGTTATCTTTTACTACGGGCATAGGCCAGCCACTCAGAACCTAGTCTGAGTGGCTAACAGCAAAAAGGCGCCTCGAGAGGCGCCTTTTTGCTGTTCTGGTTAACGGACTGTTAAAGCTTGGGGCCCGCATTTAAAACAGCGTCAGTGACTTCAAATCGCTTGATATTTTCAATAAAAAGTCCGGCGAGCTTGGA
>DDNV01000071.1:0-11356 GCA_002341315.1 Cellvibrionales bacterium UBA2511
CACGAACACGAACACGAACACGATATAATAGAGGAACATCAACAGCACACCGAATTCACGGCCCGCTACCTGTTCCACTGCCAGCAACCGGAAAAACTCACCAGAATCGTTACAGACCTCTTTTACCGCTTCCCCGGTATCCGTAGAATCCAGGCTTCGTGGGTTTTGCCCGGGAGCCAGGGCGCTGCCACAATGACCCCTTCACACTCGCAACTGGAAGTGGACTAGCCATGGGCATATCGACACTGGATCAAGTGATCAAAAAAGCGGAAGAGCACTGCAACCATCCAGGTGCCAAACTGACACCCAAGCGCAAAAATATTCTGATTCTGTTATTGCGTTCTGGCAGCCCCCTGTCCGCCTACGAATTGGCCGAGCGCTATCAACAACAGTTTCACGAATCCGTCCCGCCCATGTCCGTGTACCGTATGCTGGATTTCCTGATGACGGAAAACCTGGCCCACAAACTGGTATCGGAAAACAAGTTTATTGCCTGCTCCCACATCGCCTGTAGCCACCAACACCAGGTGCCCCAGTTCCTGATCTGTGACCACTGCAATAAGGTCAAAGAAATTGCGATTGGCAAGGAGATCATTGACGCACTAAACATTAATGTCACCAAGGCAGGTTACCACCTGATCAACCACCAACTGGAACTGCATTGCCTCTGCGACGAATGCAGCCAGACAAGTGCCGCCTGATTCCAGGGGTAGCCAGGCTGCCCCCCTGAAACAGATTCCCACCAATATCATCACCGGATTTCTCGGTGCCGGAAAAACCACCGCCATACGCCATTTGCTGGCTCACAAACCACCGCAACAACGCTGGGCATTACTGATCAATGAATTCGGCGAGGTGGGTATCGATGCCGCGTTACTGAATCAGAGCGGGGAGACTGACAACATCTTTGTTCGGGAAGTGCCCGGCGGCTGCCTATGCTGCACCAACCAGTTGAACCTCCAGATTGCTCTCAACCTGTTATTGAGCCGTGCTCGACCACAGCGGCTGCTGATCGAACCCACAGGATTGGGGCACCCCCGCGAATTACTGGAATTATTGAGTGGGGAATATTACCGCGAGGTGCTGTCACTACAGGCCACTCTGACCCTGGTAGATGCCCGCCATATCACTGATAAACGCTACCACGACCACGCGGTATTCAATCAGCAACTGCAGGCAGCTGATATTATCCTGGCCAATAAAGCGGACCTGTACAGTGCCAAAGACCTACCAGAACTGCACTCCTTTCTGAACAAAAACGGCCTGTCACAGCCAGTGATACCCCTGACCACGGGAGCGATGGAACCCGGCCTGCTGGATCGACCCAGCCAGGCCGTTGCTCACCCCCCACACACCCACCGGCACAACACCCGGAGCACGGACTATGAAAAGGCACTGCCACCCATGCCCGAGCGGGGGTATTTGCGAATTGACCGCCGGGGAGAAGGTTACTTCAGCAACGGCTGGATTTTCGAACCCAACCATGTATTCGACTACCGCAAATTGATGGCACTGCTCAACCAGACCCCCGCCATCAGATTGAAAGGTGTGTTTATCACCAACCGAGGTATTTTGCGTTTCAATCGGACCGACGGCGAAACCACCAGTGACTTTATAGACGAAACTGCCGACAGCAGGGTGGAGCGGATAACCCGACGGCAGGGGGACGAGCAACAGATGGAACAGTGGCTGACCCACTGTCTGCTGCCTTAACAGCTGTCAATCCCGAGCTATTCTTGATAGACCTCAACCGCCATTACCTCCATGGCATAGGCTGAAACGGCCATGTCGTTCTCCGTCATGGTGGTACTGATCCGGCCACTCAGCCAGAAAGCGTCATAGAGAGACGCCTGCTCAAAGCCCTTCTCACTCTCTGCGTAGACTATCTGATTGGGTGGAGGCGGCGGCACATGGATACAGGCACCGAAAAATGGCACCAGAAAAAACCGCGTCACCCGCTGCCGCTCATCAAAATCCAGCGGCACAACAAACCCGGGGATGCGTATCAGTTGTCCATCAAATTCCGGCCTTACCTCGGTAGAGGTCAATGCCTGCTGGTAACGATCCCCGGCAGGGTCACCGGCACCGCGAATGGGGCTTTCCAGCACATCCTCCTCGGCCCCGTCTTCAATTTCGGACAGATAGTCAGGAGGATTCATCAATGCATCCAGGTCGCCATCGGGCATCAACTCGGTCCACTCGACAGTCCTGAAATCCTCTTTATCAAACACCCTGTCGTTATCGGCCATCGCCAGGGGACCGACCATGCATAGGGCCATGTATAACCACACACTACCGACAGGTAACGCTAGACGTGCAAAACGAAAGTCACCATTCATCCAGATAATCCTTTCTTGCTTAATCGGCAAATTTTTGCCAGAAACCAAAAGAGATATGTTGTATCATTTATAACCTGAACAGACCAGTAAAGCCACCACCCAGATACTAAAACGATGCAAAGCCCCACCCCCCAAAGCCATGCGGTCTCCATTGACCAGTTGACTTTCCAGTATCCCGGCAGTGGCCGTACTGCCGTGCTGGATATCCCTCACTGGCAAATTGAGCGAGGTGAACAGGTTTTCCTGAAAGGACCCTCGGGCTCCGGCAAAACCACTCTGCTAAACCTGCTGGGCGGCATTCTTTGTGCCCGATCCGGCACACTGCAAGTCCTCGGGGTCAACCTGGCTCAGCGCAGTGCTCGGCAGCGGGATCATTTTCGAGCCGCCCATATCGGGGTAGTGTTCCAGCAATTCAATCTCATCCCCTACCTCAGTGTGAGGGACAACCTGTTAGTGGCGGCAAAGCTCGGCGGGACAACAACAGCCGCGGCTCTGGAGCGCTCTGCCCTATTATTCGACACACTGAAACTGGATGAGCAATTGCTGTCCGAGCACCCCACACGACTCAGTGCAGGTCAGCAACAGCGTGTTGCCATTGTCCGGGCACTGGTCAATGCCCCGGAAATCCTGATTGCCGATGAACCCACCTCGGCACTGGACAGCCAGCTCCGCGACAGCTTTGTCCAGCACCTGCTGGCCCTGGCCCGTGAATGGCAGAGTACGCTGATTTTTGTCAGTCACGACGACAGCCTTGGTGGGCAATTTCAGCGGGTGACAGCGCTGGCCGAGATAAACCGGTCAGGAGACAAATATGCTGATTAAAATTGCCCTGCACAGTTTGGCGAGCCGCCGCACCACAGCACTGATCACCGTGTTTTCCATCGCCATCTGCCTGTTCGTACTGCTCGGTATCGGTCATATCCGGCAAGAGGCAAAACACAGTTTCAGCCAGGCAGTCTCCGGGGTGGATCTGATCGTCGGCCCGCGTACCGGGCAACTGAACCTGCTGCTGTACTCGGTGTTTCGTCTAGGTGGCGCCACCAACAATATCGACTGGCACAGTTTTCAAACACTGGCCAAAAAACCGGATGTAGCCTGGGCAATTCCCCTGTCACTGGGGGACTCCCACCGGGGATATCCGGTACTCGGCACCACCGATGCCTACTTTCAGTACTTTCGCTATGGCAATCAGCAACCACTGGGGTTTACCGAGGGGGGGCCCTTTGAACAACCCTTTGATGTGGTGATTGGCGCTGAGGTCGCCAGTCAGCTCGACTACCGGATTGGCGAGAGCCTGATCCTGGCCCACGGCATGGCGGCCACCAGTTTTTCCCTGCACAGAGATTCCCCTTTTGAGGTGACCGGTATTCTCAAACCCACCGGCACCCCCGTAGATCGCACACTGCACATTCATCTGAAGGATCTGGACAGCATCCACCGCGACTGGCAGAGCGGCACGCGGGTGACCTCTCACCAACACACAAACTCCGGGCAGGAGCAAGACCTTGACCCAGACTCCGTCACGGCAATCCTGATCGGCGTGAACAACCGGTTATCCACCTTTCGCTTACAACGTGAAATCAATCGTTACCCAGACGAACCACTGATGGCCATTCTGCCCGGTGTGGCGCTTTCGGAATTGTGGCAACTGATGTCCTGGGTAGAAAAAACCCTCGGTTTTATCGCCCTGCTGGTACTGTTTGCATCCCTGTTGGGGCTGGCAACCATGCTGTTATCGACGCTGCAACAGCGACAGCGGGAAATTGCCCTGTTGCGGATTCTCGGATTGCGGCCACTGACTCTGTTGATGTTGCTGGAACTGGAGGCACTGCTACTGGTAGCCGCCGGAGCCGTCGTTGCCGTCGGCCTGTTGAAGGGGGCTCTCACGGTAGCCGGACCAATGCTCGGCGAGCGGTACGGCCTGTTTCTCAGCGACCAGATCATTACCGTCACGACCCTGAACGCATTGGGACTGGCATTTGTTACTACTTTTGTCATCGCACTGATTCCCGCCATTAGCGCGTACCGCCGGGGATTGCACAGCGGCCTGGAAAACCACTAACTTGTCGCCAGTAGCCGCGGGCATGCACAGCGGCAGTAAAATCCGTAGAATCGAACCCTGTTCAACGTCAGCCAAATAGATTCCATGACCCAAGCACCTATCGGCCTGTTCTATGGCTCATCCACCTGCTATACCGAAATGGTGGCCGAGAAAATAGCGGCCCGCCTCGGTGAAGACCGGGTGGATGTGTACAACGTGGCAGAAACCCCCGTCAGCTTGATGGAAAACTACCCGCTGTTGATACTCGGTATTCCCACCTGGGATTACGGCGAGCTGCAGGAGGACTGGGAAAACTGCTGGGAAGCCCTCGACCACGTCGATTTTTCCGATAAAACAGTGGCACTGTTCGGCCTGGGCGACCAGATCGGCTACCCGGAATGGTTTCTCGACGCGCTGGGATTTCTCTGGGCAAAGGTCTGCACGCTGGGCGCGACCACCGTGGGGTTCTGGCCGGTGGAGGGATTTCAGTTCAGCGACTCCAAGGCGCTCACAGCTGACGGCACACACTTTGTCGGTCTGGCAATAGACGAGGAAAATCAGTTTGAACTCACCGACCAGCGCATTGAACGCTGGTGCACCCAGCTCCTCCGGGAACTTCACCTCAATAGCACCTGACGAACAAAGTGACGATGGCGCTGTTCGGACAGTGCGCCCGGCTGACTAACGGTCACGAGTTCATAGCATTGCCACCCTGACCGGGACTAAAAGCTGTTCGCCAGAATCAATCCGACAGAAACCAGCATCATGCCCCAGGTACCCGCCGTGCCGACAAAGCGCGGCGGAGATGTGCCGGCACTCATGCGCAGACCAAACGCATGCAGCAGCCGGCACAGGACCAACAGACTACCGAGCAGATGTACCAGCAAACCACTGGAGACCGAGTTCTCGACCGCCAGCAGCAACAACAGCGCGATGGGCAGATATTCCACGGCATTGCCGTGAACCCGGATACGGCGACCGAGGGCTTCGTGGCCGCCATCGCCCAGACCCACCTGATATTTAAAGCGCCCATGCACCACATCCAGAGCCAGCCCTACCATTAGCAGGCCGCTGAGGGCGATATAAATCATCGAAATATCCATACTGAAATCCTGCGTCATCTGTCTCTCCTGTTTGAAAAATACCGATCAAGCCAACGGCTTGATCTACTGATAATATGGCCGCTGCCACAGCTACGGACCTATCAATGCCGGAACCTACCGCAGAAATATTACAACAGGCGACCGTCAACTGGGACGCAGAGGGTCAGCCCTACGCTGCAGATTTTGATGACCGGTACTTTTCCCGAACCAGCGGTCTGTCGGAAACCCGCCATGTCTTCCTGCACCACAACGGGCTGCCAGAGCGCTGGACAACCCCTGAACGCCCCTTGTTTACCATCGGTGAAACCGGGTTTGGCACCGGCCTGAACTTCCTTACGGTCGCCAGCCTCTGGCTGGATCAAATCAGCAGCGGCACACTGCATTTTATCTCTGCGGAAAAATATCCCTTATCCCGGTCAGATCTACAACAGGCTTTATCCCTATGGCCGACGCTGTCGGGGTTAGCCAATACACTTATCGAACAGTACCCACCACCGATTCCGGGCATTCATCGGCTTTACCTGGCCAACAACCGCATTGTACTTACCCTGCTTTACGGGGATGCCAACACCATGTTCGCCAGTCTGCCAGGCAGCGATCATCCACTTTTTTCATCTCGGAACAACCCTGTTGTGGACGCCTGGTTCCTGGACGGGTTTGCCCCGGCAAAGAACCCGCAAATGTGGACAGACGATCTGTTTCAGACCCTCGCCAGGCTGAGCGCCCCGGGAACCACATTCAGTACCTTTACCGCCGTCGGCTCGGTTCGTCGCGGCCTTCAGGCCGCCGGTTTCGAAGTGCAGAAAGTGTCGGGGTTCGGTCAAAAACTGCACATGCTGTGCGGATATATGGCAGAACCCATCACGCCTGAAACCTCGGAAACGGATTGGCAACCCGCCAGCCGCAACGCGGAGTTCCAACCACCCTGGTATCTGCCCCCCCGACTCAGCCCTCCTGTATCTGCCCTGGTGATCGGTGGCGGCATTGCCGGTTGCGCCACGGCCAGATCCCTGGCCGAACGGGGTATCAGTGTCACCCTGATCGAACAACACCCACAACTGGCCAGTGAAGGTTCGGGAAATCCGCAGGCCATTCTCTATCCCAAATTGTCCAGCCAACGCTCACCCCTGAGCCGGTTTGGCCTGATGGCATTACTCCATGCCAGCCGTTATCACCAACGTTTTCTCGGGGAGGAAGCCACCGGCAGCCCATGCGGTGTGCTGATTCTGCCGAAGCATCAGCATGAACTGCCGCTGTTTGAAGAGCTCGCCCGACAGTATCCGGCGGAACTGGTTGCACTGGTGACCGGGAGTCAACTGAATGAGATCGCCGGTATACCACTCGGCATTGGAGCGGGGCTGTTCTTTCCCCAACTGGGGTGGATCAAACCCGTCGCTGTCTGCCAGGCACTGACTGATCACCCACTGATCCGTCGCCAGACGGCTACTATCGCCACTCTCCACCATGAACAACATCAGTGGCAGGCATATGACCAACACGGCACCCTGTCAGCCGCTGCGTCAGTGGCCGTGATTGCCAGTGGCACAGGCAGTGCTGCGTTTATCCAGACGGCGCACCTGCCGTTAAAACCAATCCGTGGTCAGATCAGCTGTCTGCCCGCCACCGCAGACAGCAAACAACTCAAAACGGTGATCTGCGGCGAAGGCTACCTGGCCCCGGCCAGTGACGGGATCCACACCCTGGGGGCCACCTACAATATTGGCGAAACCTACACCACACTGCGTGAGGAGGATCATCGGGACAACCTGGCCCAGTTGCAGAAAACAGCCCCGGAAGTCGCTGCCCTGTTCGACCCCGCGGATGCTAACCACCTCAATGGGCGCGCCGCCTTCCGCTGCACCACCCCGGACTACCTACCCATCGCCGGACCGGCACCGATTGCCGAACAATACCGGCTGGATTATGCTCTGTTGCGAAAGAATGCCCGGGCCCACATCCCGGTGGCGGGCGCCTGCTGGCCGGGCCTGTACCTGAACTGCGGCCACGGTTCCCGGGGCATGAGTTACGCACCGCTGTGCGCAGAATTGCTGGCCAGTCAGATTTGCGGTGAGGTTTCACCACTGGAGCAGGAGTTGCGTCAGGCGATACACCCGGGTCGCTTTATCATCAGGGATATGAAGCGCGGCAAACAGTGAGCACAGCCGCTCTCATGGCGATGCCACAAAGGTTCCGCAGGCATCGCACCTGAAACCCCGCCGGTAGAAAAACAGCGGAAATCCCAACAACAGAAACACCACAAAAGCTGGTTTTTTGCCGCGAATGTGAGGTGTCAGCTTCTCACTGCCACAGGCCGGACAGCACGGCTCTTCCCGATCATCCTCATCATCGCTGTCGAACAGGTCGGAGAAATCTTCCGCCAGCGCCTGGATCGCCTGCTCGGCAAATGGTGCCGGCACCTGCAGTTTCACCCCGCCTATGGCAGAAGAATACAACCACTGCATATTGATGGTGTGCTCATCGGCGACAAATGTCGGAATCCCCTTGGCATCCAGTTTCAATTTGGCAATGTGCGCCTCATGGGGAAAAGAGAATGTGGCAACGGTGATCACAGGCGAATCCTTGTTTTAATCCACAGCAACCGGGAAATCCCGCTCAGCTATTTTTTGCCGGTGCGAGGAGTCGGGGGAAAAAGCCACCAACTGGCCAACACCAGCAATCCGAACAGAGAGTAGATCAGCAGAAACACCCAGGTAGGCGCATCGTAATAAAGCAACTGCTGCAACCAGTGTTCAATAAAACTGCCACTGTAACTGGCATCCCCTGCCCTGGTCCGCAACCACTGCTCAAAGGTCGTCAACGGACAAGCCCACCCGACCCAGGATTCAGCCACCACCACGGTGATCGCACCGAGATGCACCAGCCGGAACCACCACTGGTTCACCCATCGCCAGTGGCACAGGTTGCCCAGCACAATCAGCACCAGCCCTCCCACTACAAACAGTACAAACCCCACGTGAAGTATCAGTATCAGATTGGCAAATAACGTATATGACATTGCTAGCATCACCTGACATTATTCAGGTTGTCGTCCGGCTGTAACAGTCAGCCCAACAGAATCACTTTCACCTCACCCACCGGCAGACACCGATAGCCCGCTGCCCGGGTCACGGGTATGGTCGCCACCGCATACCCCACCATAATGGTCTGATTTTCTGTCACGGCGTCGATCGATAATTGCCGCGACAGCATCTCATCGGAAGTATGGACAATCAGGTAACTCGCTGCCGCAGGTACTGTTTGTGCCGCTGTCCAGTAGCCGGTCCTCGATTGATCAGCCGAGACCCAACGGATTGCCAGATCCTCACTTGCAATCGGTTCGTGCTGACGGTTCAGATAGGTCACCATCGGGCAAAAGGTCCCGCTGTTGAGTGCATTGAACCGACCCGGCGTGAACATCAACAGCAGATCGCTGCCCGGCTGGCCGTGACTGAGGGCATACGCCGAAAAATAGCTCTTGCCCGTACTGAACGGGTAGACCGGTGAACGATCATTCAGCTCGACCACGACCGGGGTATCCGATGGATTGACCGAGGGGATGGCGGCAAAGGACATCGCCGCAAAGTCATCACAACAGACCTCTGCCGCGCGCAGGGCATCCCGGGTTTGCGTGACGGAAGAGCAGGAGGCCTGCAACAACATCGACATCACCAGCAGGACCAACCACGGGCGCCCGCCCCGAACAGGGTTACTGTTATCTATCATTATTCCGTCCCGGTATCTGATGCCATATCATGGTCTCCTACTACCTCCCAGCATAGGTCACTCCGATGCGACTGTCCGTTACTCCTCGTAATCTCTGACTTTTTCCGACGCTTCCCGCGCATTTCTGGCCAGCATTTCAGCGGAACCCGACCCACAGGCGATAATGGTGCGCATAGCCTCTTCCACGGAGACATGCGCCAGTATCTGCACACAGTCAGCGGGCAGGTGGTAGGTCATCCCGGACGTCGGAATCGGTGCAGTGGGCACAAAGACCGTATAGGCACCATCCCCGTGACGGCTGGTCACGATGGCTGTGACCGTAACCGGTGAATCCGCGCCGTAGATTTTTGCCAGTGCTGTCTGACCGCTGAGCAAAGTGGTTTCACCACTGCCGCCGAGCAACTGCGTCACGATCGCCCGGATCGTGCGATAACCCGGGGCCAATCGGGTCAGCCAAACTTCCATATGGCCGTGCATCCAGTTACCCAGACGGGTTCTGATCAACAGCCCGACCGCAAAACAACTGCCCAGGATCAACAGCAGCACCACCAGCAAAGCCAGAAATTCGCTGATCGTGGCCTGCTCGCGCAACAACCCGGTGAGGGGACTGATCAGACCTGCCACCAGATCGAACAACCACAGAAAGATCATTGCCAGCAGCGCAATAGGCAATACAACGGTCAGTCCGCCGAGAAGCGTCAGACAAAGAAACGAACGAAAACGCGTCATGGTCTATCCTTTAATCACACAACCGACACGAGGGTTCGGACCGGCATGAGAATACCTGCCCTCTGATTGATCACCATCAAATCAGAATTGCCCCGTGACATCCATACTCAATAGAACACAACGAGGAGAACATTATTATGAAAATTAATCTGGGTACCGCAGATCGCCTGCTTCGGCTTGTGGTGGGACTGGTCTTGATCGCCCTGGTATTTATTGGGCCACAAACGGCCTGGGGCTGGATAGGTATCATTCCCCTTGTCACGGCACTGGCAGGTAATTGCCCGGTCTACAGCGTGCTGGGCTTTAATACCTGCTCGACAAAGAAACCCACTGACGGATAGCCCCCCCCTTTACCCCCATCAACCCGGGTTCTACCGGGTTTTGCTGTTTTTCCAGGCGGGTTCTTGATTCAGCCCTACGGAATAATCGACACCGAAAATAATCCTGCCTTTCCTCCTGCTGTCCAAAACCGGGTCTTTTTGCCAGATTATAATTGATAATAGTTACCATTTGGATTAGCATTATCACGAATTGAGACAAGCGCACTTTAACAACCAAATCATTTTCGGAATTTTCCATGGCCAACAAACTCTCTCTCTCTATTTTCACCGCTTCGCTGACACTGCCCATGGTGGCCATCGCGGTGGACGAGACAAGAACTGACATTGAAACCATCTCTATCATCGGCTCCAGGGAAGACGTCCAGGAACTCGCCGGCTCCGGCGCCCTGATCGATCAGGAGCAGATCGCTATCGAAGCGTCCACTGACATCAACCAGCTGTTGAAAACAGTTCCCGGCATCTATATCCGCGAAGAGGATGGTTTCGGTCTGCGCCCGAATATCGGTATCCGCGGTGCCACCTCGGAGCGCTCCTCAAAAATCACGTTGCTGGAAGACGGTATCATGATCGCACCCGCGCCCTATGCGGGGCCAGCTGCCTACTACTTCCCCACCACAATGCGCATGGATTCCATTGAGGTATTGAAAGGCGCTCCCCTGTTGCGCTATGGCCCCCAAACTACCGGCGGCATCGTCAACCTGAGGTCCACACCGATCCCCGATGAGAATAGCGGCAAGTTGCGGCTGGCTGCCGGTGAAGACGGCATGCGGGATCTGCACCTGAACTATGGCGGCAGGTTCGGTGGCGGTGAGCTGGGGAACTTCGGCTGGCTGTCCCAAACCGTGCAGCGCGACGCTGACGGCTTCAAAAAAATTGACCGCAGCGGTCGTGATACCGGTTATGACATCGAAGACTACATGGGCAAATTATTGTGGGAAATCGAGGGGCAGAGTCTGCTGTTAAAAGCCCAGTACTCCGAGGAAGTGTCCGATGAAACCTACCTCGGACTCACCGATGCCGATTTCAGAGACAACCCGAAACGTCGTTACGGACTGTCCCTGCCGGATGAAATGAGTCTGC
>DDNV01000071.1:11433-16176 GCA_002341315.1 Cellvibrionales bacterium UBA2511
CAAGGGCTACAGCGCCATCTACAATCTGGACCTGACCGACAGCGTGCGGATGACGGCCACCGGTTACTACAATGAATTTTCCCGCAACTGGTTCAAGCTGAGCGGCGGCAGCGCCCTGATCAACGCAGCCAACGGGGGTGATGCCAACGCTCAGGCAATTCTCGATGGCACCGCCGATACCACGGGCCTGACCTACAAAAACAATGATCGCGAATACGAATCCTACGGCCTGGAACTGAATTTTGCCGTAGACATGGGTGTACACCAGCTCAACATTGGCGGTCGCGCCCACGAAGATGAGGTGGATCGACTGCAACCGGTGGATGTCTACGATCAGGTGGATGGCAAGCTGGTCTATGCGAGCACCAATCCGATATCCAGTGGCGACAACCGCGTGGAAGATGCCGAGGCCATCTCGTTCTGGCTGACGGACAACTGGCAGGTTACCGACGCACTGGCACTGAATTTATTCCTTCGCTACGAGAAAGTGCATTCGTCGGAGGAACGTTATACCGACGAATCCCGCAATACTATCAGCAGTAAAAAGTCCAACCGGTCAGAAGAGCTCCTGCCGGGGGTTTCCTTTACCTATGACCTGAACGATCAATGGCAGGTACTGGCCGGTGTACACCGCGGCTTTTCGCCCCTGGGTGGCGGCGCCTCGGAACGTGAAGATCCGGAAACCAGTATCAACTATGAAGCCGGGGTCCGCTTCAACGAAAGCAGCTTCTTTGCAGAAATGATCGGTTTCTACAGCGACTTCGACAACAAAACCGAAAACTGCTCTGTGGCCAACCCCTGCAGCAACGGCGATACCAGTGGCAGCTTTACCACCGGAGAAGCCGTTATTCAGGGCATTGAGCTGACCGCGGGCAACCGTTTCCAGGCCGGTGACTTTACGATTCCGGTAGACCTTGCCTACACCTATACCAAGGCTGAAATCAGTGAAGATGAAGGGGCTCTAGGTTTTGAAAAAGGTGACAGACTGGCGGACATCCCCAAAAACACCTTCAGCCTTCGCGCCGGACTTGAAACCCCGATGGGCTGGAATAATTACATGGTCGCCAAGTACACCGACAGATTATGCAGCAATATCGGTTGCGACAATGGCTCAAGGCTCGGCAGAACCGACAGCCTGTTTGTAGTGGATCTGATCAGCCGCTACAGCGTCAATCCGGACACCGTGGTCTATGCGAAAGTGGACAACGTGTTTGACCGGGATGAGATTGTTTCCCGCCTGCCCGATGGCGCACGCCCCAATAAACCGCGCACTGCGTCCGTCGGTATTGAATACGCATTCTGATTGCCAATCCCACCTTCAGACCTTGATACCTCCATCCCAGCGGTGGAGGTTTTTTTATGTCAGTGCAATAAACCCGCCATATTGTCGGGGCAACCGGGCTGTTATGATGATGGACAGTTTTTCTGACCGGCTGTTATGAACGAAACCGCTCCCCTCGCCCTGCTGGGCTTTGCCCTCTCCATTACCGGCCCGATTTTTCTGGTGGTCCTGCTGGGCCTGCTGCTGAAAAAAGTCGGCCTGATTCCCACTGCATTCATCCAGCCGGCCTCCGACCTGGTCTTCAAGGTGGGTCTGCCGGTGATCCTGTTTCTAAGCATCCACCGGGCAGACCTGGGAAGCGTTGCCATGGGGCTGCCCCTGCTGGTGGCGATCCCGCTGACGGTGTTGATATTCGCCCTGGCCTGGCCCATTGGCCGGTTATTCAACGGTGAAAACAAGGCCGATTGCGGCATCTTCGTACAGGGTGTTTTCCGGGGTAATCTGGCGGTCATCGGGCTGGCATTTTGTGGCAATGCCTATGGACAGACTGGTCTGGCAACCGCCGCTCTGCCCATTGCCCTGCTGACCGTGCTGTATAACGTACTCGCAGTAGTGGCGCTCAACCCCATCCAGACCGGTGACGGCCAGTCTCCGATGCGACGGATGCTGCGCAATACACTCACCAATCCGCTACTGATCGGAATCGCACTGGGCTTTCTGTTCAAGCTCGGCGGGCTGCCATTACCCGCCCTGCTGGAGGACACCGGCAACTACTTTGCCCAGATGACCCTGCCACTGGCACTGCTCTGCATTGGCGCCTCGATGAATCTCAGAGCGCTGAAACACTCCGGTGCCAGCACACTGGCCGCAGCGCTATTGAAGCTGGTGATAACACCGCTGCTGATTGTCGGCACGGCCGCCTGGTTCGGAGTCAGTGGCATGGCACTGGGAATCCTGTTTTTGCTGACATCAACACCCACAGCGGTGGCCAGCTTTATTCAAGTGAAGTCCATGGGGGGCAACGGTGAGCTGGCCGCCAATATGGTGGTGCTGTCAACCCTGCTGGGCATGCTGACCGTCACCGGCGGTTTACTGACGCTCAAAGCGCTGGCACTGGTCTAGCCCCATATCGGGCGTGGCTAAGCATCCGACCCACAGGTAGAATGCCCCTTTGTCCGAACACCCGATAACCGAGGTCCGAATATGACGACACAGGCACATCCCGCCTTTGAGTTTCTGCGCAGCGAGCGCATCGACTCCCTGAACATCGACGTGGCGGAATACCGCCACCGAAAAACCGGTGCCCAGCATATTCATATCACCGCCGACAATCCGGAAAACGTTTTTCTGGTGGCGTTGCGCACCGTGCCCGAGGACTCCACCGGGGTAGCCCATATACTGGAACACACGGCCCTGTGCGGCAGCGAAAAATACCCGGTACGCGATCCTTTTTTCATGATGATTCGCCGGTCCCTGAATACCTTTATGAACGCCCTGACCAGCTCGGACTGGACGGCCTACCCCTTTGCCAGCCAGAACCGCAAGGATTTTGACAACCTCCTGGACGTCTATCTGGACGCCGTGTTTTTTTCGCGACTGGACGAACTGGATTTCCGCCAGGAAGGCCACCGGGTGGAATTTGCCGAGCCCGGCAATACCGACTCACCGCTGGTCTACAAGGGCGTGGTTTACAATGAGATGAAAGGGGCCATGAGCTCCGTGCCCTCGACCCTGTGGCAGGGCCTCTGCGAACACCTCTACCCCACCACCACCTATCACTACAACAGCGGCGGCGATCCGGCCCATATACCCGAGCTCAGTTACCCGCAACTAAAGGCTTTCTATAAAACCCACTACCATCCGTCCAATGCCATTTTCATGACCTACGGCGATATACCGGTGACGGAGCTGCAAACTGACATTGAAAACCATGCCCTGCAGCGTTTTGACCGGCTGGACACTGAAATCACCGTCCCCGACGAACAGCGCTACGCCGATCCGGTGACTGTAGAAAGCACCTATGCGTTCAACGAGGAAGGTAGCACCGACAACCGCACTCACATCGTGATGGGCTGGTTACTGGGCAAGGCCACCGACCTGGAAGCCACCATGGAGGCACACCTGCTGTGTAGCGTGTTGCTCGACAATAGCGCCTCCCCCCTGCTGAAGGCACTGGAGACCACCGACCTGGGCTCGTCCCCCTCACCACTGTGCGGGCTGGATGACTCCCAGCGCGAGCTCTGCTTTGTCTGCGGGATCGAGGGTAGCGAACCGGATCGTGCAGACGCATTACAGGCGCTGGTGCTCTCGGTGCTTGAGGACGTCGCAGAGAATGGCATCCCGGAAGAGCAACTGGCGGCCTCCCTCCACCAGCTGGAGTTGCAACAGCGTGAAATCGGTGGTGGCAACTTCCCCTATGGCCTGCAACTGCTTCTGACCGCACTCACCAGCGCCACCCACCGGGGCGACCCCATCGCATTGCTGAACCTGGACCCGGTGCTGGAAAAACTCCGGCGCCTGATCCGGGACCCCGATTACATCAAACAACTTGCCCGCCGGCTGCTGCTGGACAATCCCCACCGGGTCCGTCTCACCATGAGTCCCGACCGGGAACTGTCCGCCCGCCGTGAAAAAGAGGAAGCGGACAAACTCGCTGCCATCAAAGCCGATCTTGATGAAGCGGGCAAACAGGCGATTGTGGAGCAGGCCGAGATTCTCAACCAGCGCCAGCAACAAAAGGATGACGATGCCATTCTGCCCAAAGTGGGTCTGGACGACATTCCTGCGCACATGGACTATGTGGCGGCCACCGAACGAAAAACCCGCCCGCTGACCCTGACCAGTTACGGCACAGGCACCAACGGTCTGGTCTATCAACAGATCCTGTTGCCGCTACCGGCCCTGAGCGAAGCGCAACTCGACCTGTTGCCGATCTACTGTAGCAGTCTGACGGAGCTGGGGATTGGCAACCGCGATTACCTGGCGACCCAGCTCTGGCAATCGAAGGTGTGCGGCAGCATTCACGCCTACGCCACCGTTCGCGGCAAGCCGGACAATCCGCAGGATCTGTCCGGACATCTGGTTCTATCCAGCAAGGGACTGGCCAGACATCAAGCCGAGCTCACTGAGCTCATGCAGGCGACACTGGAACAGGTTCGCTTCGATGAACTGAGCCGGATCCGCGAACTGATGGCCCAGACCCGCGCCAGCCGCGAGGCCAGCGTCACCGGCAGTGGCCACCAGCTGGCCATGGCGGCGGCCTGCAGCGGGATCAGTCCGGGGGCGGATCTGGCACATCGCTGGGGTGGCCTGGCAGGTATCCGCTACATCAAACAACTGGATAGCAGTCTGTCCGACAACACCCTGGTGGACGGGCTGGCCGCCGAACTGGCAGCCATCCACCGACAGGTGTTGAACGCACCGCGCCAATTTCTGGTGGTGGGTGAAAATGAACGGCTGCC
>DDNV01000071.1:16219-17223 GCA_002341315.1 Cellvibrionales bacterium UBA2511
GGCGGTCATTCAACAGCAGTTCGCACCAATCACCGGCGAAGGGTTCAATGCCTTTCAGCAACCGGAGCTACATCGACGGGTGGCAGAGTTGTGGAAAGCCAGCACCCAGGTCAATTTCTGCGCCAAAGCCTACCCCACGGTGCCCCTGTCCCACCCGGATGCCGCACCGCTGACCGTGCTGGGCGGTTTTCTGCGCAATGGCTATTTGCACCGCGCTATCCGCGAACAGGGCGGTGCCTACGGCGGCGGGGCCAATCAGGAAAACAACATAGCGGCATTCCGCTTCTTCTCCTACCGCGACCCCCGTCTCGAAGACACCCTCAGTGACTTCGATCGGGCACTGCAATGGCTGCACAATGAAACCCACCAGTGGCAACAGGTCGAAGAAGCCATTCTCGGTGTGATCAGCTCAATCGATAAACCCGGCTCTCCGGCGGGCGAGGCCAAGGAAACCTTTCAGGCAGAGCTCTACGGCCGCAGCCGTGAAGTGAGAGAAACCTTCCGCAACCGGGTCAGGGAAACCACACTTGATGATCTGCGTCGGGTGGCCGCCACCTATCTGGTGGCAGAGAATGTCAGTACCGCCGTGATCACCAGTCCCGATCAGGCCAGTCTGGCAGACGCCCTGCAACTGACCCCGGTATCGCTGTAATGTTTGAATTGCGTATTCAGCCGCGATTTTCAGAAACCGACGCCCTCGGTCACATCAACAACACCGTCGTGCCGGTGTGGTTTGAAGCGGCCAGGGCCGATATTTTCCGACTGGTCCATCCCAGCCTCAACCCCGCTGACTGGCCGATGATCCTCGCCCATATCGCCGTGGATTTTGTCCATCAGATTCACCTCGGCAGCGAGGTCGTCATTACCACCGGTATAAAAAAAATCGGCAACAAATCTTTTACGGTAGCCCATCTGGCTCACCAGAAAGAGGTGCTGGTGGCGAAAGGCGAGGCCGTGCTGGTGTGGTTTGACTACGCAGCCCAGTGCTCCCAGCCACTGCCGGA
>DDNV01000071.1:17387-17659 GCA_002341315.1 Cellvibrionales bacterium UBA2511
CCCAGCCACTGCCGGAGGCTGTTCGCAAGCTCATCACGCCGCTACTGCTGGAATACGACGACGCCCCATGAACAGCCCGAAAGATACCCTGTTCGCCACACCACAACTGGAAATCGCCGGTTTTCGTTTCGACCGGGCGGTCGCCCGTGTATTTCCCGATATGATCCGGCGCTCGGTGCCGGGCTACGAAACCATCATCGCCATGACCGGCACCCTGGCAGAACGATACGTTCAACCCGGAAGTCAATGTTACGATCTGGGTTGCTCCCTGG
>DDNV01000071.1:17894-18160 GCA_002341315.1 Cellvibrionales bacterium UBA2511
AACAGCGCTGCCATGCTCAGTCAATGCCGCGAGATTCTGGCCGATGATGACGGGGAAATCCCGGTGGAGCTGATCTGCGGTGATATTGAACAGATCCCCGTGCACAACGCCACCATGGCAGTGCTGAATTTCACCCTGCAGTTTATTCCGGTCGATCGCCGCAACGCTCTGCTCCAGCGTATCAGTGATGGCCTGCAACCCGGCGGCGTGCTGGTGTTGTCGGAGAAGGTGGCCTTTGAGGACCCCCAGCACCAGCAACTGATGAT
>DDNV01000071.1:18277-19776 GCA_002341315.1 Cellvibrionales bacterium UBA2511
CCCCAGCACCAGCAACTGATGATCGAACTGCACCACCATTTCAAGCGGGCCAATGGTTACAGCGAGCTGGAAATCAGCCAGAAGCGTTCCGCACTGGAGGATGTACTGGTCCCGGAAACCCTGGCGGTGCATCGCCAACGACTCAGAGAGGCCGGGTTCAGCAGCGTCGATGTCTGGTTTCAGTGCTTCAACTTCGCCTCGCTGATTGCCATAAAATAGCGGTCCACCAATCAACCACACACACCCAAAAGCCCCTATGATCGATTTTTCCTCTCTGCTCGCCAGCCTCTCCAACGCAGAACATCCCGCCCTGCGGGCCTGGGCCACGCAGCTGCCTCCCCAGCTCGACCTGGGAATGTCGGCTGAGCGCTGGGGCGATCTGCCCGGCTGGCAGGCGACACTGGAGCAACTGCCACCGCTCGAGCCATCCCGGATCGATTTACGGACCGCTATTACGGTGGGCGATGTGGCGGACTGCGACGAACAGACGCGCCAACAGCTGCACGCGACCCTGATGGGCCTTCATCCCTGGCGCAAGGGGCCCTACCAGTTGTTTGGCCTGACCATTGATACCGAGTGGCGCTCGGACTGGAAATGGGATCGGGTGTTGCCCCACATCGCCCCGCTGAAAAACCGGCTGGTGCTCGATGTGGGTTGCGGCAATGGCTACCACTGCTGGCGGATGCTCGGCGAGGGTGCGCGGCGGGTGATCGGCATTGATCCATCCGCAAAATTTGTCTTTCAATTCAATATATTAAAACACTACCTTGGCGATCTGCCAGTGGATGTACTGCCCCTCGGCATCGAGCAGCTGCCGACGGAAATGCAGTGCTTTGACAGCGTATTTTCCATGGGGGTGTTCTACCATCGCCGCTCGCCGATGGACCACCTCAAAGAATTAAAAGACTGCCTGCGACCGGGCGGCCAACTGATACTGGAAACCCTGGTTATTGAGGGCGGCCCAGGCGAGGTACTGGTGCCCGAAGGGCGTTACGCGAAAATGCGCAATGTGTGGTTTCTGCCAAGCGCGGACACCCTGCTCAGCTGGTTGCGCAAATGTGGCTATCGGAACCCAAGATTGGTGGACAGCACCCGAACATCCATCGAGGAGCAGCGTTCAACGGCATGGATGACCTATGAATCCCTGCCGGACTTCCTTGATCCAACCGATCATAACCGTACGGTCGAAGGTCATCCGGGATCCATCCGCGCAGTCTTTGTCGCGGAAAGCTGAGGTCATTTCCCGATTAGCAACTAATCGTCCAGCTCGACCACTGGCGTCGCCAGACCAAACTCGTCGTGTATTTGCCGACACCAGCGATTGAGTCGTTCGGCGCTGAGGGCTGGCTGCTGGTCTTCATCGATACCCAGACCAACAAACAGGGCCTGTCCGGGGACCCTGGCTTTTGAAGCGTCAAATTCATAGCCCACCGTGGGCCAGTGACCGACCACTCGATCTGCTGTTTTTACCACCACATCGTGCAGCATACCCATGGCAT
>DDNV01000071.1:19971-20261 GCA_002341315.1 Cellvibrionales bacterium UBA2511
TCGTGCAGCATACCCATGGCATCGAGAAAAAAATCCCCATAACCGAACTGGTCTCCCAGGCCGATAAACGCGACCGTCTTGCCAGAAAAATCAATGGCTTCCAGATCGTCCCAGAAGTCTTCCCAGTCCGACTGGATCTGACCGAAATCCCAGGTGGGAATACCCAGGATCAATTTGTCATAGGGCAGAAATTCCAGCTGGGTAACATCGCCGATATCGTGAACATCCACCACCTCATCCCCCAGACGAGAGACAACCCGGTGGGCAATGGATTCGGTATTTCCCTCGTC
>DDNV01000071.1:20482-20924 GCA_002341315.1 Cellvibrionales bacterium UBA2511
GGATTCGGTATTTCCCTCGTCGCTGCCATAGAACAAACCGATTTTCGTCACTGTAACCTCTGAATAACCGTGATAAAAACTGCGCGGATTCTCCCAGCTCCCGGAGAATGCTGCAACCACCGGCAGGTATTTACGAAGCCGGTTCGGGGCAGGTCGGGCACCTCCAGTTTTCAAGTACTTGCTGTTTTTTCAGTGCTGTTTATTTTTGCAAGGCTGCTTATTTTTTAAGTGCTTCAAAGGCATCGGTAAAATCGTAGCCGAGGGAGTCGGCTACCGCTTTATGGGTCACGCGACCACAGTGGATGTTCAGTCCATTGCGCAGATTGGCATTGGTCAGCAACGCACGCACAGGATTGTCTGCCAGCTGCAAAACAAACGGCAGGGTCACATTGTTCAGGGCCTGGGTGGCCGTGCGGGCAACGCCGCCCGGCATGTTGGCGAC
>DDNV01000071.1:21106-23842 GCA_002341315.1 Cellvibrionales bacterium UBA2511
GCCGACCATCTCACGGGTCACCAGTTGGGGAGCCGATGCACCGGGCAAAAGCACGGCACCAATCACCAGATCGGCCTCCGGCAGGTAATTCTCAATGGCCGCCGCCGTGGCATAAACGCAGCGAATCGACGCCGGAAACATCCGGTCCAGTTCACGCAACCGATCCACAGAGCGGTCCATGATCGTCACATCGGCACCGATGCCCAGCGCCACACCGGCCGCATTGCTGCCCACCACTCCGCCGCCGAGAATCAATACCCTGGCTGGCGCTACACCGGGGACACCGCCCAGCAATACGCCTCGGCCACCCTGCGCTTTCTCCAGATGATGGGCACCCGCCTGCACGGCCATTCTACCGGCCACTTCAGACATCGGTGCCAGCAGCGGCAAATGCCCGCGATCGTCGGTGACGGTTTCGTAGGCCATGGCAATGGCGCCGGATTTCAGCAACAGCGAGGTCTGGTCGGGATCGGCCGCCAGGTGCAGGTAGGTGAACACTAGCTGTCCGGCCTTCAGCATCTGGCACTCATCCGGCTGGGGCTCCTTGATTTTGACAATCATATCCGCCCGGTCAAACACTTCCGCCGCCGTAGGCGCCGTCTCCGCGCCCGCACGACGGAAATGCTCATCACTGAAATCAATAGCCGAACCGGCATTCTGCTCGACCAGCACCTGGTGCCCTGCCGATACCAGTTCCTGCACGGAATCCGGCGTCAGACCGACCCGGTATTCATGGTTTTTGACCTCTTTCGGCACCCCTATCTGCATCACGATCTCCGCTTATTATTCGATGGTATTCTGTTAGGGCCATCCACGAGCAACCGGCCAAACCCGACAACACAGCATGCTCTGTGACAGTATCGGGCGCAACGGCAATACAACCCGTGTATCATCACTTTAGCCTGTTTGATTGCCCGCTTCATGCAACATTGACAACCGGATTCTAGCCATTGCCCATCCCATTCTGCCAACCAGTCTGCCCGGCACCCCACCAGAAGGCGGGCGTCCCGGGGTTGCGAAGCCTGATCCTGCTAGTGGGCAGATTATTGATATTGGTGTGGCTGGCCAACGCGCCGGCGGTTATGGCACAGGCCCAGCCCAGTGTCGTTATTTCCGGTGAGGTTTCCGCCGCCGTCAGGAAAAATATTCTCCAGCATCTGGGGCTGGGCAGCGAGCACTGTCAAATCAGTGATCGGCGTCGCGCTGTGCTGCTCGACGGTGCTGACGAAAAAATCCGCTCGGCACTGCAGGCACTGGGTTACTACCATGCCAGCTGGCGTTCTGCACTTTCCAGTAACGACCAGTGCTGGACAATAACGATTGAGTTAACACCGGGCACAGCCACCACCCTGGACCGGGTACAGGTAGAGATTGACGGGGATGCCAGGAACGATCCGGCATTTGCCCGGTTACTGGAGACGTCGCTGCCAAAAACCGGTGAGCAATTGAATCACGACCACTACGAAACCTTGAAACAGTCCCTGCAAAAACTGGCGCAACAGCGCGGTTATGCTGAAAGTCGTTTTACCCGACAGCAATTACAGGTCGGCCTCGAAAGGCAGCGTGCCGATATACTGCTCAGCTTCAATAGCGGTCCCCGCTATCATTTTGGGTCCGTAAATTTCGAACAGGCGGTTTTTGATGATGCTTTTCTGGCGCAGTTTCTGCCTTTTTCTGCCACCACCCCTTTTCACGCATCCCTGCTCAGCCAGTTTCAACAATCACTGCTCAACAGCCGTTACTTTGACCAGGTCATCGTCACGCAGCAAACACCCGACCGCGAAAAGCAACAGATTCCCGTCCAGGTGGTGCTCACCCCCGGGCCCCGCTACAGCACCTCGCTGGGGGTAGGAATTGCCACGGATACCGGCCCCAGGGGCAGCGTCGGCTTCCGAAACAATCGAGCCAACCAAAAGGGGCACCGCTATGGGGCCGACGCTCAGTTGTCGAGGGTCAAATCCACCGTCAGCCTGGAATATCAGATCCCCCTGCAACAACCGGATACTGAATTTGTCACTTTCAAAACCGGCTGGGAAGAAGAAGACACCGATAGCGCCAACAGCGAAACCTGGTTTGTCGGCGCCGCCCACAGCCGCAGTCTGGACAACGGCTGGATCAGAACCCTCGACCTGGTTTATCAGGTGGAATCCTTCAAAGTGGGAAGTGACCGGAACAGCACGGAACTGGTGGTACCCGGCATCGGCTGGCAGAAAACCCGCGCAGACAACCCGGCCTACCCCTACACTGGCTGGCGTACCCGTTTTAGCCTGCGGGGAGCCGCCGAGTCCCTTGGCTCAGACCTGTCTTTCCTGCAATTGCAGGGGAGTGGCAAATATATCCTACCGCTGCTCGGCGGCCGGGTATTGGGGCGGCTGGAGGGCGGTCTGAGCCTGATGAGCAATTTTGAGGAGATGCCCTCCTCATTCCGGTTTTTTGCCGGTGGCGACAACAGTGTCCGCGGCTATGACTACGAGGAATTGGGGCCGATGAACGACCGGGACGAGGTGGTCGGTGGGCGGCATTTGTTGACCGCCTCTCTGGAATACGACTACCCGGTTTACAAGGATTATGCCCTCGCCGTTTTTTACGATGTGGGCAATGCCTTTGACAACAGCAGCTTTACCCTGAAAAGAAGCTTTGGTGTCGGATTGCGCTGGCGCTCACCACTGGGACCCATCAGGCTGGATCTGGCCTTTCCCGACACATCAGAACAAGCGTTCCGGATTCACCTTTCCT
>DDNV01000071.1:24043-27826 GCA_002341315.1 Cellvibrionales bacterium UBA2511
ATGGGGCCGGACCTGTGAAGCGCCGTTCAATGTACCGTGGCGCCCTGCTGCTGTCAGTATTACTGGTAGTGATACTCGGCACACTGCTGGCTACGGGCTACCTTTTAATCGCAACCCGCACCGGCAGCCACTGGCTGCTGGAAAAGGCAGCGGCATCTGCCACTGACACTGAAATTCACTGGCAGACCAGCCACGGCACTTTACTGGAAGGCCTCACTTTTCAGAGGCTGTCTGTCCGGCGGGCCGACCTGCTGATCACTGCCACCTCTGTCACGGGGCAATGGCAGTTACTCGGTCTACTGGGTGGTCAGCTGCCTATCCAGATCCTTGAATTTACCGATCTGCAAATCCATGTGGAGCCCAACACCGCGAATAGCCCATCAGAGTTTATCTGGCCCAGCCTGAACACTGTCTTGCCGGTAACGCTGGAACGCCTCACTATCGACCAGCTTCGTTACCGCAACGGCACGGATTCCCTGACACTGGAAAAAATCTCCGCCGCCGGCAGCATCAATCTGCTCGGCATTGAAGTACGGGAACTGATCCTTCGCCAGCCAGGACAACAGCTGGCCCTGCGGGGCAGCATCAGGGCGAAACCACCCTACCGGCTCAATATCGCACTCCAGTGGCACAGCGAATTCCAGCAAAACCACTTCGAGGGCAAGGCCAGACTGGGCGGTAACCTGGCCACTATGACCATTGAACACCAACTGGCAGCGCCCTTCAGCCTCGCCACCAGCGGGACCCTGATCAGTGGCGCTGATTGGGACCGGGGAACATTGAACCCACTGGCCATCTCGGTGAATCTGGTCAATGACTGGACCATCGACAACCGGACTGTCTGGCCAGACCTGCCCGCCATCAGCTCACTTGGGCAATTGAGGCTCGCTGGTTCACTGGATAACTATCAGTTGCAGGGCGCATTTGATCTAACCACGCAATCCCCATCGACATTACCCACACAACAGGTTGCCGTTGACCTCCGGGGCGATCGTCAGGGCCTGCATCTCGAACACATCGATCTGCAATCCGAAGCCGGCAAACTCGGTATTCAGGGAGACGTGGCCTGGCAAACAACACCCAACTGGCAACTGGCTGTAAACCTCGCCGAGGTTGATCCCGGCTATTTTCTGGACCAAAAGCTGTCAGGCAAGCTGGCGGGCATGCTCTCCACCACCGGCAGCTATACGGATCAGGGCCTGTCGGTAGACGCGGAAATAGACCAGTTGACAGGCTCCCTTAACAGTTACCCGGTGACCCTGAGCGGTCAACTGGCATCCCGACAGGGCGTGTTTTCCAGCCGTGGCTTTACCGCCCGGATCGGAGATAATCACCTGCTAGTGAAGGGGGAATGGGGCGGCCAAACCCCACTCAACTGGCAGCTGACTGCCAATAATCTGGCGGAGCTCTATCCCGGCCTCTCCGGCAAACTGGTCTCCACGGGCACGGTTTCCAGTCGGGGAGGCCCCCTCTCACCAGATCACTTACCTGTAATTCAGGGTAACGCCCGTGCCGAAGAACTGGCTTTTGACGGGCACAGCATTCGCTCGCTGAACCTGCGTCTCAACATCGACAAAGAGGGTCAGCAGTATATAGACCTGGCGCTGTCGGGTTCACTGGCCGGCGACCAACAGCGGGATACCGACCTGCAACTCAAGGCCAGAGGACGACCCGAAAAGCATCATTACCAGCTTTCGGCAACGCAGCAGGACCTGACATTGACCTTGCAGGGTAGCGGTCACTGGCAACAGGGCGAATGGCAGACCCGAATTTCGGACAGCAAAATCGGCGCCCCGCTGATTGGTAACTGGCAGTTGGATAACGGCGTCGAAGGCCGGATTTCAGAGCACGGTGCCGAGCTTAAGGCGCACTGCTGGAAACAGCTCGACAGGGCTGCCTGCGGTCATCTGACATGGCATCAAAAAACCGGTATCAAGACCACAGCCACCCTCCACCACCTACCTCTGCAATGGTTACAACCCTGGCTACCGGGCAACAGCGCTCTCACTGGCGAAATCAATGGCGACCTCAAACTTGCGGGCTGGGATGAAACGCTGGTCGGGCAATTGTCCCTCAGTACCGCAGCGGCCCGATTCACCGTTGACGACAGGGCCAAAAAACGGCGACAGGTCATCCTGGACAATACCGACCTTGACATCCGCCTTGCAGAACAACGACTGGAACTCACCGGAAACACCGAATTTACCGATACCGGCAACGCCCGGATCCAGCTCCACTGGCCGATGGCAGAGGCGGATCGGGCTATTGGCGGCAGCCTCCACCTCCAGCTGGACAAACTGGATTGGCTGAATCCCTTTGTAACGTCTGTCGACGAATTGCAGGGTCGCGCCGATGCGCTCATCAGGCTTGCCGGTACGGCCGACCACCCGTCGCTGTCCGGGCATGTTCAGCTGAACGCTCTCTCCGCCTATGTTCCACAACTCGGCATTAATCTGACCAACGGCGACCTGCGACTGGAGCATCGCGACCGGTCCAGCTGGCAACTGGACGGCAAAGTGGATTCCGGGGAGGGGTCACTGGCGATGAATGGCCTACTGCAGGTCAACCGACCCGACGACTGGCACGGTGAACTGTTTCTGACCGGGGTGGGAATAAAGACGGTTGACCTGGAGACCATCAAGGCCAGCCTCACCCCGACCCTGAAAATAGTGGCGACTCCGGAGCAACTGCACATCACCGGCAAGATTCAGATCCCCGATGCCGAGATTGCGCTCAAGGAAATGCCCGCCAGTGCTGTTACCGTCTCAGAAGATGCACTGATTATTGACCAGACCATACCAGTAGAAAAAAAACGCTCCCCGCTTAACCTGTTAGCGGATGTCACCCTTGAGCTGGGAGACAATATCCAATTCAGCGGTTTTGGCATCCACGGACAGATCACGGGAAAACTCCGTCTCAGCGAAAAACCAACCCAACCCGTGCGAGCGGAAGGTATTCTGCAAGTTGTCGATGGTGTCTACCGAACCTACGGACAGGCACTGGCGATTGACTCCGGCAGGCTGGTTTTTCAGGGGGCACCTGACAATCCACTGATTCATGCCCGCGCTTCCCGAACAGTGGGCGATACACTGGTCGGTATTCAGATTGATGGTGTGCCGGGCGCATTGACCAGCGACCTGTTTTCCAGCCCCACCCTGCCACAGACGGAGATCCTGGCCATGCTGATCACGGGCAAATCCCTGGCGGGAACCACCCAGACAGAGGGGTCGACCCTGATCAACGCCGCTGCCTCACTGGGCTTCAGTCAGAGCGATGCATTGACCGGACAATTGCAACGGCAACTCGGACTCGACGTGCTGTCGGTCTCCAGCGACGGCGGCCTCGAAGAGAGTGCCGTCACTTTTGGCAAATACCTGACACCGAGGCTCTACGCCAGCTATATTCAAAATATTCTCTCGCCCAATGCCGGTTTACTGCTCGAATACTCGGTCTCCAAAAAATTCAAGATCCGGGCTGAATCCGGTGAAACGCAGAGCATGGATATCCTCTGGCGGATCGAACGGCCCTGACCTTCCAGGATGCTGGCCCCTCCCTGCGCCATGTGCGACAGTATCTCCCTGAACCTTAAAAAGTGATTACCCGTCATGCCAAATCACAACCTTCTGAGTTCTACCGTCAAGGCTCTCCAGCCCCGCTCACTTAAATATTTAAGCACGTCCCTGCAGGGGTTGATCCGGGGAAAACTGTGGCTCCAGGTGCTGGTTGCTATGTTTCTCGGCATTGTCGTCGGCATTTTGATGGGCCCAAGCATCGGTTGGGTCG
>DDNV01000071.1:28025-28798 GCA_002341315.1 Cellvibrionales bacterium UBA2511
CACCCGCCGATGCTGCCACCATCAGCGACTGGCTGGCACTGCCGGGTAAACTTTTTCTCGCCCTGATTCAGATGATTGTCATTCCCCTGGTTTTTGCCTCTATCATTCGGGGGCTGGCGGCCACAGAGGATCTGGAGCAGCTCAAGAAAACCGGTTTTAGAGTGGTCCTGTATTTTATCTTCACCACGGCCATCGCCATCGTGATTGGCATCACCATCGCCAACCTGATCAAACCGGGGCAATACATCGACCAGCAGGCACTGCAACTCGCTTCGCTGGTCGAGACAATCCCGACGGCAGAAGCGTCCGGCAGCCCCGTACTCAATGAGCTGCCGCAAAAAATCGTCACGCTGCTGCCCTCTAATCCGCTCTCCGCGATGGTGGAAAGCAATATGTTGGAAGTGGTCATTTTTGCCATGATCATGGGTGTGGCACTGGTGATGATGACACCACTGCAGGCCAAGCCACTGCTCGATTTGATGGGCTCCCTCCAGGAAGTCTGCATGACTGTCGTCCGCTGGGCCATGCTGTTGGCACCGATCGCCGTGTTCGGGTTGATACTACAGCTGACCGCCAAGCTCGGCATCGATGCCCTGCTGGGCATGGCAGTCTATGTCCTGACAGTACTACTGGGACTGTTGCTGTTACTGGGTTTGTACTTGCTGATTATTCTGATCGTGGCAAGGCGACACCCGCTGGCCTTTCTCAACGACATCAAGGAGGTGCTGTTGCTGGCCTTCTCCACCTCCAGTTCCGCAGCCGTGATGCCGCTA
>DDNV01000013.1:0-800 GCA_002341315.1 Cellvibrionales bacterium UBA2511
TCCAGGTCGCCATTCTGGATGGCGGCAATAATGCCTCGTGTCACCGGGATCGGGAACCTGGATCCTGTGCCACCCGGCGCTCCCGAGCCCGCCGTCCATCCGGTGTTAACCAGGTAGACACGACTGTCGAAATCGTCGATACGCTTCATCAGCAACTCGGCGTATACATTAGCTGGGCGAGGCATAAAAGGGGCCCCGAAACAGGTAGAAAAGGTTGGCTGAATGCCTGCACTTCCGCCCACTTCCGTGGAGCCTACTCTGGCTGTATAGCCACTTAGAAAGTGATAGGCAGCAGCCTCTTTTGAAAGAATGGATACCGGTGGTAGAACGCCGGATACATCACAGGTCAGAAAGATGACATTTTTCGGTTCGCCAGCACGGTTTTCCAGGCAGCGCATCTCCACATGCTCCAGCGGATAGCTGCAACGGCCATTTTCTGAGAGGCTGGTGTCATCGTAATCGGCCGTGCGGCTGGCATTGACGACGACATTTTCCACAATGGCGCCAAAGCGAATCGCATCCCAGATGACCGGTTCATTCTTTTGGCTCAGATTGATGGTTTTGGCGTAGCAGCCTCCCTCCATATTGAACACGGAGCCTTTTGCCCAGCCGTGTTCATCATCGCCGATAAGGTAGCGATTCGGGTCGGCAGAGAGAGTGGTTTTTCCGGTGCCAGAGAGGCCAAAGAACAGGCAGACATCGCCGCCGGCGCCAACGTTGGCAGCACAGTGCATGGGCATGACATCTTTTTCTGGCAACAGGAAGTTTTGTACCGAGAACATGGCTTTTTTCATTTCGCC
>DDNV01000013.1:891-2411 GCA_002341315.1 Cellvibrionales bacterium UBA2511
AACATGGCTTTTTTCATTTCGCCAGCGTATTTCAGCCCTGCAATCAGTACCTTGCGCTGTGCGACATTGATAATACCCACGGCATCACTGTTGGTGCCGTCCCGTTCCGGGTCGCAGACAAAATTGGCGGCATGGAGAATTTTCCATTGCTCTTTGCCGGAGGGGTTGTATTTGTCCGGACGAATAAACATGTTGTGCCCGAACAGGTTGTGCCAGGCGGTTTCGGTAGTGACCTTGACCGGTAAATAGTGCTCTGAATCCTGGCCCACGTGCAGGTGGGATACAAAGCGATCACGATCCGCCAGATGGGTTTCCACGCGATCCCACAATGCATTGAATGCCTCTTGCGGAAAGGGGCGATTTACGGGGCCCCAGTTGATGTCATCCCGGCTGCTTGGTTCATCTACAATGAAGCGGTCCGCCGGTGATCGGCCGGTTCGGTTGCCGGTGACAGAGAGAAAGGCGCCTGTATCGGTCAGGTGGCCTTCCCCGCGCTGGAGGGCCAGTTCAATCAGCTCGGCGGAGCAAAGATCGGTGTAAACGTTCACCGCAGAATCTTCGATTTGCGTCATCAGTAATATCGTCCTGTAGGGGTTTCCGGTCAGGTTGTCGGCCCTGCTGGAGCCGAAGGGGTGGCAATTATGCCAGAAAAAATTCCTCTAGTGGAGCACCGGGGGACTTTCGTCGAACAGCCGTTGGATATCATCGCGGGTAAACGTGTAATGCTGGCCACAGAAATGACAATCAATGGCCACCAGCCCGGCTTCATCAAGGATGCTGTTGAGCTCTTTTTCTCCGAGGGAAAGCAGTGCCTGAGAGATACGCTCTTTTGAGCAGCTGCAGTTAAACTGGACGGGTTTTGCTTCGAATAGTCTCAGCGGTTCCTGGTGAAAAAGGCGGTGAAGTTGTTGTTCGTGGTCGAGCGTTAGCTGCTCTTCGGCCGTGATTGTATTGGCCAGTTGTGTGGTGTGTTCCCACATCTGCAGATTTTCTTCCGCCGACGTTTCCAGCTGCCTGGGCAATGCCTGAAGCAGCAAGCCAGCAGCCCTTGGTGAATCAAGTTCAGTGTCGGCCGCCAGCCAGATCCGGGTCCTGAGTTGTTCAGAGCGAGTGAAGTAATCCTCCAGACAGTTGGCGAGATTTTCTGACTCCAGTGGAACAATACCCTGGTAGCGCTCGCCGTTACTGGGGTCAATCGTGAGGCTCAAGGTTCCCTTGCCCACGAGTGCTGCGAGTGATTCGTCGGTATTAAAGTCATAAGCGCGGTCAAAACTGGCAATCGCTCGCAGGTTGTGGTGGCGGGTACAGTCAGCCATGATCATCGAGAGTGGACCCGGCCCTTGGGCCTGAAGTGTCAGGACGCCATCAAATTTGAGTGTTGCACTGAGCATGCCTGCAGCCGCCATGAATTCCCCCAGCAGATGCTTGATCAACTGAGGATAATTGCCGCGGGCGATGGCTTCGCCATAGCTTTGTTCCAAGGTTAAAATTTCGCCGCGAATATCAAATTGATCAAATGT
>DDNV01000013.1:2526-5732 GCA_002341315.1 Cellvibrionales bacterium UBA2511
TCGCGAATATCAAATTGATCAAAGATAAATCCTTGCAGTTTGTCCCTGTCGGGCATTTGGTGGCTCCTCTGAAACGGGAGATGGAATTTAGTGTGGTTCCGGAGAGTTGTCCAGTGTGGTCAAGTTTCTTCCGGGTTCAAATGTAGGCGGCTACGAGCAATGGATCTGGATTTGTTGTGCCAGCTGTTTTGCCCGTTGTTGTCGTTCCTCTTCGCTAATGATGATTTCGTTGCCTTCGGTATCCTCGAAAGCGACCCTGCCGCGCAGTACTCGGAGCTGGTTGCGTGCTTTCTGGCAGTCCTTTTGCTTGTGTAGATGCTGTTTCTCCCGCTCGGTCTTCTGTCGGGCGTTAAAGGCTTTTTCTTCAGGCGTTTCTCCCTGGAAAACAGCTTTGAGCTTTTCAGTTTCAGTGGTGCTGGAATCGTTATTGAGGGGGCGCAATTCCCCCGAGATATCCTGTGCGGTGGCGTGGTTCTCTGGCTGTTTATCTGAAAAATGTACTTTGCCACTTTCGTCAACCCAGCGGTAAATGGCCGCCTGGCTCAGGGGCGTCAGGCATAACAGCAGGACAAGGATGCGTGCTTTCATGATTGGTTCTGCTCCTTGAATCGGTGAATTTGCCGACGCTGTTTTTTGCTGGGCCGCTCGTCGGAAAAGCGAATGCCCTGCTGGGCGACTTTGCGTTGAAGCGCTTGTTGCTCGCGTCTGACTCGGCTTTGTTCCGTTTCTGTATAGAGTTTCGCCGCGTCGTCGGCGCCCCGACGTTGGGTGCTGAGTTGGTCCACCAGAACGGTTTTTTCATCCCACCCCTGCCGTATATCGAGGACAGTCCCCACTGTGATCTCTTTACTGGGCTTTGCACGATGACCATCAATGTGGACTTTGCCGCCTTCAATAGCCACTTTCGCCAGTGCTCGTGTTTTAAAGAATCTCGCCGCCCAAAGCCATTTATCCAGACGGGCCTTCTGATCAGGTATTTTTTCATTCGCCATCGGGCAATATCTCGTCAAAGTGAATGATAGAGGGAAACTCCTGGATGATGATCGGCGCTGTTTTGCTATCCGGTTGGCTGATAGCCAAAAGGTGGCCGATGCCATAGGCGGCTGCCGCTTTTAATACTGACAAGGAGTCGTCGATAAACAGTGTTCTGGCCGGGTTGAAATGTTGTCTGCGTTCCAGTAATTGCCAGAATATGGGGGATTCTTTGGGGTGGCCGAATTCGTGGGAGCTGTAGACATGGTCCAGTAGAGATTCGATGCTGGTGAGCTTTAGCTTGAGATCCAGGCTCTGCGGATGGGCATTGGTGATCAGGATTCGTTGTTTACCACGGGCGCCCAGTTGTTCGAGAAATTCCTGCACGAAGGGGCGTTCGGTGATCAGGTAGTCGATTTCTTCCTTCAGCTGACGAATATTCAGCGATAGTTCCTGGGACCAGTGCTCCAGACAATACCACTCCAGCGTACCGCGTTTTGCATTGAGTCGTTTGTGCAGTTCGGGTGTTGTCTTGTCCGCGCAGAGTCCATGATGTTCTGCATAGCGGCGGGGCAGGTGGGTGAGCCAGAAAAAATTATCGAAATGCAGGTCCAGCAGCGTGCCGTCCATGTCGAGTAGTACGGTGTCGATAGTATTCCAGTCGATCTTCACAGCTATAATGGTCTGCCACGTTATCAAGGTATTGTTCAGTATGCCGACAAAACCCCTCATATTGAAGCGGCGACAGCTGGCCAAAACCCGGTTGTTCCAGATTGAAGAGCAGGACCTGCAGTTTGCCAATGGCGCTCGGCGTGTCTATGAGCGATTGCTGCGATCCGGCGATGGTGCGGTATTGATTGTTCCCATGCTGGATGACGAAACCGTCCTGCTGGTGCGGGAGTATGGTGCCGGCATCGGTGATTATCAGATTGCCTTGCCAAAAGGCGCCATAGACCCCGGAGAGGATGCGTTGCAGGCAGCCAACAGGGAGCTGATGGAGGAGGTGGGCTATGGTGCGCGCGAGCTGCAACTCATCAAAAGTCTGACACTGTCACCCGCTTACATGGAGCACGATATCCTGGTGGTTCTGGCAGAGGGGTTGTATGAGAGCCGATTGCCCGGCGATGAGCCAGAAACCATTGAGGTGATTCCCTGGAAGCTCGACGACCTGGCCGCACTGGTGTCCCGGGATGATTTTACGGAGGGACGGTCAATTGCTGCATTGTTCTTGGTCAGAGATTTACTCAACAATCGGGCAGCGATAAAGCGGTGAATCACCCTTTTCTAAAAGACGTCATGGCGCTCGCAGTGGATGCAGGTAAAAGCATACTGTCGTTTTATCGCAGCGGCGATCCTCTCCCGGTGATGACCAAACAGGACCGTTCGCCGGTGACTGAGGCAGATTATAGCGCTCACCGGGTATTGGCGGCCGGGCTGCCGGATTTGCTGGCCGTTCCAGTGCTGTCGGAGGAGTCCGAACCCCCTTCGCTTGATGTCAGGGCCCGGTGGGGTCACTACTGGCTTGTTGATCCACTGGATGGTACCCGGGAGTTTCTGGATGGCAACGATGAGTTTACGGTCAATATCGCACTGGTTGAGTCAGGCATGCCCACACTGGGGGTGATCTATGTCCCTGTCACGGGCATCGGTTATGCCGGTGGCCCGGGTCTTGGAGCATTCAAATATAAAAATCAGCAGTGGTCCGGGATTCAGGTGCGAACGGAGGCCCGGCGTCGCCTGCTGGAGGAGCCCTTCAGGCTGGTGGCAAGTCGTCGGCACGGATTATCAGAGGTTAGTCGGCTGGCGGAAAGGCTGAGGTACTCTCTCAGTGATGTGGTGATTTCCGGGGTTGGCAGCTCACTGAAGTTTTGTCATGTCGCAGAGGGGTACGCCGATTTATACCCACGCTTTGCCCCCACCAGCGAATGGGATACCGCAGCAGGACAGGCAATACTTGAAGCCGCAGGTGGGTGCGTGGTGGGTCTGGATTTTCGCCCCCTCGTCTATAACAACAAGTCTGACTTTCTCAACCCTTTTTTTTATGGCTTGGGTGACAGGGCTTTCCCCTGGCAGGAGTTATTGACCGGTCTAGAATAAATCCTCAGGTCTCGGACCTTGTGATGAGCCGGAACCGTCATCAGATGATCTGTGGTTGTCCATCAGAGGAGGGACATCCTCCTCCCGGAAAATTTCAAACACAGCATTGCTGTGGCCCGGTCCGACTCGCAGCCCTG
>DDNV01000013.1:5874-7468 GCA_002341315.1 Cellvibrionales bacterium UBA2511
GTCCGACTCGCAGCCCTGTGTCAGGATCAATTCTCACCATCACCACACCTTCAGGTTGTGGGCGACTGATTTCCGGCTTGTCTGCCAGTGCCACCCGCATGAAGTCCATCCAGATTGGCAGAGCCGCAGAGCCGCCATATTCATTTCTGCCCAATAACAGGTTTTGATCAAAACCAAGCCATGCAGTGGCGACAATGTGTGGGCTATAGCCTGAAAACCAGGCATCTCTCGGACCATTGGTCGTACCGGTTTTTCCTGCCAGATCTGTGCGTTTAAGTGCCAGTGCCCGCCTGCCTGTTCCTTTAACAATAACGTCTTTGAGAATGGAGTCCATGATGTAGGCAACCCCTGGCTCAATGATTCTCGGTGCATTGGGTGGCGGTAAATACAATTGTTCCGGTGCATGAGGGTTGGTATTGGCCGCATCATTAGCAGGGGGCTGTGTGGGCGGACCGGTATTCCTGTCGTCTAAAGTGTCGGGTTGCCTGTGATCACAATCCTTGCGGCAGACGGTCATGGGCGCTGCCTTGTACAGCAGTTTGCCGGCAGAGTCTTCCACGCGATCCACCAGGTAGGGTTCGACCCGATAGCCACCGTTGGCCAGCGCTGCATAGCCGGTGACAATCTGCAATGGGGTGACGGCATGGCTGCCCAGTGCCAGTGACAGGTCCCTGGGCAGTTTACTTTCATCAAACCCAAAACGTTTCAGTCCATCAATGGCTTTGTTGATGCCAATAGATCGCATCAACCGGATAGAGACCAGATTTCGGGAAAGATAGAGCGCTTTGCGCAGACGGGTCGGCCCAAAAAACTTGCCACCATCATTTTCAGGGCGCCAACTCTTTTCCAATGACCCGTCGTCGAATACCACTGGCGCATCATTGATGATGCTGGCCGGCGTAAATCCGTTTTCCAGTGCAATCGTGTAGATAAAGGGTTTGAAGTTGGAGCCCGGTTGGCGTTCAGCCTGGGTTGCTCTGTTGAAATTGCTCTGGCGGAAGTCGTAACCTCCGATCAATGCCTGAATGGCGCCATTCTCGGGATCAAGGGCAACAATGGCGGCCTGGGCTTTGGGTAGTTGGCCCAGTTGCCACGACTCCTGATGTTGTCGGATTCTGATGAGGTCGCCCACAGAGAAGAACTCATCAACTGTTTTTATGGGTGCGGAGCGGTTGCTGGGGCTGATATAGCGCCGAAGTCCCTTGAGGCCGTTTTCCCAGGAAATTTCAATCGTCTCAGCGAATTCTGTCTGAACGACCAGGGCCTGGGGTTTTATCTCGGAGATAATGGCAGGAATCAGGTTTCCGTAGGTTTGCGTCTGACGCAGGGTTGTTTGCCAATCCTCAGGTTGGGGTAGATTTTTTTCAGGGCCACGAAAGCCGTGTCGGCTATCGTAGGCGATCAGCCCATCCTGAACGGCCTGCTCGGCAGCTTGCTGCAACTGGCTGTTGACAGTCGTTATTACCCGGTAGCCATCGGTGTAGGCGGACAGTCCCACCATGTCAACGATCTCCCGGCGGGCCATTTCTGCGATGTAGGGTGCATCGAGTTCAGTCAGATAGCCGTGATAGCTGGCACTGACAGGTTCGTTTCG
>DDNV01000013.1:7541-38171 GCA_002341315.1 Cellvibrionales bacterium UBA2511
ACTGACAGGTTCGTTTCGCGCCGACAGGTAGGCCGCTTCATCAATATGATTCAGCTCGAACATTCGCTTCAGTATCCAGTTGCGCCGAATCAGGGCCCTGGTTGGGTTGGCAATGGGATTAAAGGCGGAAGGTGCTTTTGGTAAGCCCGCCAGCATGGCCACTTGAGCCAGATTGAGGTGATCAATAGTCGTGCCATAGTAAACTTGGGCGGCGGCCTCAATGCCGTAGGCGCGATTACCCTGGTAAATCTTGTTGGCGTAAAGCGTGAGAATCTCATCTTTGCTGAGTTCGTCCTCAATACGCAGTGCCAGCAGAATTTCATTGAACTTTCGGGTGAATGTTTGTTGGCGGGTGAGGAAATAATTGCGGGCTACCTGCATGGTAATGGTGCTGCCGCCGGTTTGAATCTCGCCAGTGCTGATCAGCTCCGAGGCGGCCCGCAGCAGGCTGGTAATATCCACGCCGGCATGCTGATAAAAACGATCATCCTCGGCGGATAACAATGCCTGTATATAAATGGTGGGAATTTGCTCGAAGGTGATCGGGTTGCGTCTTTTTTCACCAAATTCACCAATTAGATGCAAATCTTGTGAGTAAATTCTCAAAGGTGTCTGTAGTTTTACCTGTCTGAGGCTTTCAGAGGAGGGTAGTTTGGGGCTAAGGTAGAGATACAGGCTCCCGGCTGCAATCAGTGTGCAGCCCAGAGCGGATAGAGCGAGCCAGACGAGTATGACGGTAATTTTGTAAAAGCGGTGGATCATGTGGAGACCGTTTAAAAAAACAGCATGCTATTATAGAGCCAAAAGAATAGGGACACACTACTTGCAAACTTGCAAAAAATAGTTAAAGTCCTGACTTAGTTGCTTTGCGTAACCTTGGGAAAAGAAAACAAAAATGGGACTTCTCAGTTTTCTAGACCAGCAACCCAAAAGTTTATTGGGGCTGGATATAACATCTTCTGCTGTGAAGTTGCTGGAGATCAGTCTTAACGGTAATCGTTACAAGGTTGAAAGCTACATGGTGAGGCCTCTGCCACCGAACACGGTTGTAGAAAAAAACATCAACGATGTGGAGGCTCTTGCCGAGATCATTCGCAAGGTGGTGAACCAAGCCAAAGCCAAGGCCCGGGATACAGCGGTTGCGGTCTCGGGTTCGTCGGTGATTACCAAAGTTATTGAGATGCCAGCCGATCTTAATGATCAGGCAATGGAAACCCAGATTGCTCTCGAAGCAGATCAGTATATTCCCTATCCCCTCGATGAGGTTGCGCTCGATTTTGAAGTGATCGGCCTCTCGGATAACAACCCCGAACAGGTCGATGTTTTGCTGGCTGCGTGCAGGCGGGAAAACGTCGATTCTCGGGCGGATGCGCTGGAGCAGGCCGGCCTTAACCCCAAGGTGGTTGATGTTGAAGTTTTTGCGGTCGAGCGGGCTTTCGAGCTGTTATCCACGCAATTGGAAGAGCTCGGTGATCAGGTGGTGGCTATTGCGGACATCGGCGCCACCATGCTGACGCTGAGTGTTCTGGTAAACGGCAAAACAGTGTACACGCGGGAGCAGTTATTTGGTGGCAAGCAGGTTACCGAAGAAATCCAGCGTCGTTACGGTCTGTCTCTCGAAGAGGCCGGTCAAGCCAAAAAACAGGGCGGCCTTCCGGAAGATTACGTATCAGAAGTGCTGGAGCCATTTAAAGATGCCCTGGTCCAGCAAATTTCCCGCTCCCTGCAATTCTTTTTTTCATCCAGCCAGTACAACTATATTGATCAGTTGATTCTGGCGGGAGGCGTGGCTGCGATGGAGGGGCTGCGTGAGGAAATAGAGGGCAAGCTGGGATTGCCCACAATGATTGCAAACCCCTTTGCGGAGATGGAAGTGTCCAACAAGGTGAATGCCGTTGCATTGGCTAACGATGCCCCGGCCATGTTAATTGCCGCTGGGCTCGCGTTGCGGGGGCTTGAATAAGATGGCCAAGATCAATTTGCTGCCCTGGCGCGAAGCACTCCGCGCAGAAAAGAAAAAAGAGTTTATTACACTTATTTGTGTGGTTCTGGTTGCTGCAGTGATCAGTGCATTTGGCTGGGATCGCATGCTCTCCAGTCAGATAGAGACCCAAAATGACAGAAACTCCCTGTTGAAGACTGAGATTGCCAGACTTGAAAAACAGGTCACTGAAATTAAAGAACTGAAAAAACGTCGCCAGGACTTACTGGATCGTATGGAGGTAATTCAGGAGTTGCAGGGCAACCGGCCGGAAATAGTCAGAATTTACGATGAGTTCGTTCGATCAGTGCCTGACGGTGTTTACTTCACCAAGATGACCAGAAAGGATGATCAGATTTCATTGGAAGGGTATGCAGAGTCAAACAACCGAGTGTCCACTCTGATGCGCCAGCTTGATGCCTCCTACAAATTCACTGAGCCAAACCTTACTAAAGTACAGGCCAATGATGTCCTCGGTGAGGACGGAAGCCGGTTTGAGATGAGAGTTAAAATTGTCAATACACCGGTTGCGCAAGAGTCTCCAGGTGAGACTGCTGAGGGAGATACCTGATGGCGTTAAGTGATTCCTTACAGCAATTAAAGGATTTTGATTTTACAGACCTGGATTTTGACAGTATTGGCGTATGGCCGCTTCCTGTCAGAGTGCTGTTGCTGATCGTTATTTTTTCCCTGGTGTTGGCTGGTACCTATTACTTTCATGTCAAGGATCTCGGTGTAGAGCTGGAGCAAGCTAAAGCTCAGGAGATCAAGTTAAAGAGCAACTTTGAGCAAAAGGCATTCCAGGCGGCAAACCTTGAGGCATACAGAGTTCAGATGGCCGAAGTGGAAAAGCTCTTTAACGCCTTGCTGGCGCAGCTGCCAAGTGATACTGAAGTACCTGGATTGCTGGAGGACATTACAGAAATCGGTCACGGTGCAAGCCTGAATATTTCCAGTATTACACTTCAGCCCGAGCGGTCAGCGGAATTTTATGTGGAGTTGCCAATAAAAATTGTTGCCGAGGGTGGTTACCATGATGTGGGTGCCTTTGTCAGTGGTGTGGCAGGTCTGCCACGGATAGTTACTTTGCATGACTACAGTTTGTCCGCTAAAGGGAGTGGGGGGCTTTTGGCGTTGGAAATCCAGGCCAAAACCTACCGCTACAAGACACAGGAAGACTAGGAAATGACCAAGTTGAAAGGTTTGACTTTCCTGATTGCCGGCTGTGTTCTGCTATCGGGTTGTTCTGGCGATAAAAGCTATAACGATTTGCAAAATTACATGCAGGAGATCAAGGCGCGTCCTGTCGGGGAAATTGAGCCTCTGCCTACTTTTCGTTCTCACAAAACTTTCCGATACGGAGCTATCGCCATGCGGAGTCCGTTCGATGCCCCGCTGCTCGCTGGTTCGGCAGAAAGTTTTGCTGGTAAGAGCACGGTAGAGCCGCCTAGCGAAAACCGGAAAAAAGAATACCTCGAAAGTTTCAACTTTGCTGCGTTATCCATGGTGGGGATTCTTTCCCGGAAGGGGCAAATGTGGTCGTTGATTAATGACGGGAGCGGTGGGATTCACCGGGTTACTGTCGGTAACTATTTGGGTAAAAATTACGGACGGATTACCGCCATATCGAATGCCAAGGTAGACGTAATTGAAATTGTTCCCGACGGGAAAGGAAACTGGGTAGAGCGTCCGCGCACCCTGGGTCTGAATGAGAAAGACTAATCGAGAGGTTTGGGGAAACTGAGATGAAAGGCTATCTGAAAAAGAGCATATTGGTATTGGCCGGGTATTTGGCCTGTTTGAGCCTGTCATCACAGGTATTGGCTGAGGTGGCGCTCGAGGATATCAGCTTTGCGACTTTGCCGGGCGGCCGTTTTGAAGTCCGTATGGATTTCTCCGAGCCCCCCCCCGCCCCGGAGGGTTACACGATAGACAACCCGGCCCGAATAGTTCTGGATTTGCCCAGTGTAGCCAGTGCTCTGGATCAAAAGAAATATGCTCTATCCTTCGAAAATGCCAGAAGTGTGGTGGTGTTGGGCACGTCAGATCGTACCCGTGTCATTTTGAATATGCTGAAAATGGCGCCCTATGAAACCCGCATAGATGGAAACAGTATTGTTTTGTTGGTGGGTGCGAACGACGGTGTTGCCAGAGGTGCGCCCAGAAAGGCCGGTATTGTTCAAGCTGCGATTACCGAAGATCGGACCAGTGCCCCTACTTATAGTATTCAGGGTGTTGATTTCCGCCGTGGTGAGGAAGGCGAAGGACTGGTGGTCATTGATCTGTCCAACCCGGCGACAAGTATTGATATTTCCCAGTCTGGTGGCGATGTCAAATTGCGCTTCTTCCGCACAGTGCTACCCGAGTCACTCGACCGCCGACTGGATGTGGTTGATTTCGCCACACCTGTAAAGGAAGTTGATGCCAGCTTTGATGGCTCTACCTCGACGGTATTGATCAAGGCTGCTGGTGAATACGATTACATGGCTTACCAGACAGATGATCAATATATTGTCAGCCTGAAACCCCTGTCGGAAGAAGAGCTGGAAAACCAAAAATCCAAATTTGCCTATGTCGGCGAAAAACTGTCGCTGAATTTTCAGGACATTGAAGTCAGGTCAGTATTGCAGTTGATCGCTGACTTTACCGATCTGAACCTGGTGGCCAGTGACACGGTGTCAGGTAGCATTACCCTCCGTTTGGAGAATGTTCCCTGGGATCAGGCCCTCGATATTGTGTTAAAGGCGAAGGGGTTGGATAAGCGACAGGAAGGCAACGTCTTGATGGTCGCCCCGGCGGCTGAAATTGCAGAGCGGGAACGTCTTCAGGTCGAAGCCAATAAGCAGCTCCAGGAGCTGGCACCGCTCAGGACTGAATTTATTCGTGTCAAGTATGCTGATGCGAAAGATCTTTATGAGTTGTTTGATGTTCGTGGAGGCAGCAGTGGCGGTAGTTCTGGAAGTCGCACAGCCACAGCTAGTATTCTGTCCGAACGGGGGTCCGCGATTGTCGATAACCGCACCAACACGATTATTCTCACTGATACAGAAGATAAAATCCTTGGGTTCAAACGGCTGATTGATCAAATTGATATTCCCGTAAGGCAGGTTCTGATCGAAGCCAGAATTGTCATTGCCAACCGTGATTTCAAAAAAGAGATCGGTGCGCGAATGGGTCTGCAGGGCGTGCAGAGTCCGGGGAGCTCAAAATTCGGTTTTTCTGGCTCACTGGAGGGTTTTGATGGCGGGGCTAACCCAATTGATGCCATTACTGGCGACACTTCGAGCATTGGGTCTGTGCTCGTCAATGATGCAGGTTTGGGAGTAGATCTTGGCGTAGAAGACCCCAATGGCAGCTTTGCGCTCGAGCTTTTGACCAACAATACTTTCATTGACCTTGAGATCAGCGCGCTGGAAGACGAGGGCAAGGGTGAAGTTGTTTCGCAACCGAAGGTGCTGACTGGCGACAAACAGAAGGCCTCTATCAAAGCCGGTACTGAAGTTCCCTATCAGAATGCCACATCCAGTGGTGCTACCTCCACCCAGTTCAAGGAAGCCGTGTTGCTGCTTGAGGTGACCCCGCAGATTACACCGGATGGCCGTATCGTCATGGACATTAATGTGACACAGGATTCTGTAGCTGCTCTCTTGCCTACCGGAGAGCCTCAAATCGATATCACCCAGATTGAGACACAAGCCATTGTTGGCGATGGCCAGACCCTGGTGCTTGGCGGACTGTTCCAGGTGGAGACTGTCAATGATACGCAAAAGGTTCCGTTGCTGGGTGATGTTCCCTACCTGGGTCGTCTGTTCCGTTATGATCTCGAGGATATTAAGAAGCGTGAAATCCTCATTTTTATCACCCCGAAAATACTGAATGAAGCTTTGCTTGATTAATGACAAAACCCTACAACATCTTCCTTGTCGGCCCTATGGGGGCCGGCAAGACTACCATTGGCCGACTCCTTTCAAAGACGCTGAAACTTCAATTCATTGACCTTGATACCGAAATAGAGAAACGGTGTGGTGCTGATATCCCCTGGATATTCGACGTCGAGGGTGAGGCTGGTTTCCGCAAACGTGAAAGCCAGTTATTGAATGAAATTACAGCAACTACCGATATCCTTCTCGCCACGGGTGGCGGCGCTGTGCTCAATGAACACAATAGAGCACTTTTGCAGCAAAGAGGCTATGTTGTTTATCTGACGGCCTCGGTGGATCAATTGTTGGAGAGGACAGCACACGATCGGAATCGGCCACTACTTCAGGTGGATGATCCCGCTGCTGTCATTGATTCTCTGCTTCACGAACGCGATCCCCTCTATCGTGAAATAGCCGATTTGGTAGTTGCTACCGAGCAGAAAAAGCCCCAGCTGGTCGCTGATGAAATCGCAAGGACTATTCGCCAGCTAAACAGCTGATGTGATAAATTCTATCCCCCTTTTTTACTGTTAAAGAGTGACACATCGTGGACGCTGCCAATCAGCTCATTGTCGAACTAGGTGATCGTAGTTATCCAATACACATTGGTGAGGGGCTACTCCAGGCAAGCGACATTTTTGCGCCCTATATCCAGGGTGAACAGGTATTGATCGTGACCAATGAAACGGTTGCGCCCCTCTACCTTGGCCCGATTGAAAAAAGTCTGTCCCGTTACCAGGTCGATACGCTGATTCTGCCTGATGGTGAGCGGTACAAAACGCTGCAGTATCTCAATAAAATTTATGATCGGCTGCTGGAAAAAAGGCATAACAGAAGTACTACACTGATTGCCCTCGGTGGCGGTGTTATTGGCGATATGACCGGTTTTGCTGCAGCTACTTACCAGCGCGGTGTAAATTTCATTCAGGTTCCCACCACGCTGCTCGCCCAGGTAGATTCTTCTGTGGGGGGGAAAACAGCCGTCAATCACCCGCAGGGGAAAAACATGATTGGCGCATTTTATCAGCCTGAATGCGTGATTGCCGATACGGCTACCCTGAAGACCCTACCTGAAAGAGAGCTCCATGCCGGCCTCGCCGAGGTGGTCAAATATGGTTTGATCGCTGATGAGGATTTTTTCGGCTGGCTTGAGACCAATGTGGAGCAATTGATGGGCAAATGTCCGGACTCGCTGGCGGTTGCAATCATGCGCTCCTGTGAAAACAAGGCAAGGATCGTCAGCCAGGATGAGCGGGAGACGGGTATTCGGGCAATACTTAACCTTGGGCATACCTTCGGGCACGCCATAGAGACGGCGCAATCGTATTCAGACTGGCTCCATGGTGAGGCGATCGCCGCTGGAATGGTTATGGCGGCTGAACTCTCCAGGTTACTTGGGTGGCTGCCTTCTGATGGTGTCCTCCGTGCCAGAGAACTGCTTGGTCAGTGTCAACTGCCGCTATGGGCCCCTTCTACGATGAGTGCCGATAGGTTTCTCGATTTGATGGCGGTGGATAAAAAAGTCATGGATGGGAGTCTTCGTCTGGTTTTGCTCAAAGCGATAGGTCAGGCTATAGTGACCTCTGAGTTCGATCACCAACTACTGAGAGAGTTGCTGAAAAGCAAGTTATGACAGAAAATACTGTCCTGACTGCCTGTCCAGGCTTCCGACCCTGAAAGACGTTTCACTCAACAGAAATTTGTGGCGCCCGCTAGTGGCGTGTAAAATGTGCCTCCTTTTGCCTCCATAAGCTCGGTTGGGCTTTTTTGGTGCTGTAACCAGCTGTTTTTATTTGTATTTTACCTAGAGTTATATTATGTCCACTGGCCTCTACCGGTTAGATGAGTTCAAAGATAACTGTGGCTTTGGTTTGATTGCCCATACCAAGGGGCAGGCAAGTCACCGTATTCTGGAAACAGCCATCGAGTCATTAACCTGCATGACCCACCGTGGTGGGATTGCCGCCGATGGCAAGACGGGTGATGGCTGTGGCCTGCTGATACAAAAGCCCGATCGTTTCATGCGGCAGCTTGCTCGTGAGCTCTTCTCTGTGGAGTTGCCAGAGATCTATGCGATTGGTGCGATCATGCTCAGTCAGGATACGTCCTGTCGTGAACAAGCCAAAACAGTGCTTTCTGAAGCATTGCTTGGCGAGGGGCTGTCGGTGGTCGGTTGGCGCCACGTGCCTACCGACAATGCCTGCCTCGGTGAAATCGCGCTGGAAACATTACCCGTCTTCGAGCAGGTCTTTGTTACCGCTGGTGAGATGAGTGAGCAGCAGCTCAATGCTGCGTTATACATGGCGACTCGGCGAGCAGAAAAAGCCCTGGCTGAGGACGAAGCGTTTTACATTGCGAGTCTTTCCGCCAATGTCATCAGCTATAAAGGCTTGATGATGCCGGTGGATCTGCCAAAGTTTTATCCCGATCTGGCAAACCCCTTGCTCGAGACAGCCATTTGTGTCTTTCACCAGCGGTTTTCCACCAATACCATGCCCCGCTGGCCCCTGGCGCAACCCTTCAGAATGCTTGCCCATAATGGGGAAATCAATACCATTACCGGCAATAGAAACTGGTCCGTGGCGCGCACACCCAAATTTGAAACTGCCCTGCTGCCGAAACTCGGTGAGGTCAGTCCACTGGTCAATCGTACCGGCTCGGATTCCTCCAGTCTGGATAATATGCTCGAGGTGCTAGTTGCCGGTGGTATGGATCTGCATAAGGCCATCAGATTGCTGGTGCCGCCTGCCTGGAACAATACCCAGGATTTTGGCCCCAATGAAAGAGCTTACTTCGAATACGTTTCCATGCACATGGAGCCCTGGGATGGTCCGGCTGGGTTGGTGATTACCGATGGTCGTTATGCCGTCTGTACGCTCGACAGAAATGGCCTGCGTCCTTCCCGTTGGGTATTGACGGATGACGATGTCATCACAGTTGCCTCCGAAGTGGGTGTTTACAACTACAGTCCGGAGAGCGTTGTTGCCAAGGGTAAGCTTGGCCCAGGTGATATCCTTTCAATTGACACGTTGACTGGCGCTATTATCGACTCAGAAGAAGTGGATCGCCAGCTGGCCTCCGGTAATCCTTACCAAAAGTGGTTGAGGGATGGCAGTGTCAAAGTCATGTCGACGATGGATCAGGATTCCATCGAAGTGGAAGGCGCGCTGACCCGCGAAGAAATTTATAAATACATGAAAATGTTTCTCGCCTCTCGCGAGGAGCGTGATCAGGTGCTTAGACCGATGGCGGAAGGTGGCCAGGAAGCGGTAGGTTCGATGGGTGACGATACGCCGATGGCGGTGTTGTCGAGTAAAAATCGCACACTTTACGATTACTTTCGTCAACAATTCGCCCAGGTAACCAATCCGCCGATTGATCCATTGCGCGAATCGCTGGTGATGTCCCTGCAGACCCATCTGGGCCGTGAACACTGCCTGTTTACGGAAACGGAGGAACACGGTCACAGGGTAAATCTTAACAGTCCCGTGCTGTCGCCTCGCAAATATTACGCGCTGAAAAATATCGATATCGCGGACTACCCGGTTCAAAAATTCGGAATTAATTACGATCCTGAACAAACCGACTTGGAGCAGGCAGTCAAACGCTTGTGTCTTGACGTTGAAGAGGCGGTTCGTTCGGGCATTGGCTGTTGTATTTTGTCTGACTCCGACATCGTTCCAGGGCAGTTGCCCATGCCCATGTTGATGGCGGTGGGCGCCGTCCACCACCACCTGATTGCTGTGGGGGAACGCTGCAATGCAAATATCATCGCCAGCACGGCCTCGGCGCGGGATGCGCATCAGATTGCTGCGCTGATCGGCTATGGGGCTTCGGCGGTCTACCCCTATCTGAGTTATCACATCCTGTGTGATCTGGTGCAATCCGGCGAATTGCTCAGTGACCTCGATGTTGCCTTTAAGAACTATCGCAAGGCGATTAACAAGGGCTTGTTGAAAATACTCTCCAAAATGGGTATTTCCACGATCGCATCCTACCGGGGCTCCCAGTTGTTTGAGATCGTGGGTCTGTCATCTGAAGTGGTCGACCTCTGCTTCACCGATACACCGAGTCGTATTCAGGGTGCCGGGTTCGAAGACCTGCAGCAAGATCAGCAGCGACTTGCGCGGGAAGCCTGGAGTGATCGGAAGCCCGTTAACCCGGGTGGTCTCCTGAAATATGTGCACGGCCAGGAATATCATGCGTTCAACCCAGACGTGGTCCAGGCGCTGCATCGCTCTGTGCAAAATAACGATTATGCGGCCTGGCACGACTATGCCGCGTTGGTTAATCAGCGTCCGATAGCAACACTGCGGGATTTGCTGAAGTTGCGTGACGACATCGTACCTTTGCCCATGGCAGAGATTGAGCCGATCGAAAAAATCATCAAACGTTTTGATTCGGCGGGCATGTCGCTGGGCGCACTATCACCGGAGGCACATGAAGCCCTTGCCGAGGCCATGAATACCCTGGGCGGACGCTCCAATTCCGGCGAGGGCGGTGAGGACTCGGTGCGCTTTGGTACGAATAAGGTCTCGAAAATCAAACAGGTTGCCTCCGGTCGATTTGGTGTGACACCGCATTATTTGTCCAGTGCGGAAGTCATCCAGATCAAGATTGCCCAGGGCGCAAAGCCGGGTGAAGGTGGTCAATTGCCGGGTGGTAAGGTCAATGAATTAATTGCCCGGCTGCGCTATTCGGTTCCCGGTGTGACACTGATTTCACCGCCGCCGCATCATGATATCTACTCTATTGAGGATCTGGCCCAGCTGATTTTTGATCTGAAGCAGGTTAATCCGACCGCTCTGGTATCCGTGAAACTGGTATCGAGGCCGGGGGTGGGAACGATTGCTGCAGGTGTGGCGAAAGCCTATGCAGACCTGATCACCATATCGGGTTACGACGGTGGCACTGCTGCCAGCCCCTTGACTTCCATTCGTTACGCGGGCTCTCCATGGGAGCTCGGTTTGTCGGAAACCCACCAGATGTTGCGAGCCAACGATCTGAGAGGGAAAGTGCGCGTGCAAACTGACGGTGGTTTGAAAACCGGGTTGGATGTTGTCAAGGCGGCCATTCTCGGCGCCGAGAGCTTTGGTTTTGGCACGGCCCCGATGATCGCCCTGGGCTGCAAGTACCTGCGTATTTGCCATCTCAATAATTGTGCAACGGGCGTTGCTACCCAGGACAAGACACTCCGGGAACAGTATTACCTGGGTACCGTGGAAATGGCGCGCAATTTCTTCCGTTTCATGGCAGAAGAAACCCGTGAGTGGATGTCACGTCTCGGGGTCAGGAGTCTTGAGGAGCTCGTGGGACGGGTGGATTTGCTGGAAGTATTACCCGGCGTGACGGAAAAACAGAAAAAGCTCGATCTGTCACCCATCATCTATACTGATGAACTGTTGCAAAGCAAACCGCAAACCTGCCAGGTGCCAAGAAACACGCCATTTGACAAGGGGTATCTGGCAGAGCGTATGGTCGAGGATATTCTCCCCGCAATCGAGGCAAAGTCGGGCGGAGAGTACCACTACTCCGTCAGCAACTGTGATCGTTCTATTGGTGCGCGCTTGTCTGGTGAGATCGCCAAGCGCCATGGTAATCAGGGGATGGCCGACGCGCCGGTGAAATTGAATCTTCACGGCGTCGCAGGTCAATCGCTGGGTGTCTGGAACGCCGGTGGACTGGATATTTATTTGCGGGGAGATGCCAACGATTACGTCGGTAAGGGTATGGCCGGTGGGAAAATTGTCATTGCGCCACCCGAAGCCAGTAGGTTTTCTTCAAATCAGGCGCCGATTATTGGTAATACCTGCCTGTATGGTGCCACCGGTGGCAAACTATACGCCGCCGGTCGTGCAGGTGAGCGTTTTGCGGGGCGTAACTCGGGTTGTATCGCGGTGGTCGAGGGTGCCGGGCACCATTGCTGTGAGTATATGACGGGTGGCGTAGTCGTGGTGCTTGGCAATACCGGTCCGAATTTCGGTGCAGGCATGACCGGTGGTTTTGCCTATGTACTGGATGAAGAACGAACTTTTGTCGACCGCTACAATATGGAGCTGGTCGATATTCAGCGCATTACCAGTGAGGCCACCGAGGCCTACCGCCATAACCTGGAAAGTCTGATCAAGGACTTTGTGGAAGAAACCGGTAGCGCCTGGGGTCAACAGGTCCTCGAAAACCTGGAGAGCTTCCTCAATAAATTCTGGCTGGTCAAGCCCAAGGCTGCGAGTCTGCAAAGCTTGCTTGAACACACTCGTGCTGCACCCCAATAAGGCTGTTGTTGAGTAAAGGTTTCCACTTATGACGCAAAGATTGAACAACAATTTCCAGTTTGTGCAGGTAAGCAGAGAAGAGCCCGGAAAAAAGGGATTGCTCAGTCGCACCCGGGAATTTGTCGAAATTTACGAGCCATTCGAACAAAAGGAGGCCGCCAGTCAGGCGCATCGCTGTCTGGATTGCGGTAATCCCTACTGTGAGTGGAAGTGCCCGGTTCACAATTATATCCCCAACTGGCTAAAGCTATTGTCTGACGGCAATATTCTTGAAGCAGCGGAGCTCTGTCATCAGACCAATACACTCCCCGAGGTCTGTGGCCGGGTTTGTCCTCAGGACCGGCTTTGCGAAGGTGCCTGCACCCTGAATGACGACTTTGGTGCTGTCACCATTGGCAGTGCGGAGAAATACATTACCGACACCGCTTTTGCCATGGGTTGGCGTCCGGATATGTCCAATGTGACATGGACCGATAAGCGGGTGGCTATCATCGGGGCTGGACCGGCGGGTCTCGGTTGTGCCGACATTCTGGTGCGGGGCGGCGTTCGACCGGTGGTATTTGACCGCTATCCGGAAATTGGCGGCTTGCTGACTTTCGGTATACCGGAGTTCAAGCTCGAGAAGTCGGTGATGCAAAATCGCCGTGTCATCCTTGAAGATATGGGTGTGGAATTCAGACTCAACACCGAGATTGGCGTCGATGTGACCATCGACCAGTTGCTGGAAGAGTACGATGCCATTTTCCTTGGCATGGGTACCTATAAATACATGAAAGGTGGTTTTCCCGGAGAAGACCTACCCGGCGTTTACGATGCGCTCCCTTTTCTGGTGGCCAATGTCAATCGCAACATGGGTTGGGAAAAGAACCCTGACGATTTTATTAGTGTTGCCGGGCAGAGGGTCGTGGTATTGGGCGGTGGTGATACCGCCATGGACTGTAATAGAACATCGATTCGCCAGGGTGCGACTTCGGTGGTGTGTGCCTACCGGCGAGATCAAGAAAACATGCCGGGTTCCCGTCGTGAGGTGAAAAACGCTCAGGAAGAAGGAGTGCAGTTCCTGTTTAACCGCCAACCGGTTGAGATCATTGGCAATGGTCGCGTAGAAGGCGTTAAAGTGGTTACTACAGAGCTGGGTGAGCCGGACGAACAAGGTCGCCGTCGGCCCACGCCCGTTGCGGGAAGTGAAGAAATTCTGCCGGCAGATGTGATCCTGATCGCGTTTGGTTTTCAGCCTGATCCAGCCCCCTGGCTCGGCGAGAAAAATGTTCAGCTCAATGACTGGCAGGGCGTCATAGCGCCCGAAGATCAGTGCTTCAAGTTTCAAACCAGCAATCCAAAGATTTTTGCCGGGGGTGATATGGTGCGTGGTTCGGACTTGGTGGTGACTGCAATTTGGGAAGGGCGCCAGGCAGGGGAAGGTATTCTGGATTACCTGCAAGTTTGACCACAAGGCTCCAAACCAATGGCTTTACTAAAAAATGATCGTTTTCTTCGGGCCCTGTTGCGCCAACCTGTCGACGTAACTCCGGTATGGATGATGCGTCAGGCGGGCCGGTATTTACCAGAATACCGCCAGACCCGTTCCGCAGCCGGGGATTTTATGGCTGTCTGTACCAATCCTGAGTTGGCCTGTGAGGTCACGCTCCAGCCACTTGAGCGCTACCCTCTAGATGCGGCAATTCTGTTTTCGGATATTCTCACTATCCCCGACGCCATGGGATTGGGCCTCTATTTCGAAGCAGGAGAGGGGCCGCGTTTCAGGAAACCGGTCAGGACCGAGGCGGATATTGCCGGTCTGCAGGTGATTGATCCGGCCAGTGATCTTCCCTATGTGCTGGATGCTGTGTCTACCATTCGTCGTGAACTCAATGGTCGGGTGCCTTTGATCGGGTTTTCCGGAAGCCCCTGGACGCTGGCAACGTATATGATTGAGGGCGGAAGCAGTCGCGACTTTGCCCGCAGTAAAACTATGCTCTACGACCAGCCACAGTTGCTTCACCAACTGCTTGAGAAGCTCGCAGCGTCGGTGATCGCCTACCTCAACGCGCAGATAGAAGCTGGCGCACAGGCAGTACAGATTTTTGATACCTGGGGTGGAGCTCTCTCCCATACTGCCTACCAGGAGTTTTCGCTCAATTACATGAGCAAGATTGTTGCCGGTTTGACCAAACACAGCGAGGGTCGAGATGTACCGGTGATTCTCTTTACCAAAGGTGGAGGACAGTGGCTTGAAGCCATTGCGGATTCTGGCTGTCATGCGGTCGGCTTGGACTGGACGACACATATTGGTCATGCTCGCCAGCGTATAGGCGCCAAAGTGGCACTCCAGGGAAATATGGACCCGGCGACACTTCGTGCGTCACCTGAAAGAATTCGTCAGGAGGTGGCCAGTATCCTTGATCAGTACGGCAGTGGCGAGGGTCATATATTCAATCTTGGCCATGGAATCACGCCAGACATCAGCCCCGAGAAGGCTGGAATTTTTATTGACGCAGTTCACAGTTATTCGGTGAATTACCACAAGTAAATCTAAATAAGCTGACCAGTTGTCTCATAATTAGACCGATTGTGCATTCCCGGTTGCTATTGCTTCGTATCAGAATACTCTTTAAAGGATGAAAATAGCCTTGTGCAAAGGCTGTATGACAATAAGGCTTTATTTAAATTTATAAACTTGAGCGTGCATCAGTATGAGCATCAAGCAGGTCAAGGTCAGTGTCGCAGACATCACGATGGGGATGTATGTCTCTTGTCTTGATCGTCCCTGGAGTCAGACACCCTTTCCCATTCAAGGCCTCCTTGTTAAAAGTCCCAAAGAGATCAGTGCGCTGCGCAATTACTGTGAATACGTGTATATAGATGTTACCAAAGGCTCAAGTCCGGCAGTTACTGTGCAGCAACCATCAAAAACCGGGCCTAGGGCGTCCCCCACTTTAAAGGCAAGTGGCCTGGCCGCTACAGCATCGCCAATTGATGTCAAGCGTGGCGTGTATGGGAAGGTTGTCCCTCTTTCCGAGGAGGTGCAGTATGCTGAAAAGGGTTTAATGCAGCTCCGGGGCCATTTTGCTCTGGCAGTAAAACAAATCGCCAAAGGCCGAGACTTTGATTATCAGGGATTGAAAGATTCTGTTGGGGACATGGTCAACAGTGTTGTCAGATGTCCCGATGCCTTTACCTGGCTGCTGCGGCTCCGCCTCAAAGATCAGCACAGCCATGACCACAGTATGCGTTCAGCCTTGTGGGCAGTGCAGTTCGCCCGCTTTGTCGGTATGCCAAAAGAGGAAATGTCAGTGCTTTGCCTCGGCACACTGCTGAAGGATATCGGCAAAATTAAATTGCCCAATGGGCTGTTGCGGAAAAGAAAGCGCACGCTCGAAGAAGCCACTGAATACCAAAAATTTGTCGACTACGGTGTTGAAATGTTGCGCAGTAGTAATGTTGAACCACGCGTTGTCTCTGTGGTGCGTTTTCACTGCGAGCGTCACGATGGCAGTGGGTTTCCCGAGGGATTGCAGGGTGGAAAAATTCCTCTGTTGGCCCGAATTGCCGGTATTGCGACAACCTACGATGCTATTTCAAATCCCCGCGAAGCGGAGGAGCCGGTGGCACCATCCAGGGCGGTGAGCCTGCTCTATAATCTACGGGATAAAAAGTTTCAGGATGATCTGGTGGTACAGTTTATCCAGTCGATCGGTCTATACCCTACGGGTACGCTGGTGGAGTTGACGACCGGTGATGTCGGTATTGTTGTGGAGCAACACGCGGAATCCCGTTTGACGCCGAAGGTGGCGGTGTTGGATCAGAAAAAAGCACAGGCTTCAGATGCCTATATTCTGGTTGATCTCAAGGATGAGGGTTTATCCCGGAGAATTCTGGAGAAAAGTGGCCAGTCAAAAGCAAAATCCGTTTCCAAGCTGGCCATTGCAAGAGATCTCGATTTGTCCGGTTACGATGTGGACATTGCCGCTGTCAGTGGCATTTTTATGAAAAATGCACAACGGGTCATGGAATCGGTTGTTTCTGATGATGCCAAAATGGAAACAACAGCTCGTCAGGGCGGGCTTTATGCCACGCTTCGGGATCGGTTTCGTCTCTGATGGGATTGCGGGATTCAATTTGGGTTGGCTTAGAACTGACCCATTTTTTTCCCCATTTGCACTGTGGTTCCCGGGCCGCAGGTCGCATCCCAGCCCACTGAATTTTCTTCAAATAATAGAATAACGGTTGAGCCAAATTTGAATCGACCCATTTCCTCCCCTTTATTGAAAGCGAATTGGCTATCCGAAAACTGTTCTGTTTTCAGTATTCCGGGGGGGTAATCTCCCCATACAGTCTCAATGCCTGCTACCAGCATGGCGCCTACCATGACAATGGCGCAACGACCTATTTCTGTATTGAAAAAACTTACCAGACGTTCATTTCGGGCAAAAAGGCCATCGATATGCCGGGTTGTTGTTGTGTTGACAGAAAACAGTTTGCCGGGGATATAGCGACAATACTCCAGTGATCCGCTAATCGGCATGTGCACCCGGTGGTAATCTCGGGGAGACAGGTAAATGGTTGCAAACTGCCCATTCAGGAATTGTTCGCTCCGGGGACTGTGCTCACCCAATAACGCGTCCACTGAAAAATGCCTGCCCTTCGCCTGGAAAATACGCCCCTGGGCGATTGCCCCCAGCTGACTGATAGTGCCATCCGCCGGTGAAACGATACTTCCCGGTGTGTCCTCAATTGGGCGCGACTCGGGTTTCAATGAGCGCGTGAAAAAATCATTGAAACTGGTGTAGTCATTGTCGGAACTGCCGACCGCTTCATCCATATTCACGTTATAGGTTTTGATGAATTGCTGGATAAGCAGATTTTTTGTCCGGGGGTGGGTGCTCTCAGCCAGTTTTGACACCAGCCTGGACAGCTGGTGTTGTGGGGTCAGCCGTTGCAGGGCAACAAACCACTCGGCAAGAAAATCATTCACCGCCCCTGCTCCACAGGTGTGTCGGGTCGATTTCCCCACTCCCACCATGAGCCATCGTAGGCGCGAATATTACTGAAACCCAGCAGGCGGCCTACTAGATAGGTAAAGCCTGAACGGTGATGTGACTGGCAGTGGGTGATGGTGGGTTTATCGGGAGAGATCCCCACTGTGGCCAGGTATTCAAGGGCATCCTGCCGAATCCGCATATTGCGTTCACGATCCATTAGGCTGGTCCATTCGCAATGAATGGCGCCGGGAATATGACCACCCTTCTCGGCCATTACTTTTTCTCCCGTATATTCCTCAATACTGCGGGCATCCCAGATTTGTACATCGTCAGCAGCATTCATGGCCATGATATCCTCGGCGCTGACAGTTGCTGCCCGATCAACAGTCGCCTCGAATTCGACCACCTCGGGTGGAGGAACTTCATCAGTGGTGGGGAAACCCTCGGCGTACCAGGCAACGAGTCCGCCGTTGAGGTATGACCAGTTTTGATGACCGATAACATCCAGTGTCCAGATCAACCGACCTGCCCAGCCACCTCCCTCATCATCGTACACCACTACATGTTTGTCAGCGGTCAGTCCGATTCGACTAAACAGTGCGTCCAGTTGTGCGGGGGAGGGCAACTTGTTGGGCCATGGTTGGCCGCCATTCATCAGTTCCTTGGTCGACACGTGTACAGCACCGGGGATATGCCTCCGGCTGTATATTTCATCTTTGCAAACGTCAATCAGCAGGATGTCAGGTCGTTCAAGCAGTTCAACCAGTGACTCCGGTTCCAGTAATTTAGGTAACTCAGTCATAATTGCTCCCATTCATGCGAGGCGCGATTGTAACATCAAAAAACCCATGGCTTTACTGCTGGTCAGATTCCAGACTCTGTAAAATTTGTTGGTAGCTACTGAAGCGAGTTGCGCTAATGCTGCCGGAAGCAATGGCCTGGCGCAGGGCGCAACCGGGTTCTCCCTGATGCCGACAGTCGCGGAATCGACAGTGGCCGAGAAAAGCTCTGAACTCTACAAACCCGTCTGCGATGGCGTCTGGTTCAATGTGCCAGAGTCCGAATTCGCGGATACCCGGCGAATCGATCACTTCGCCACCACTCGGCAGATGAAAGAGTTGTGCCGTGGTCGTGGTATGTGTCCCTTTTGCTGCGCTCTCCGATAGTGCTCCCACAGCTGCTTCTGCTCCCGGGGCGATGCTGTTTAGTAATGAAGATTTGCCCACGCCCGATTGCCCGACAAAGACACTGGTGCGCGTGCTCAAATAGTCTGTGAGTTCGTCAATGCCTTTTCCGGTATGAGCGGATACCAGCAGGCAGTCATATCCCAGCTTTCTGTAATCATCCATCAGGCTGATCAGCGTTTCGTGCTGATCCTGGGCAATCAGGTCAATTTTGTTCAGGATCAGGATGGGTTGAATACCCTGGCGTTCAGCCGCGACCAGGTAACGATCTATCAGGTTGGCATGGGGTTCAGGAAAAGGGGCTATGACAACAGCAATACAGTCGATATTGGCTGCAACCGGTCGCAGTTTACCGCGGTTGTCGGGTCGGCATAATTCGGAGCTGCGGGGGCTGATGGCCACCACCACGCCATTGGATTCTCCATTCTGCCAAGTGACCCGGTCTCCGGTGACAATGGAGGGCAGATTGGCGCGCAAGTAGCAGCGGTGTACCTCGCCTTTGTGCTCGTCGGACTCCACGAGTACCCGGTTGCCATAACACGCGGTAATTCTGCCGGTTTGTTCAGGGCCAAGGCCATCTGTCGTCGTCTGACTCTCCGGCGAATCCGGTCTGTCGGTGGACGACTGTGCTCGACGCTGGTTCTCCAGTATCCGTCGGCGCTGTTGTTTGGTTAAATGACGCTTGGACAATATTTCTCCTCTTCTTGCCCGGACAGCCGCAGCAGCTGGCTTAGTTGCCCCGGAGGATATAGCATATGTTCAACCGGGGACAGGCACAAAAGATGATTGATTTTCAGGAAATTTACCAGTCACTGGCGGGGTTTATCCCGTTGCTGGTGGCCTTGGTTATCATAATATTGGGATTGTGGCTCGCCAACTGGCTACTGTTGCGTCGCGCGGGTTTGTCCACCGAGTCGAAGCTTCCCGGTCAGGTAACCATGCTGGCGCTGACGGCGCTGGCACTGGTGATCATTATCCTGGTGCTACCCGTGAGTGAATCCACCCGCGGTGATCTGCTGAGCCTGCTGGGGCTGCTGTTGTCCGTGGTGGTGGCTATCTCATCGACAACCTTTGTTGCGAATGCCATGGCGGGTTTGATGTTAAGGGCAGTAAAAAGCTTTCATCACGGTGACTTTATCCGTGCCGGCGAGCATTTTGGCCGCGTCACTGAGCGGGGCCTGTTTCACACCGAAATACAGTCCGAAGATCGTGATTTAATTACTTTGCCAAACCTGTTTCTGGCGGCGAACCCGGTCATAGTCATTCGTTCTTCTGGTACCATCATTTCCTGTGATCTTTCGCTGGGCTACGATATCCCCCATTATGAAATCGAGCCTCTGCTCAAAGAAGCGGCATTGGCAGCAGAGCTGGAAGAACCGTTTATGCAAATTCGGGCACTTGGCGACTTTTCCGTCGGCTACCGAATTTCCGGTTACTATGCAGAGGTAAAGCACCTGTTGACGATGCGAAGCAGATTGCGTCGCGAGGTGTTGGATAAACTTCACGGTGCCGGTATCGAGATTGTATCCCCGGCATTTATGAATCAGCGGCAGTTCAATAACGGCGAAAGGTTTATGGCGCCCGCCAGGCAGGCCGTCTCCGTTGAGCCACCGGAGGCGGCACCGGAGGCCATTATTTTTGACAAGGCCGATCGCGCAGAGAAGATCGGAACCCTGGAGCATGAAATTCAGGAGACAGCAGAAAGAATCAAGACACTGAAGGGCCAGCTCCCGGGCTCGGATGATTCGGAGGCGGACGAGCTCAATGCCGAAATCAGCCGCAGCGAGGAGCGCCTAGTGCGTCTTGACAATATAATCCGCATAGCAAAAGAAAAGCCTAATGAATGATATGACTACAGTCAGACACCCCCTCAATCTGATCTGGATAGATCTGGAAATGACGGGGCTTGATACCGAGACAGATGCGATTATCGAGATCGCTACGCTCGTCACCGACAAGGACCTGAATGTTCTGGCAGAGGGCCCGGTGATGGCCATTCGTCAACCGGAAGCCATGTTGGCGGGGATGGATGAGTGGAATACACGTCAGCACGGTCAATCGGGTCTGACAGAGCGGGTGCGCAACAGTACAACGACGCTGGCAGAGGCGGAGCAGGCGACTCTTGCCTTTTTGAAACAGTTTTTGGATGAACGGCAGTCGCCGATGTGTGGCAATTCTATCTGTCAGGATCGCCGTTTTCTGGCGAGACAGATGCCGTCACTGGAGGCCTTCTTCCACTATCGCAATCTGGATGTCAGCAGTGTGAAGGAGATTATCCGGCGCTGGCGGCCTGAGTTGATAAAAGGCTTCAATAAACAGAGTTCGCATCTCGCCATGTCAGACATCAAGGACTCCATTGCCGAGCTGACCTACTATCGGGATGTCTTTTTTATTATGGAACCGGAACGGGAATAACCAACTTGCTTGTTATGGGGGCTGATCTCCATCCAAGTACACACCTCATGTATTGGCCGTGTTGGTGATTTTTCGTTTGCGCCTTTTCTGTTGCTGATGTTGTCCCAGGGCCCAGGCCACATGTTCTCTCACCATCGGGGAACTATGTGACTCGCGGCTTCGCAAGGCGCTGACCACTGTCTCCGAGGTGGGTGCATTGCCAAGGCCAACGGCCAGGTTCCGGAGCCACCCCTCATAGCCGACTCGCCTGATAGGCGACCCTTCGGTCTTCTTGAGAAATTCCTGTTCACTCCACAAAAAAAGTTCAGTGAGTTCGCGGTTGTCCAGATTGTGTCGAGGCGTGAAATCTTTCTCGTCACTCAAGGATGCCATCTTGTTCCAGGGGCAGACGGCCTGACAGTCATCACAGCCGAATACCCGGTTGCCCATCGGTTCGCGAAACTCCTCTGGAATACTGCCTTTCTGCTCTATGGTGAGGTAGGAGATGCAGCGTCGCGCATCCAGTACATAGGGCGCCGGAAACGCATCGGTGGGACAGACTTTCAGGCAGGCCTGGCACTCCCCACATTGATCTGTCTCGCTGGATTGGTCCACAGGTAGCGGCAGGCTGGTATAGATTTCCCCAAGAAAAAACCAGGAGCCGGCCTCGCTGTTAATCACCAGAGTGTGTTTGCCCATCCAGCCCAATCCGGCTTTCACGGCGAGGGGTTTTTCCATAACCGGCGCACTATCGACAAAGGGGCGTTGTACCACGGCTCCCGGTACGGCTTTCTCGATCTCTTTAGTGAGCGTTGTCAGCCGATTGCGGATCAGTTTGTGATAGTCGCGGCCCAGCGCGTATCGGGAGATGTAGGCTTTGCTCTCATCTTTCAGCGTCGCGATCATATTGCTGTTATCTGTCAGATAGTCCATTCTGACCGTGATAACACGAAGTGTGCCGGGAAGTAATTGTTCCGGGTGGTAGCGCTTCTCACCGTGCTCACTCATCCAGCGCATTTCTCCCTGGTGGCCCGCCGCTAGCCAGTCATTCAGCTGATGTCCGGTTTTCGATAAGTCCGTATCGGTGATCGCCACCTGCTGAAAACCGAGCCGCCTGCCCCAGTCTTTGATGTCCAGAGCAAGCTGTGTGTAATCGATCTCGGGTGTTTCACTGGACATAGTCGAACGGCCGTGGTGAGTTGACGTATAATTTTGCCAGATATTCTCGGGATAATCGGTATTTTATGTACCAGCATTTGCCAACGGCATTATTTAGCGCGGAACAGGCTCGCCAGCTGGATCAGACTGTCATCCGGAATGGCATCCCCGGCATCAAATTAATGAAGCGGGCGGGTTACGCTGTATTTCAGAAAATTCTCAGCCACTGGCCGGGAAAGCCGTTGACGGTGTTCTGTGGTTCAGGAAACAACGGTGGTGATGGCTATATTGTAGCGGCCCTGGCAGCCGAGGGGCGGCTGCCTGTTCGGGTGATTCAGATGAGCTCGCCCGGGAAACTCGGCGGTGATGCGCGCACAGCATTTCAGTACGCCCGCGATGCGGGTGTACCGATGGTGCCGTTCAGCGATTGCCTTGACCTGTCGGCGGGCGTGGTTGTGGATGCAATGTTGGGCACCGGGTTTTCCGGTGAGGTTCGCGAGCCATTTGCGCAGGCAATTCGATTGATCAACCACAGTGGCTTGCCGGTTGTTGCGGTGGATATTCCCTCGGGCCTGAGTGCGAATACGGGTGCTGCCAACGGGCCTGCTGTGGAGGCAAATCTTACGGTCACTTTTATCGCTCTGAAACAGGGGCTTTTTACCGGCCGGGGGCCGGCCCTCGGTGGAGAGCTGGTTTACAGTGATTTGCGTGTTTCCGAGCAGATTCTGGCGGCAGAGCCTCACACGGCTTATCGCCTGGAGCTGGATCCTCTGAGGTCGACCTTGCTCGCGCCCCGCCGACGTGACGCTCACAAGGGAGCCTTTGGTCATGTACTGATTATTGGCGGTGATCGGGGTTTTGGTGGGGCGGCAAGCATGGCCGCAGAGGCTGCATTAAGGGTGGGGGCCGGACTGGTAAGTGTTGCAACCCAACCCGAACATGTTACAGCGCTATTGGCGCGTCGTCCCGAGTTGATGGTGCGAGCGGTGACCTCGGGACAACAACTCCGGCCACTGCTGGCCCGTGCCACCGTACTGGTTGCCGGCCCCGGCCTTGGGCGATCGCCCTGGTCCGAGCAACTATTGCAGCAGGTACTGGACACGGCATTGCCGGTCGTCCTGGATGCCGACGCATTGAATATTCTCAGTGAGGCTCGACTGACTTCAGGCCATTTGCCATCAAACTGGATAATTACCCCTCATCCGGGTGAGGCCGCGAGGTTGCTGGGTATCACTGTGGAGGCTGTGGAGGCCGACCGGTTTGCCGTTGTGCGTGCTCTACAGCAAACATTTCAATGTGCGGTTGTCCTGAAAGGGGCGGGTTCACTGGTGTGCCTTGACCCCGGGCTGCCAGTGGCGGTTTGTACCGGCGGCAATCCGGGCATGGCCAGTGGCGGTATGGGCGATGTCCTCAGTGGTATTATTGGGGGATTGATTGCCCAAGGGTTGTCCCCGGACATGGCATTGCCGCTGGCCGTGTGCCTGCATACTGAGGCCGCCGATCGCGCAGCAGTGGAGGGCGAGCGAGGTATGCTGGCTACAGATCTGCTGGGTCCTCTGCGGCATCTGGTGAACCCATGAGTCAGGCAATGGTCAAGGTGCTCTCCGGTGAGCAGGCAATGGTGGAGTTCGGGCGCCAGCTTGGTAAATCAATAACCGCACCGATACTGATTTTTCTGACGGGGGATCTGGGCGCGGGCAAGACCACCCTGTGTCGCGGGATTCTTGGTGCGTTTGGTCACAAGGGGCCGGTAAAAAGTCCAACTTATACACTGGTAGAGCCCTATCAGTTCGGTGGTGATGGATTGGTTTACCATTTTGATTTATATCGGCTGGGGGATCCCGAGGAATTGGAACTTATCGGTATTCGAGATTATCTGTCGCAAGGCGGCTGTTGTCTTGTGGAATGGCCAGAACGCGGTGCAGGCATGTTGCCATTACCGGATCTGCAGATCACGATAACAGCCGTTGAAGATGGCCGTCGTCTGAGTATTGCCGGTCATACCCCGAAAGGGGAGGCTATTCTGGCTTCCCTGTCGGAACCGGGTTGAGGGCAGCATTTTGTTAAAAGCGCGAATTATTGCATCTGTTCTGCTCCTGCTGGTTGGTGTCTGTCAGCCCCTGGCTGCCGCCACAGTGGAGGGTGTTAGGCTGTGGCGCGCGCCAGATCACACGCGATTGGTTTTTGATGTCAGCGGGCCGGTGAACCATACCGTTTTTGATCTTGATAACCCCCGCAGGCTGGTGGTTGATATTGACCGGACTACTCTGAAAACAGCGTTTACCGGACTGGATTTCTCTACTTCACCGATTACCGGCATTCGCAGTGGTGTGCATGAAGGGCATCATCTGCGAATTGTGCTGGACCTCAGTGCTCCGGTGAGGCCGCGCAGTTTCACCCTGGTGAAGAATGAGCAATATGGGCACCGGTTGGTCCTGGATCTCTACGATCGTGTAATGGACGAGGCCCGCAGTACCGCAGAGGAATCAGTTAAGCCGCCGCCCCTGGGGCAGCGGGATGTGATCATATCGATTGATGCAGGTCACGGTGGTGAAGACCCTGGGGCTCTGGGCCCCAACGGCATTCGTGAAAAAGAAGTGGTGATGTCGATCAGCCGCGAGCTGAAAAGGTTGTTTGATCAGACGCCGGGTTTCAAGGCCCGGCTGGTCAGGGATGGTGATTACTATATTGCACTAAGGGATCGGACGCGCATTGCCCACGAACATCGAGCGGACATGTTTATTTCGGTCCACGCCGATGCTTTCACCAAACCTTCGGCCAATGGTGCCTCCGTATTTGCCCTGTCCCGTCGGGGTGCTACCAGTGAAACGGCCCGCTATCTGGCCAGTAAGGAAAATCGTGCGGATTTAATCGGTGGTGCCGGTTCGGTCAGCCTCGACGACAAGGATCATATGCTCGCCAGCGTATTGCTCGATCTGTCCATGACCGCGACCCTCAGCAGCAGTCTGGATGCCGGGTCGGAGGTGCTGAAATACATGGGGGGTGTTGCCCGGCTTCATAAAAAGCGTGTGGAACAGGCGGGCTTCATGGTGCTTAAATCGCCCGATATTCCTTCCATTCTGGTGGAGACCGGATTTATTTCCAACCCTCATGAGGCGCGCTTACTGGGTACCCGCGACTACCAGCAGAAAATAGCCAGATCAATATATAACGGAATTCACCAGCATTTCAGCAAGGCGCCGCCCTCAGGGACGCTGTTGGCCGCGAGAAAGTCGATGGGCGAAAATGTCCATGTGATCGCGAGGGGTGATACGCTCTCCGATATCGCCCTGAAGTACAATATTTCCGTCGATGCATTGCTCAGGCATAACGGACTTACCAATACCCGTATCAACATTGGTCAGCAGCTTAAAATTCCCTCTTCATAAGAATTGTTTCATGCCCAAAATACATTTGCTCAGTCCCCGGCTAGCCAATCAGATCGCTGCTGGAGAAGTGGTTGAACGCCCGGCCTCTGTGATCAAGGAGTTACTGGAAAACAGTATCGACAGCGGTGCCAGTCGTATTGACATCGACGTGGAACGGGGCGGTATCAAACTGATGAAAGTGCGTGATAACGGTTCCGGGATTGCATCAGATGACTTGCCATTGGCACTCAGCCGACACGCCACCAGTAAAATTGAACAGCTTGATGATCTTGAGTCGGTTGGGACTCTGGGGTTTCGCGGTGAGGCTTTGGCCAGTATTTCCTCTGTGTCACGGTTGGCGATTGCCACCAATGACCAAGATAGCGGCCCGGGCTGGAAAGCCGAGGCCGAAGGTCGTGATATGGCTGTGAATCTGGCCCCGGTCGCCCATCCACGGGGCACCACAGTTGAGGTGCGCGATCTGTTTTTTAATACACCGGCCCGGCGCAAGTTTCTGCGGACCGAGGCCACCGAGTACAAGCGGATCGACGAAGTCCTCCGCAAGCTGGCCCTGAGTCATTTCGAGATCGATTTTACCCTGCACAATAACGGCAAGGCCGTACACCATTTTCGCGCCACTACCACTCAGGCAGAACAAGAACGACGGGTGGCCGCTATTTGTGGCCCGGTGTTTATGGAAAATGCACTCTATCTTGACCTCGAGGCCGCCGGTTTGCGGCTCTGGGGTTGGGTTGGGTTGCCAACGTTTTCCCGTAGTCAGGGGGATCTGCAGTACTTCTACGTCAATGGTCGCAGTATCCGCGATAAGCTGGTCACCCATGCGGTGCGTCAGGCCTATCGGGATGTGATGTACCAGGGACGCCACCCGGCGTTTGTCCTCTATCTGGAGGTGAATCCCGCAGAGATTGATGTCAATGTGCACCCCACCAAGCACGAGGTGCGTTTTCGCGACAGTCGGACAGTACACGATTTCCTGTTTCGCAGCCTGCACCGTGCGATCGCGGATATCCGGCCCGGTGATACTCCGGCTGCACAGGTTGCCATAGCTGAGCAAGCGCCCGGTGAGCCCCATTGGCGCACACCGGTTGAACAATCGGCAATGGGCTTGTCGGCACAGCAATCGTTCGAAGTCAGTGACGTGGCGGAGCCCATGACCACTTACGCTCCCGGGGATGGGTGGCAGGCGCAGGACAAGCGGCTGTATCCTGAATCAACATCAGAAGGTTTCTCCCCCCCACTGGGTTACGCCATCGCCCAACTGAAAGGTATTTATATTCTGGCCGAGAATGCAGAGGGGCTGGTACTGGTCGATATGCATGCGGCCCATGAGCGAATTACCTATGAGCGCATGAAGCAGGCCTTTGACGCTCAGGCGCTTGTCTCCCAGCCTTTGTTGGTGCCGATTACCCTGGCGGTAAGCCAGTCAGAGGCCGACGGGGCCGATGAGCACTCGGCGCTGTTTGAAAATCTGGGTTTTTTACTGCAGAGAGCCGGTCCGGAAAGCCTGATCGTGCGGCGGGTGCCCGCCATGCTCCGAGATGCCGATGTCGAGCCGCTGGTGAGGGACGTGCTATCTGATCTCCTGAAGCACGGTAGTAGTGATCGTATTCGACAGCATCTGGATGAAATTATGTCGACGATGGCCTGCCATTCCTCCGTACGGGCCAACCGCAAGCTGAGTATTCCCGAAATGAATGCCCTGTTGCGCGATATGGAAGCCACAGAACGCAGTGGTCAGTGTAACCATGGCCGACCCACCTGGACACAGATGTCACTGGATGCGCTGGATCGACTTTTTTTAAGGGGGCGTTAGCCTATGATCCGGACAATCGGAAATATTCTGTGGCTTGTACTCGGTGGTCTGGTGATGGGGCTTGCCTGGTGGTTTTTTGGCCTGATTGCCTTTATCACGATTATCGGGATTCCCTGGGGTAGATCCTGTCTGGTGATTGGCCAATTTACGATGTGGCCCTTTGGCCGTGAGGCGATCAGTCGCAGCGAGCTCCGGCAACGGGAAGATATTGGCACAGGTTTGCTGGGCCTGTTCGGTAATGTGATCTGGTTTCTGTTGGCGGGATTCTGGTTGGCGGTTGCCCATATCATGGTGGCGTTGGCGCTATTTCTCACCATCATCGGCATTCCATTCGGGATTCAGCACTTGAAACTGGCTGGCATTGCCCTGGCTCCGGTGGGAAAAACAATTGTTTTCAGTGATGTCGCCAATGCGGCAAGGTCGAGATAGTCTGATAGGTCACGCGGAATTTTTTCAAGTATGACGTGAATGAATTATTGTCGTCAGGCCATCAGGTGACATGACGCATCTGTAACGACATCAGTGTTGAGAATTTTTGTCCAGCTCACGATCCAGTTTCTGGGACACAAAACCCGGCCCTCGGGAAAACCCACCCAGCAAGTTGTAGGCGACCGGCAGCACAAACAGTGTGAAGACGGTGGCAAATGCCACGCCACAGAAAAGGGTAATCCCCAGAACTTGCCGGGTTTCAGCGCCGGCGCCAAAGGACAGGATCAGGGGCACTGAACCGGCAACAGTGGTAATACTGGTCATCAGGATTGGCCGCAAACGAACGCGTGCTGCTTCAGTAATGGCGGCTTTTACCGAAGCCCCTCTATCCCTTGCCTGATTGGCAAACTCTACGATCAGGATGCCGTTTTTTGCCGCCAGCCCCACCAGCATAATCAGTCCAATCTGGCTGTAGAGATTGAGTGTATTGCCGGTGACCCACAGCCCGAGCAGTCCGCCGGCGATGGCCATTGGCACGGTCAGCACAATAATGAAGGGATTGACGTAGCTCTCGAACTGGGCCGCCAGCACCAGAAACATCACGATAACCCCGAGTACGAAGGTGAAATAGGTGGCACTGCCGGAGGCTTTGTAATCCAGAGAGCGGCCTTTGTAATCCACGATGGCGTATTCCGGTAAGAGCTCGTCAACCAGCTTCTCCAGATACCGCAGGCCCTCGCCCAGCGGAAGCTGGTCTTCAAGGTTGGCCTCAATGGTAATAGCGCGATTGCGATTGTAGCGATTGAGGGTTTTGGAATCGGCAAATTCTCTCAATGACACCAGATTGGACAGGGGAATCAGCTGTTCCGAGCGGTCGGAGCGAACGTAAAAATTGGTGAGATCTCCCGGACTGTTCTGTTGGTCGCGCTTGCCCTCAATCATCACGTCGTACTCTTCACCTGTATCGATATAGGTGGTGATCCGCCGCGAAGCCAGCATGCTTTCCAGTGTGCGACCGATACTTTGTACCGATACCCCCAACTCTGCAGCCCGGTCATAATCAATTAATACCTGAACCTGCGGGCTGGTCTCCTTGTAGTCGCTATCAATATCGGTGAAGCCGGGATTATCTTTCTGCAGCTCGGCAAACAGGATATCCCGCCAGGCAGCGAGCTCCTGATAGGTGCCTCCGGCGAGCACAAACTGCAGTGGTTTTGCGGTTCGACTGCCGATTCCCTGCCGCATGATCGGATGAATGGTCACCCCCGCCAGATCAGCTGTTTGCAGACGAATTTCCGCCATAATATCCCAGGCAGAGCGCCGGCTATCCCAGTCACCCAGCACGACTATGACCATCCCGGTATTGAAGGCATCCCGGGGAGCGCGAATCAGGATCCGTTCAGCCTCACCCGTTTCCGCCAGGGGCATCAGTCGACGTTCGATCTCTTCCATGTACGCTTTGGTATAGGCGTAGCTGGCACCTTCAGGCCCTTTGACCATGATAAAAAAGGCACCGCGGTCTTCCTTGGGGGCATATTCATTGGGGATCTGGTTAACCAGCAGGACACAGAGCCCAATGATGGCGACAAAGATTGCGATCACCAGATAGGGCTTTTCGATGGCCGCATCCACCAAATATCCATAGCGAGTTTTTAACCGGTTAAAAAAACTGTCGACCTTCCGAACCAGCAATGTGGGTTTTCCCGTAGGCTTCAGCACCAGTGACGCCAGAACCGGCGAGAGAGTCAGTGCCACCAGACTTGAAAAACCCACTGCAGCGCTCATGGTCAGGGCAAACTCGGAGAATAATCGACCCATGTCGCCTTCTAGAATCGCGATCGGGGCAAATACCGCGATGAGTACCAGCGTCGTTGCAATCACCGCAAAACCCACCTGGCGTGTTCCCCGATAAGCGGCGACGATAGCAGACTCGCCGTATTCCTCCATTCGCCGATGGATGTTCTCTAGCACGACAATGGCATCATCCACCACCAGCCCGATGGCCAGCACCATGGCAAGCAGTGTCAGCAGGTTGACGGTAAAGCCCATGGTCATCAAGACAATAAAAGTTGCAATCAGCGAGACAGGCACCGTTACTGCCGGAACCAGCATGGCACGGGCGCTGCCGAGAAACAGATAGATGATGAAAATCACCAGCGCAATGGCGATAGCCAGTGTCTTGTAAACTTCGTTGATGGCCTTTTCAATAAACACCGAGGTGTCATAACTCTGCTGAATCGACATGCCCTCGGGCAGTGTTTTGTTGAGTCGTTCGGCCTCGGCCTTTGCGGCACGGGAAACTTCCATGGTGTTGGCAGTGGATTGTTTGGTAATGCCCAGCCCGACCATGGTTTCACCATTGCCCCGAAACAGGGTGCGGTATTCCTCGGTGCCCCGCTCCACGGTACCCACATCATGGAGTCGCACCAGATGGCCGTTTTCCCCGCGCTGCAGCACCAGTTGACTGAAATCCTCAGCCGTCCTGAATACCCGCTCCACGCGAACGGTGAACTCCTGATCCACCGATTCGATTTTGCCTGCCGGGAGTTCCACATTTTCAGACCGCAGTGCTGACTCCACATCTGCTGAGGTCAGGTTGTGAGCGGCCAGCTTGATGCGGTCCAGCCAGATACGCATGGCGAAACTCTGACCCCCGCCGACTCTTACCAGTGCCACACCATCGAGTACTGAGAAACGATCTGTCAGGTAGCGCTCGGCATAATCGGTCAGTTCCGGTATGGAGAGACGATCACTGGTGAGGTTGAGCCACATGATGACGTCTTCGTTGGAGTCGATTTTCTCCACATCGGGAAGGTCGGCCTCCTCGGGGAGGTCCTCGAGAATACGTGAAACCCGATCGCGCACATCATTGGCGGCCGCATCAATGTCGCGGGAGAGATTGAATTCAATATTGATTCTCGATTCGCCGTCTGAGCTGTTGGACTCGATAAACTTAATGCCTTCCAGGCCGGAGATCCGGTCTTCAATCAGTTGCGTGATGCGGGTTTCCACTACGCTGGCGGCGGCGCCGGGGTATTTGGTCTGGATGGAGACAATCGGTGAATCGATATCGGGATACTCTCGCAGTGGCAGGCGCTCGAAGGCGAT